>JAMOQL010000190.1 GCA_027064025.1 Bacteroidales bacterium
AATATCAACTAATCTGGGTACTGATTTGTCTAATTATGTCCATGTTATTTTTCATTCAAAAGACAATAAAGATATCTGTCGATTAATTATTCTGCCAGCGTCAAGACCCGTTTTTGTAAAAAAAGAAGGCAGTACAAAATTTTATATTCGTGCAGGTGTTAGCACTCGTGAACTGAATATTGAAGAAGCTACTAAATATATTGATAATCATTGGCCAAAATAAATATATAGAGTAAATAATCTATAAGACTAAATAGCGAAAATTATGTTGGATAACATATATAAATACAAGATTTTAAATACCGGCAGCATTGAACCAAAAGCTTGGATAAAAGAACAATTGCACCGCGATTTAACCCATGGATATATCGGTCAGTACGATAAGGTTCATCCAACAGTCACCCACAATGTTTTTATCAAACATGATAACATAAGCAAACGGAGATTTAACTTCAGAAAAGAATGGTGGAGCGGAGAACATGAAGGATATTGGAAAGATGCCGTTATTCGAATGGCGTTTTTAACCAACAATAAAGAATATATTGATAAATCTAAAGAATGGAAAAATGAATTAAAAGAAATTACGCAAAATAATAGCTACATTGGGATATACAAAGACTGTAAGGAAGTAGGATGTAGATTTAATCATAAAAAAGGCAATGGAGAATTATGGACCTCGAGTAGAATGCTGATAGCTCTGCAGTCTTATTATGAATTTACTGGTGACAATGATGTTTTAGAAACAGTTAAAAAAGCAACAAATTTAATTATAGAACATTACAAAACCAAAAATTATTTTGCAGTAAACTCTCCGGGAGGAGGCGTAAGCCATGGAATTGGTTTTTTTGAAAATCTTGAGTGGTTATATCGCATTACCGGTGATAAAAAATATTTAGATTTCTCGGTTAAATTATATGAAGATTTTAATAAAGAAAATGTTCGTGATGACGATTTAAAAACACAAAATTTACTTAACGAAAATAAACTCTTTGAAAATCATGGCGCTCATATTGCCGAAGGTTTATTTGTACCAGAATTTATAGCCTCCATACAGAATGAAGAAAAGTTATTGAAAGCTGCTAAAAATGTAATTCAAAAATTAAATGCGCATTTAACTCCTGGTGGAGCCATGCGATGCGACGAGTGGATAAAAGGAAGGAAAGGCACAGCCGATGAGCGATATGAATATTGCGGAATAACAGAAATGATTAGTCCCTTAAACAAGATAATTTCGTTTACCGGTAATCTAAATTTAGCCAACAAAATTGAAACAATGGTATTTAATGCCGGACAAGGAGCTCGTTTTCCTGTTTTATCTGCTGTATCATATTTAACCAGCGACAACCGGATTCGTATAAGAAAATGGGAACTGCTTAAAAGAGAATCGTATGATGCTGCTCATATTGCCGCTGCCTGCTGTACACTAAATGCGGGAAGATTAATGCCATATTATGTGGAAGGTATGTGGATGAAAACAATAAATAATGATGGAATTATTGCTGTATTATTTGGTCCAAGCAAAGTTAAAACAAACATTCACAACATCGCCGTAGAAATTACCGAGGAAACAGATTATCCATTTTCAGATGAAATCGTATTTACTGTAAACCCTTTCGAGCCACTTAGGTTTTTATTAATAATCAGAAAACCACATGGCTGCCAAAACATTGATATCAAATTGCTTTCTAAAGCCGAAATAACAGAAGCTAATGATAATATCAGTATTAATAAAATTTGGAAGAAAGGCGACAAATTGCATATCAAGTTTAATTTTGAAATACAACGTATAAATCAACCGGCATCAAAAACAGTAAAAAACAAAGGTGCATATTTAAAAAGGGGAGCTTTGGTTTATGCCTTACCTTTTGACTATAACAAGAAAACTGTAAAAGAACATCAAAATAGTGGGTTTTATAGGTATAACATTAAAGCAAACAATTCAAAAGAATGGGAATTAAAACTAAACACAAACGATAAGTTTAAATTCACCTCTGTCGTTAATGCCGATATGCAGCATCCCTGGGATAAACCGGTAATTAAGCTAAAGGGAACATTAAGAAATAAAAAGAATCAAAAGAAGAGTATTGAACTGGTGCCTATGGGAAATACCATATTCAGAAGAATTACTTTTTCCAAAACAAACAATTTATAATTATAAACTTAAATTTAAAATACCATGAAAAAGAAAGTAAGTATTGTTATTTGTACTTTCAATGAAGAAAAAACCATTGAAAATGTAGTTAGAAAATGTAGCGAGTATAATCCGGAAAGTGAAATTATAGTTGTTGATGATGGTTCTAAAGACAAAACTGAAGAAATTTTAAAAAATCTTAATAAGGAAATCTCTTTTAAAAATATATGCTTATCCGAAAATAAAGGCAAAAGCAATGCTATGGTAGTGGGAGTTGAAAATGCCCAAAACGAAGTGATTTTATTTTTTGATGCAGATATTTCGGATATTAAAGAAGAGCATTTCAAACAACTGTTAAATCCCATAATTGATGAAAATCCAGAGGCGGATATGATACTTGGAATACCTTCAGAAACACTTATTGATTATAGAGTAAACCCCTTTAAAAGTCTTACTGGTGAGCGAGCATTATTAAAAAAGGATATTGAGCCAATCCTAGAGAATATCCGAGATATACGCTTTGGTGTAGAAACCTATATAAATCTTTATTTTCAAGCACATGGAAAAAGAATAAAATATACGCTGTTAGATGGTTTAACACATCCAACTAAGTATGACAAGGCTTCACCAACCAAGGCAACGAAAGAGTTTATAAGCGAGGGACAAGAAATAGCCGTTACACTATTAAAAAATTATGACCTAATCACGAAAAGAATAAACAACTCTCTTGATAAGCATAGTAAAAAAATTACAAATTCAATGAGAAAACTTCAGAGCGAATTAAATGATAAAATTCAAACTCTATTAAGAAACAATGGATAAAAAAAGCATTTATCAATCCATATTATTTTTTTTAATAGGGATTGGGCTCATTTGGCTTGTATTTAGAGGTACTGATATAGAACAGCTTAAAAATGAACTGTACAGGATTAGTTGGTTATGGATTGGCGTTTCTGTTGGATTAAATTTATTAAGTCAGCTGGTTAGGACATATAGATGGAAAACATTATTTGTTCCATTGAATTATTCGCCAAAATTCTATAATTTGTTTCTAGCAATGCTTATTCTTGCTTTTACTAACCAAATTATACCTCGTGGAGGAGAATTTGCACGATTGGGTGTTGTGAATAAATACGAGAAAATACCTTTATCAACATTAGTTGGAATAGCACTGATTGAACGTTTAACGGACTTAATTATTCTAATTCTGAGTTTTATAATTCTATTGATTTGGCAATTTCCATTGATTCAAAGAATTATTGAATTACCACAAGTAAATTTGCTAGATGTTAATATTTATAATATTTTGATAATTTCGGGAATTATTATCATAAGTCTAGTGATTTTATATTTTATAATCAGAAAATATAAAAATAAGATTAAGAAAATAAAAGAAGAATTACGCAAGGGCTTTACATCTATTTTTCATATAAAAAACAAATTTCTTTACTTTACACAGTCTATTCTTATTTATGTGTTTTGGTTTCTTATGCTTTATGTACTCTTTCTGGCATATCCCCCAACACAGCATTTAGGATTTACAGCAGCAGCATTCACCTTTGGATTAGCAACTTTAGCATTTCTACTACCGATTCAGGCAGGAATGGGCGCATGGCATTTTGTTGTAATACAATGTCTTTTATTATTTGGAATCGAAAATGATGTAGGAAAAGTGTTCTCGTTAATGGCACATTCAGCTACTAATCATGTTTACCTTATTACAGGAATAATTGCTTTAGTCTTGTTGCCTATTGTAAATTATAAAAAGAGTAAATCCAGATAAATATAATTGTAATCTTGTCAAAACTATACCATTATTTTCTCCACCTCATTTTAAGCAATATCAATAAAAATTATTGAAATAAATTCTTGTTTGTGCAACTTAGGTGGTAATTAATAATTTAGATCTATCCTATCTTTGCATTATTATTTTATTAATACTAATAAAAAAGAGGATAAAATGACAACCAAAGAAAAAATAAAAAAAGGGATTGTAAAAATAGCTACTGAAAGTCAAGACATTAAAAACGATATCATCACATTTGTCGGAGATGAATTTAAAAAATCTATTTCGCTTAAAAACCAAACAGCTGAAACCATTAAAGAAATTACAAAAGACACTCTTGATGGTGTTTATGAAGGTCTAAATGAAGCTAAAGATAAGGGACAACAATATACCGATAGACTAACAGAAGAGGGTGTTAAAATAGAAGATGTGATGAAGAAATCATCTGAGACTATGGTTAATGTTGCTAAAAAGAAAGGCGAAAATGCTTTAATAGTAAGTAAACAATCTGCTGAAAAAGCAAAAGAGCTTTTTAATGATGCGGCAGATAGAGCTAAGCACTCAATAGATAATATTGAAGACAAAGCAAAAGAGCAAATGGAAGCTACACTTAAAAATCTTAATGAAACCAAGAAAGAAACAAAAAACAAACTCGATGCAATAGGTGATGCATTAAAAGATTATGCTACCGAAAAAAAAGATGAAACTTCGGAAGCTATTTCAAATGCTTTGCATAAAACCGCTGACAAAAGTAAGGATGCTGCAATAGATTTAATGAACTTAGCAAAAAGCCATTCAAAAAAATTAACAAGCCACTCTCTTAGTAAAGTCTCTGACTGGTTAAAAAATCTTTCAAATAAAGTAAATTCATAAATATATTATTAACTTTAAAAAATAAATCATGAAATTAAAAACAGTAAAAAAAATATCAACTTATTTAATGTTATCGACAGTAGCACTCACTTTTACAATGTGTCAAAATACTGGAGAAAGTGTAAAAAAAGACCTAACTAATTTTAAAAATAAAACTAAAAAAGAAACAAAAAACATTGAAACTAAAACTACTGATCTAACTGAATCAGCAAGTCAAGAAGCAAAAACAAATTATGCTTTGACCAATGCAAGAGTGTCTCTATTAAAATCTCAAATTGCACTTGAAATTAACAAGTCCAAACAAAATACAGAAGCAGAATTAGACAATGCCATTAAGTATCTTTCAGAAGCTAAATCAACAGCTGATGAAAAAACAAAAACAGAAATTGATTTGCTGGAAACCAAAGTAAATACAGCAAAAAATAGTGTTGTACAGAAAAAGAAAGATGCTTTAGATAATGTATCTACTGCTGCTAATGAAACAAATATTATATCTAAAAAATACAATGATAAATTTCAAATAATAAAAGAAAAAAATATTACTACAATCAATAGTAAATATGCTAAACTTAGAGCAGAAGAAGCCCTTTTGAAGGCAAAAATAGCTGCTCAATCAAAAGAAACATTTACTCAGGCAGAAGCTTATCTTGAAGAAGCAAATGAATGGTATATCCAGAGCAAAAAAAATGTTACTACTAAGATAAATCCATACATGGATAAAATTCAAAAAGATATAGCAGATGCCAAAGCTTCTTTAGAAAAAAAAGATAAAAAAGCACGTGATAAAATAGCAGATATTCTACAAAAAACTAAAGAATTTGTTAACGAAGATTAACCTTATAAAGTCAAAAAAACAGCTCTATAACAAGATGTCTGTTCTTTATTAATTATGAAAATAAATTACTTAACGAAAGTACAATGAAAGATTTATTAAAAAAAAGTATTCTTACGGGAATAGGAATTGGTTTAATGACCAAAGACAAAGTTAAAGAATTTGCAAAAAAAACTGCCGATGAAGCAAAAATGACAGAAGAAGAAGCTCGTAAATTTGCAGATGAAGTATTAAAACAATCAGAAGATTCAAAACAAAAAATTGAAGAAATGATTGACAAACAGGTAAAAAAGAGTATTGACAAATTAGGATTGGTAAACAAAGAAGATCTGGAAAAAATTGAAAAAAAATTAAGCAAGTTGCAAAGTACCCTTAATAAAAAAACTAAATCTAAAAAATGATTCGTAAAATCGGAATTGTTGGTAAGACATATCGACATGCCAACCGTTATCTGGAAATTATAAAAGTCCTTACAAAGTATGGATTTGAGGATGTCGTTTCTAAATCCAATTTGGAAGGTGTTATTGATTTTGGACGAAAAATTGGTTTTAACAAAACAGATTTAACTATAATATCTCTTTCGCGTTGGGAGCGTATGCGATTGGTATTAGAAGAACTCGGTCCTGCGTTTATTAAATTCGGTCAAATAATGAGTACCAGACCGGATTTGATTCCTCTTGAATTAATAGCTGAATTAAAAAAATTACAAGATGTCGTTCCTCCATTTTCAGGAGCTAAAGCAGCATCACTAATCGAACAAGAGTTGGGGAAACCTATTTCGGAAATATTTGATAATTTTTCATCTACACCCGTTGCTGCTGCATCCATAGCCCAGGTTCATAAAGCAATTCTTTTTGAAGGAGAAGAGGTTGCGATAAAAGTTCAACGCCCTGGAATTGACCAGATTATCGATACTGATTTGGAGATTATGTTTCATCTCGCTACTATGATGGAAAAGCATGTTGAAGGTATGAAATCTTTCAATATCATTAAAATTGTAGAAGAGTTTGATATTTCTATTCACAAAGAATTAAACTTTTCTATTGAAGCTTCCAATCTTGAACGATTTGGTAATAATTTTCAGCAAGACCAAGATATTTATGTACCCAAACTCTACAGGAATTATAGCACAAAAAAGGTGCTAACAATGGAATTTATTGATGGAATAAAAATTTCAAACATTGAAAGTCTTAAGGCAAATTCCCTTGACCGGAAAATTATTGCCAAAAGAGGAGGAGACTTAATATTAAAACAAGTATTTGAATTTGGTTTTTTCCATGCCGACCCTCACCCTGGTAATGTTTTTGTATTGCCTGAAAACGTAATTTGTTTCCTTGATTTTGGAATGATGGGAACATTAACTCGGACAACAAGGGAGTTAATTACATCCATGGCAGCTGGAGCAATTAATAATGATATTGACCGTATTATTAGGAGCCTTCTCAGACTGTGTGAAACAAACGGTGAAGTAAAGAAACAGAAAATGGAGTTACATATAACTGAACTTATCGACAGGTATTTTCAAAAATCGTTGGAACAAATGGATATGTCCAACCTCATCAACGATGTAATTCATTTTTTCCCTGAAAACAATTTAATAATTCCTTCTGACCTGTTTTTGTTAGGGCGATCTTTGCTCCTTTTGCAAGGAAATGGAGAAATGCTTGATCCCGATTATAACGTAGCAAAGCACGTAAAACCATATATAAAGAAAATGATTCGGGAGCGTCTTCACATTCATAAAATCACAAAAGACTTTTTCATTTCTTCTGAAGAATTGATGCAACTGACTAAAGAACTGCCTTTCGAAATTCGAGAGATTATCGAGAAAGTAAAAACCGGTAAAATAAAAGTGGATATTGAGCATAAAGGACTTGATCCAATGCTCCGTACTCACGAGCAAATAAGCAATCGAATAACTTTTGCTATTGTTTTAGCCTCCATAACAATTGGCTCCTCATTAATTGTGTATTCTAAAATCCCTCCATTGTGGCATGATATTCCTGTTATTGGACTTATTGGATTCATTGCTGCAACCTTTCTTGGATTTTGGCTTCTTATTTCTATTTTTCGTCATGGAAAAATGTAAAATGCTTTATTTACAAGATAGAACCAGATACATGAATACCAGAAAAGAATCCTAAAAGTAGTATTTTATTTAAAGCCTTAGATAAAGTGTTAGGTAATAATGTTAATAGAGCCCGATTAATACTAATAGCTCTTTTTATAATCGCCTTAAATCAAGTCAAAACTATTCGTTTTTAAAATTTAGCAATAGCTTTTAATCATAATGCCAAAAAAGACTCATCTTTACAACGAATCCAACGTTTTATGGCAGACTTTAATTTGATTGCAAAACTTGTATTTGCTTTATTGCCAAACAAACCTCCATACCATCTATAAATGTTTAGTTTTACTTGATAATCCAAGCATTGCTCCACTTACTTCTCACAAAGATGTGCATTTGACACTTATCAAATGGTCTTTAGTTTTATACTACTTTACTTAACGGTCTGAATGGTATTTTTTTTACACTTGTGATGAAAATACTTGAATCAATTAAAGAAATCAACTGTCCGAAAACCGAGGTCCCCAAAAAATATATACTTTTTATCCATAATTGTAATTTATAGTTCCACAAAGCCAAAATTACAAAAAAAGAATTGGGATGGTATTAGGCTTTTCCCTTCTCTTAATTTTATTATCGGACAACAGTAAAAAAAATAATGCAACTAAATAATAAATTATTTATCTTTACAAGCGAAGACAAATATAAAATATCACAATTATGAAATTATTTACTTTACTCTCATTAATTACTTTGTTAAGCTTTAATAGTCAATATATTTTAGCTCAAACTAATAATTCAAATAACTCAAACACAAATAAATTTAAAACTATATTTCCTGGCAATGATAGCAAAACTAAGGTAAGTGGTTTTGGTGCAATAAATATGGATTTGGGTAAAATATCTGATAAAACAGGTTTTAATATGGGTGTTGATATGGCTGTTTTAATGAATCAATCATTCTATTTTGGAATATATGGTAGAACCTTACTCAGTTTTCCTGAATACAATTTTGAGTATTATGAAAGTGATACAAATATAAATATCACAGCAACTAGAAGAGCTTTTTTTACTCATGGAGGTATAATTATTGGAGGAATTTTCTATCCAAACAAGCCTCTTCATTTTGGCTTAAGTACAAAAATTGGAGGTGGAGCAATTGGAACTTTTAACACAAGTAAAGAGCATATAAGTGATAAAACTAATTATAATAAAGATAATTGGGGAACAGGTCCTTTATTAGTTATAACACCTCAATTAGATGTTGAAATGAATATAAATTATTGGTTTAAATTTAGATTAGCCATTGGATATCAATGGGTAAGTGGAGCTTCAATAATGTATAAATATAAACAAACTGACGGAACAATTATTGATAAAACATTAATTAAACCCTCAAATTTATCAAGTCCATATATTTCACTAGGATTAGTATTCGGCTGGTTTAAATAATTATTCTATTAAAGCTAAAGGGTTCAACTCTAAAGCGTAGAAAATAATCTATATTAATTTAAAAGATGTTTAAAAAACTAATTTATATTGTTTCTATATTTTTATTTTTCAGTTTGTTGACAAGTACAACATGTAATAAAGACAGACAATTATTTGAAATTGGAGATATAGAAGCCCATTTTACAAATATAAGTGAGTATTTTACATATAATAACAGCAATCCAATTAAAGATGATACCGTTATAATGAAATTAGATATTTATCCTAAATATATAGTCTCTAAAAATTCAAACTTTAAACTAATAAAAGAAGCCAATGCCTTTTCCCCAGGTTTAAGAACACTTAATCACAGTATTAGTAAATTAAACATAACTTGTGATCAAGATTTTATTGACATCTCGGTCGGCGATAATATAAATAAGTACCTATTATTTTTGACGGAAGCATATTTTTCATATTATGACAGCACATGGAATTATTACGACACTCTTAGTATACAAGATTACGTATATTCATATTTAATTCAAGGTAGTTCGGAAAACAACTTATATAATTCAATATTTATGCTTAAGAAAAGACCTCAAGCAGGAAAATTTATATTCTATTTTGACTTTATCAATTCTCAAGGTACACATTATAAAGGAAAGTCTGATACTCTATGGCTGGAATAATATAATATTGGATTATTTACCCCTTAAACTTTACCCTTTA
>JAMOQL010000191.1 GCA_027064025.1 Bacteroidales bacterium
GAGTTGCTCGGATAAATCTTTATACGACATATCCATTTTTTTAGTTAATTCGTTAAACTTATCCTTGTTAAAATCGTCCATTAATTTGTTGATTTCTTCCATCAGTTTTTTCATTTCATCATCCATTAACTGACTGAGTAAATCTTCTATTTTTTTTTGTTTGTCTAGGAGTTTTTGATCTTCTTGGCTTAAATTTTTTAGAAGTTCATTGTTTTTTTTATTTTCTTTAGAAACCTCCTCCATTAGCTGCTCTAGCTTATTTTGTTTTTCGGAAATTTGTGCTAGTTTTTTGTTAATTTGCCAAGAATTGCTTTCTTTATTAACTAAATCTTTTTTTAGATTCTTTACATCTTTTTGTAAATCTTTTGCTAATTCTTGGGTTTGTTCTAATTTCGATTGCATGGATTTTGTATTTTCTTGATCCATTTTTTCAATTTCTTTTTGGCTAGGAAGATAGAATTGAAATAACTGGGAAACACTTTTCTTTGAACCATTTATAGCATCATTATCCCATACTTCGAAATAATAATTTAATTTTTTGCCTTGTTGGGTAATTGATTTAAAATCGTAAGCATAATAGAAATCTTGAAGAGGAGAGCTGCTGTTTGTTGGGATAGGTATCTTTGTAATATCGTGATTGCCTTCGTTTTGATAGCAGAAATTAATTTTTTCAATTCCATAATCATCGTTAGCTTGCCCTTTAAAATAATATATTGTAGGATGTATAGAGTCGAGTATAGATTGCGTAACAATGCTTGGGTATTCATCGAGAACGACTTGGATATTATATTTTAAAACTTCGTTTTCTTCGAATAATTTGTTGGCAATATTTATCGAATAATCTTGGTCGTAATAAATTGACTCCGAATAATTAAATAGATTTTTAGTTGGCGTAGCGGTTTTCGAAATAGAGTCATTTATCAAGAACCAGAGGTTGTTAATGTCTTTTGTTTTAAAAGTCCAATTTACTTTGGCTCCTAATGGTACAATTAAATCACCATTATTTTTAATAATTTTCTCATCAATTTGAGTGTATTTGGGTGATGTGATTTTGATTGAAAAATTTAATATTTTAGGACTCGCTAGAGCTTTTACGTGAAAGGCTTGTGATTTATAGTCTTCGGCTCTTAAATAAAAGTTAAAGTCTTGATTCACATTTTTGAAATCGTAAGTAAAATGATTATCTCCTTTTTTAGTTAAAAGATATTCGATTCCACCAAATTCAACATAGATAGGATAAGGGATATATTTGCCTTCTGTATGAATAATAAGTTTTAAATCGTCTCCTTTTTTTATGGATAGAGAATCGTTTTCTATTACAAAGTAGAACGGATTGGGCTTTTGATAATATTGATTAAAATGGAGAATTCTTTCAGTGCCTTCCGAAAGTACTTTTGGAGAATAGAAATATAATAAGAACAAAATAATTAAGGGGAGTCCTATAATCTTAACGTATTTTATATTGGCTTGAATTTTAATGGCAGAGACGAAAGGTATGGGTTTTATCTTTTCTGATTTTTGTTCGATGGCTTTTTTTATGAGCTCAGAAGAATCTGTATAATTATTCATCTTTTCGAGTTCGAGAATGTTTCTTAATTGATCTTTTAATTCGGGGAAATAGGTCTGTAAGATTTTATCTGCTTGAAAAGAGCTTAGGCTTTTTCCAATCTTATTTAGGGCAAAAAATGGTTTTAGAATTAAGACGACAAAAGTGGTTAGTAAAATGGTAATTACAGAAAAAAGCCCAATAGTTCGAACTAAGCTAGAAAAATGCCCTATAAATTCGCTGGAAACAAGTAATAAATAAGAACTAAGTAATAGAAGTATAAGGACTAAGATTCCCCGGATAATTTGGTTTTTGTAGTACTTCTTTATAAAAGCATCAATCTTGTTATGAATCTCAGAAAGTTCTTTAATCATCATTAATTCGGTATTAAATTCTTATCCCAATACATAAAACATCATCAGTTTGTTCTTCCGATTCTTTCCATTGATCAAATTTCTCAATAAATATATTTTTTTGCTGTTCAATAGGTAATACATTTATTCTCATCAAGTTAGATCGTAAATGAGTTTTCCCATAAATCTCGGTCGAATGTGCTCTTTTTTGTAAATACACTCCTTTAGTGGCAAGATATAACATAGAAGATTTTGGAAGTTGAATGTGGTAATCTTTGAAGGATGAGTTGTTAATATCAGCACGAATAGCGTAATCGTTGGGCTCTAGGGTTTCAAAAGCAATAATTTTATCGGATGGAAAATAATACAGTGGTATATTTGCTGAAGCAAAGTTGATACTTTCTAAATCATTTTCTCCAGACTCTATTATTAATACAGCCATTTCTATACCATCATCTTTTTGGGTTAAGTAGGAAGATAATTGTTCAGATAAAGACTGATTAACTTTCTTTAAAATAAAAGACGCTTTTGTAGACTCGTCGAATTGTATGTTATTTAGTATGTTGACAGCGAATAATGATAAAAAACCACCAGAAATCCCTTCGCCAGAGGTGTCTCCTACGATAATAATTTTTCGGTTACCTTTATGACTCACCCAATAGAAATCTCCTCCAACAACATTTTGAGGTTTGAAGATTACAAAAGCTTCTTTAAAAATAGATTTAAAATATTCTTCGGTAGGGAGTAGAGCGTCTTTAATACCTTTCCCATAGGTAATACTGGTAGATATTTTCTCGTATAGAACTTCAATTTCTTCTCTTCTTTTTTCAATTTCTATATTTTGTTGAAAGACTTCGTCATTTCGTTCTTTTAAGTTAATGGTCATTTTTTCCAGACTTTCTTTTTGCTTGTTAACTTCGTCTGTTTTTTCTTTTACTATTTGTTCGAATCTCTTTTTTTCTTTGATTGCTTTGTACGAATAAATACGTTTAATAAGTTCTAAAATGATATAACTTATAATATAGAATAGGATGAGAAGAACAAAACGGAAAGAATAAAAGGCATTCTTTTCCATTAATAGTTTTATTTTATACGTGCTAGTATTTATTAAGAATGTTTCGGTGCCCTTGCTTTCTTTTCGTTCACTAACAAATCGGTATCCTTTGCTAATATTGGGGAAAGAAAAATGTCCAATTTCATTTTCTGAGCTATTCTTTACTATTAAATTATTTTGTAAAAATTGAAAATATATTTTCTTATTTTCGAGCTTCGAAAAAATAGGACTATTGGCAATGTTTACCTCTTCTGATTTTGGTAACTTAACAATCTTAGTGGGTTCTATGATATTGAACTTTTGTCCTTTTTGATCAATAATAAGGAAACGATTCTTTATTTTATAGATATTTATTGGAGGAAATATCTTTGAGCTTATTTCATAATTTGATTCTAATTTTCCATCGATATTATGTAACAAAATATGTGGCTTAATAGTTGAATCCTGAAAATTACTGTAAACAGAGATTATCTTTTGTACTCCCTTTTCCTTATAGGGTAAAGAATTAATAGAACTAGTCCAGCCTTCTATTTTAATAGGATCAAATTTATATTCAAGATTATGGTCTAAAACGATAAACCAAGCATTGCAATCAGAATATTGGAGTAATAAATCTTTATTCTTTAGTAGGGCTTTGTTAAAAGGATGTGTCGAAATGGTATCTTCTAAAATTCTAGATTCACTAATATTACAATATGATGCAGTATTTAATACAATTTCTTTTTTACCATCGTTGTCAAAGTCATTAATTATAAAATCGGTAATAGCAGCTCCAGAAATTGGTGATTTACATACTGTGTGGTGTTCAATATCGACATCATAAATTCTTCTTGGTTGTAGAGTATATCCTGAAGTTACCATAATTATGGCCTCTTTATTGCCATCGTTATTTAAATCGTTTAAGAAAATTTTATTTTGAGCTTTGTATTTTCCTTGGAACGGAATAGCTAAGTCTAGAAAATATTCTGAAATCTTGGGTGTGTAATTATTATTCTTAGAATAGGTTATATTAAGTAGAAATAAAGAATCATGTTTAGCCCCAAGAAATAAAATTTCGGTTAAATTGGTTTTTTTATTTTTATTGAAAGCAATAGAATTGTTATTAGAAACAAATATTTTGTATGATAAATTTGTTAAATTTAATAGAATATTATCATCATTAATTAGGTGTAACGATCCTTGTCCATTATCGCTCATTGATATTTCTAGGTATTCACTTTGTGAGTCGTTATCGACATCGATAAAAAAATCGATAGAGTTATTGTTACTGGTAGTATAGTCGGCATTCCAATTGTATTTAGCAATATTAGGAAAAAGTAGATAAGCTATTATTGATATTCCAATAGCTAAAATATAATTGGTTTGTATTATCTGAAGAAATTTTCGCATAGTAAACAAAGATACAAAAAAACTGATATAGACATTCAATCTAATTAAAAGAAAAGATGTTTCGAAGATTCAATTCGCAAATGCGAAAAATAATTATGATACTAAATTATAAAAAAATTCAGTAGGAGATTTGTAATCTAATTTTTTTTGGTATTCTGTTTATTTTTCGTTGAATCATTGGATAGTATTATTTTTGATTTGAGATAGCTATTTACACGAATAGGTTAAGTCGAGATATAGATAATTTGTATCTATTTGCATAGAAGGGGGCAACAAAATAAATAATTACGATTAATTAGTGTTGCTTTAAAAACTCAATTTATATCCCTAAGAAAACTACACGAAACTTGTGGCCGATTATAGAAACTTTATTTCATGGTGTTAAGTAATGTTAAAAATTATTTGAAATGGAGTTTGTGGCAAAGAAATTGTAAAGCCTATAATTATAGTTAGTAGTAGTTTTTTTTCATAGTTCTCGAAAGAGAAAATTATTAAAGGGGAGTCGTTCGATTCCCCTTTTCTTATGATTGTTATTTATGTGTATAAAATAGGATAAGTTTAGAGCGGTTTCAATATTAAGATGATTAAGAATTTCTATTTTTGAATATTAACAGAACTAATAATATTATTTTAGATGAAGAAATTATTTTTACTCGATGCTTACGCATTAATATTTAGATCATATTACGCTTTTATTAAGAACCCCAGGGTTAATTCTAAGGGGATGAATACTTCTGCCATTTTTGGATTCACAAATACCCTTTTAGAACTTATTCGAAAGGAAAATCCCGATTATTTAGCAGTTTGTTTCGACCCTTCTGGGCCTAATTTTCGCCACGAGATATTCCCAGACTATAAGGCTAACAGACAAGCTACGCCCGAAGATATTAAACTTTCTGTTCCAATTATTAAAGATGTGCTCAGAGCATTTAATATTCCTGTTGTCGAGCAAAAAGGTTTCGAGGCCGACGATGTGGTTGGAACTTTGGCTAAAAAATTAGCGTCTAATGATTTAGATGTTTTTATGATGACCCCCGACAAAGATTACGCTCAGTTAGTTGAGGAACATATTTTTATGTACAAACCTCGACATATGGGTAGCGACGTAGATGTATTGGGGATAGAAGAAGTAAAAGCAAAATTTAAAATAGAGTCTCCAATTCAGCTTATTGATATTTTAGCCCTTTGGGGCGATAGTGCCGATAATATTCCTGGAGCTCCTGGTATTGGCGAAAAAACATCTCAGAAGCTAATTGCGGCTTATGGTAGTGTTGAATCATTATTCGAAAATACTGCAGATCTGAAAGGGAAACAAAAAGAAAATATCGAAAATAATATTGAGCAGATTAAGCTCTCTAAAGTGCTGGCAACTATAGATATAGATGTTCCTGTAAAATTTAATTTAGAAGAAATGAATATTGAAGCTCCTAATCTCGCAAAAGTAAAAGAGCTTTTCACGGAACTTGAATTTACGAGCCTTTTTCAACGGGTAACGATGCTTAGTTCAGAGCAGGGGAAAACGGTGTCGCAAGAATCAAAGAACGATTCTCAGCAGTTGGATATGTTTGCAGATAATACTCAAATCCAGAAGGTAACATCGTTATATTCAAATATTGAGGATACTAAACATAATTATGTTTTAGTCGATTCTGAAGAAAAAATTAACTTATTAATAAGCGAACTAGAAAGTAGTAAATCTTGGTGTTTTGATACAGAAACAACATCGTTAAATACTTTTGAGGCAGAATTGGTTGGTATTTCTTTTTCGTGGAAAAAACAGGAGGCTTACTATCTTCCTTTTTCAGAGGATAAAAAAGAAGCTCAATATTTAATTAGTAAACTTAAACCTGTTTTCGAAAATCCGAATATTGAGAAAGTAGGGCAAAATATTAAATATGATATTTTAGTTCTAAAGAATTACGATATTGATGTGAAAGGCGATTTGTTTGATACTATGATTGCTCATTATTTGTTGCAACCAGACGTCCGTCATAATATGGATTTTTTGTCTGAATTATTTCTAGCATATAAACCCGTTTCTATTGTAGATTTAATTGGGAAGAAGGGAAAAAATCAGAAATCAATGCGAAATGTCGAGATAGAAAAACTTAAAGAATATGCAGCAGAAGATGCCGATATTACGTGGCAACTATCAGAAATACTTCGTAAAGAGCTTAAAGATAATTATTTGCTAGATTTATATTGTGAAATTGAAATGCCGTTAATTTCAGTTTTGGCGGAAATGGAATATAAAGGAGTCCCTTTAGATGTCGATTATTTGAATCAGTATTCTAAGGTTTTGACAGAAAGAATAATTAAAATAGAAAAAGAAATTTATAAGTTGGCGGACGAGGAGTTTAATATTGCATCTCCAAAGCAATTGGGCATTATTTTATTCGATAAACTTAAAATTACAGATAAGCCTCCTTTGACAAAAACTAAACAATACAAAACAGGTGAAGATATTATTACAAAATATAAAGATGAACATCCAATTGTCGATAAAATTTTAACCTTCCGTGGTTTGAAAAAATTAATCTCGACATATGTCGATGCCTTACCTTTATTAGTTAATCCCAAAACCAATCGTTTACACACAAGTTTTAATCAGGCTATTGCTGCAACGGGTCGTTTGAGCTCTACCAACCCTAACCTTCAGAATATTCCAATTCGAGAGGCAGAAGGACGTGAGGTGAGAAAAGCATTTACGGCCTCGGATAGCGAACATACATTTTTATCGGCAGATTATTCGCAAGTAGAATTGAGAATTATGGCTCATTTATCGCAAGATCAGAATATGATTGAGGCCTTTAAATCGGGTTTAGATATTCATACAGCTACTGCTGCTAAAATATTTAAGAAGTTGCCAGAAGAGGTTACTAGGGAAGAACGTAGTAAAGCAAAGTCTGCTAATTTTGGGATTATTTATGGCATTTCAGCTTTTGGCTTATCGCAGAATATGAGTATCAGCAGAAAAGAAGCAAAAGTATTAATTGATGGCTATTTTGAATCTTATCCAAGGGTTAAAGAGTTTATGGATAAGAGTATAGAAGAGGCTCGACAACGGGGTTTTGTGAAGACTCTTCTAGGTAGAAAGAGGAATCTAAAAGATATTAATTCGCAAAATTCAATTGTACGTGGTGTGGCTGAACGAAATGCTATTAATGCACCTATTCAAGGTACTGCTGCTGATGTTATTAAATTGGCTATGATTGGAATTTATGATGCTTTTGAAAAGCAGAAGATTAAATCTGAAATGTTAATTCAAGTTCATGATGAATTGAATTTTAATGTTCTAAAATCTGAATTGGAACAAGTTAAAGAAATTGTAAAAACAGAAATGGAACGAGCGGTGAGCATTACAGTTCCTTTAGATGTGGATATGGGAGAGGGTAACAATTGGTTAGAAGCACACTAAAATTGATCGAAGAAAAACAAAATAGAAACTTTTCGAGCGAAGCTAAATTTTCGGCTTCTAAAAGCTCTGGTCCTGGTGGTCAGAATGTTAATAAAGTTAATACAAAGGTCGAACTTCGGTTTTGCGTAAGTACGTCGAAGCTTCTGAGCGAAGAAGAAAAACAAATTATTCTAGAAAAGTTATCTCATAAAATAAATTTGGAGCAAGAATTGATTGTCGTTTCGCAATCGGAGCGTAGCCAGTTAGGAAATAAAGAGGTCGCAACCGAGAAGTTGAATCTTTTGATAGAGAATGCTTTAAAAAAAGAGAAAAAACGGATTGCTACAAAAGTTCCCAATTCGATAAAACAAAAGCGCTTAAAAAATAAAAAGATACTTTCTGAGAAAAAAGGATACCGAAAGCCACCTAGCCTGAACGAGTGATCTTATTTTGAAATCCGCTCTTGAATAATATCCGATTCTAATTCCCAAAGGGCATCAGCAACAATTAGTTTGGTGTTATAAGAATCTTGAGTTTCTAATTTCTTTAGTAGCGTGATTGCTTGTTTATTTAGAAAAAGATTTCTTTTGCCAATAGCCCGAATTGCAAAGCTAATACCTTTGCTCAATTGTAAACTTTCGTTAATAAAATTAGGAAGTTTGTTGAGCTCCTGATTGAAAAATGAATCGGGAAGATTCGAAGCTCGTTGAGCAGACCAAGCTAGGAGAACACAAGCAGATTTCCTAGCAAAATCATTTTCTATTAATAATGATAGAGGAACAATTTGCTTGGCTTTTCCGGTATTAAACGAAAGATTGATGGCTAATTGTTCTGCTAACTCAGAATCTTTTAGGTCGGAACTCCATTCGATAATTTGCTCTATACTAACTGTTTTAGGGTTTTCTATAAGCGTGGCAAGTATCTTAAATTCGCGATGGTCCCACTTCCAGAGTTCTAAAGCTAATTCGTGATTTGGTTGATACTTAGCTGCAATTTTTTTTATTTCGTCGATAGATGATCCATGAATAGTTTTGTATTTTATTCCTAATTTACGCATGCTATCCATAGCAGGTCCATTATCACGAGCTCTTAGTTTTCTTCGTATTTCGCTTAGAAGTTCTTTCATGACTGTATCGAATTCAAAATTCTTTATTGTAATAATAAATACTTATTTTCGTTGAATATATTCAATGAGTACAAAATTAAACATATTATTCTTATCCTCTTGGTTTCCTACCAAATATATGTTAACCATTGGCAATTTTGTAAAATCATATGCACATGTATTAGCACAGGTACATCAAATTCGTATAATTTATGCTCAGAAAGTTGATGTATTAGATACAGAATTTCAGCTAGAACAAACAAAAGAAGATAACTTGGAGTTGTCTATTATGTATTTTAGAGCAAGTGATACGGGACTCCTTTTTATAGATAAAATTTTGAATTCTTTTCGTCATTTTAGAGCCTACAAAAAAATGTATTTATTGTCAGATGTGAAACCCGATTTGGTTCATGCAAATGTGGTTTGGCCCATTGGGTTATTTGCGTATTATTTGAAATTTAAATATGGTCTGAAATATATTTTGACAGAGCATTGGTCATTATTGAGTACAAAAGGTTCTTTTGGATTTTGGAAAAAAATGTGGATTCTTAAGATATTTCGTCACTCAAGTGTTATTATTCCTGTTTCGGAAGATTTGAAAAATTCTATACAGAAATGGGATCCCAATCTAAATTTAAAGATTATTCCGAATGTCGTAAATACAGAATTTTTTAATTATCAAATAAAATCAGAATCAGAAATATTTCGCTGGGCACATGTTTCTACTTTGGCTCAAGTTAAGAATGTTGAAGGAATTATTAGGGCTTTCTCAAAATTACTTTCTTTTGATAAAAACAATAAATTGACCATAATTAGTGATGGTGATTATTCGGAATTACAAGAATTTATTAAGAAAAAAAATATTTCTGATGATTATATTAAATTAGTGGGAACATCGACCAATGAAGACGTTGCAGATTTATTAAAAGCATCTGATGCTTGTGTTCAGTTTAGTATAAGTGAAACTTTTGGG
>JAMOQL010000192.1 GCA_027064025.1 Bacteroidales bacterium
AACTCATGCCTTTAATAGCTCCTACAAATTGCCAATACACTTCTGGAGAATATGGATTACCAAAATTTAAACAGTTTGTAATTGCCGAAGGTTCAGCTCCCGAACAAACTAAATTACGTGAGGCCTCAGAAACAGCAATTTGTGTTCCTACTTCGGGGTCGGCATGCACATATCTAGGGTTACAATCTACAGTCATTGCCAAAGAACGTTCGGTTCCTTTAATATTAATAATTCCCGCATCTGAAGGTGAATTGGTAGTCATATTGTTGGTTCTAACCATAGTATCGTATTGTTCGATAACCCAACGTTTCGAAGCAATATTAGGATGTGATATTAATCGTTTAGCTACTGCTTTTAAATCTTTAGGCTCTGGCACATCATCAATATCGAATTTTTTATATTCTTTATAATAAGCAGGTTCTGTATATTCTCTATCATAAATTGGAGCTCCTCCACCTAATACGAGAGACTCTGCAGGCACTTCTGCTACTTTCTCGCCATTCCAGTAAAAATGTAGCATATCTTCATCAATAACTTCTCCTATCTCTACACAGTTCAAATCCCATTTATCGAAAATAGCTTGAATATCGGCTTCTCTACCTTTTTTACCTACAACCAACATTCGCTCTTGTGATTCTGAAAGAAGAATTTCCCAAGGTTCCATATTTTGCTGGCGAAGAGGTACCTTATCAAGATGAATAATCATTCCTGAATTTCCTTTCTCCGACATTTCTGATGTTGAACAGATAATTCCAGCAGCACCCATATCTTGCATACCAATAATAGCATCAATAGTATTTAATTCTAGTGTTGCCTCTAATAATAATTTTTCTTGAAATGGGTCTCCAACTTGAATAGAAGGAATATCATCTGCCGAATTTTCTGTAATATCGGCCGAAGCAAAAGTTGCTCCATGAATTCCGTCTTTTCCAGTAGATGAACCTACAATAAATACAGGATTACCTGCACCTTCCGATAAAGCAGAAATCATTTCTTCTTTCTTCATTAAGCCAACCGACATTGCATTAACTAATGGATTGGTATTGAAACTATTGTCAAAATAAACTTCCCCTCCTAATACAGGTACACCAAACGAATTACCGTAATGTGAAATTCCTTTTACAACACCTTTAATTTGCCACTTGGTTCTATCTAGTGATAAATCGCCAAAGCGTAATGAATTAAGCTGTGCAACAGGTCTTGCTCCCATTGTAAAAATATCTCTATTAATTCCTCCGACTCCAGTTGCTGCTCCTTGAAAAGGTTCAACAGCACATGGATGATTGTGTGATTCTATCTTAAAAGCACAAGCAACGCCCTCGCCAACATCAACCAAACCAGCATTTTCTTCACCAGCTTCGACCATAATATTCTTACCATCTCTAGGTAAAGTCTTTAACCACTTTATAGAATTCTTGTAAGAGGCGTGTTCCGACCACATTACCGAGTAGATACTCAATTCTATAAAATTAGGCTCACGACCTAAATTCTTTTTGATTAAATCAAACTCCTCAGGAAGTAATCCTAATTCTTTAGCTGTCTGCAAGTTGACTTCTTTATTGGACATCTTATTTTATTTTTTATTTTAAGTATCAAAGATAAATTTAATTCGTGAATATCTGAAGAATTCGATATTGAAAATTAAATTAATAATTAACATTTATATTCTTAAAAACAAATATCTATTCACCAACCACACAAAAAAGCCTTTACATCTAGCAAAGGCTTCAAAAATATTTTCCGAAGGCTAATTAATCTCAATGAGATTGAATAGCCAATTTTTAACAATCAATAACTTTATTAATCAATGTATGCTTTAGAATTATTTATTTCTAATAAAATTAAATAATCATTCCTGCAGCAATTGTTTCGTTAGTTGCTTCGTCAATTAAAATAACACTTCCTGTTATTCTATTTCTTCGATAAGAATCAAAAAACAAAGCCTTTGTGGTACGAATCTTAACACGAGCAATATCGTTCATCTTAACTTCTTTGTTCTCCATATCTTTTTCTAAAGTATTAACATCGATTTTACTAACTACTTCTTGAACCATACAACGAACATCAGCACTGGTGTGCTTAACAGCGTATTTTCCTCTAATTTGTAGTGGCTTTTCATTGAACCAGCATATCATCATATCTATATCCTGACTGACTTGTGGCATGGCGTTTTTCTTTACAATCATATCACCACGAGAAATATCAATTTCGTCTTCTAAAAGTAAGGACACCGATTGGGGAGGAAATGCTTTTTCTAACTCATCTCCAAAATTAACAATCGATTTTACTTTCGACTCAAAACCCGATGGCAAAATTACAACCTCGTCCCCTTTCTGAAATACGCCACCTGCTACACGACCTGCATAAGCTCTGTAATCAGGGTATTCTTTTGTCTGAGGACGAACGACATACTGAACAGGAAAACGACCGTCCATAAAGTTATTGTCGCTACCAATATGAATATTTTCTAACAAATACATTAGGGTTGGACCTTCGTACCAATTCATTACTTCCGAACGTTCTACAACATTATCGCCTTTAAGCGCAGAGATAGGAACAAAACGAATATCTTGCACGTCTAATTTAGAAGAAATAGCTTCGAATTGATGTTGAATATCATCGTAAACTTTTTGATCGTAATCAACTAAATCCATTTTATTAATACAGATAATTACGTGAGGAATCTGCAAAAGAGAGGCAATATAAGAATGTCGTAAAGTTTGTTCTATCACTCCTTTACGAGCGTCAATCAGAATTAAAGCAACATTAGCTGTAGATGCTCCTGTTACCATATTTCTTGTATACTGCGTATGTCCAGGTGTGTCTGCAATAATAAACTTTCGTTTAGGTGTTGCAAAGTAACGATAAGCTACATCAATCGTTATTCCTTGTTCTCGCTCGGCTCGTAAGCCATCGGTTAATAACGCTAAATTCACATCCCCATCACCTATCTTTTTACTAGCCTCTTCGACCGCTTCGAGTTGATCTTCGAAAATAGCTTTACTATCGTATAATAAACGTCCAATAAGAGTTGATTTACCATCGTCTACAGAACCTGCAGTTGTAAATCGAAGCAACTCCATATCTAAGTAACCTTTTGTCACTTCGTTATTATGTCTATTATCTATATCTTGTTTTGTCATTTTTGTAATCTTAATAATAAATTCTAAAAAACAATGGCACTGTAAATTTGCCATATTGATTTATAATAAAAAGCATCAACGATGCTAAAAATAACCTTCTTTTTTACGGTCTTCCATTGCTGCTTCGGAGCGCTTATCATCTGCTCTTCCTCCCCTCTCGGTTTCTCTTGCGGCGGCTACCTCATCAATAATATCTTCCAATTTATCAGCTCTAGACATTACTGCTCCTGTACAAGTCATATCGCCAATGGTTCTAAAACGAACTATTTTCTTTTCCCAAGACTCTCCTTCTTTTAGAGTTACAAAAGGGTTTTTTGCTAAAAGAGCTCCATCTCGTAAAACAACTTCCCTTTCGTGAGTAAAATATAAATTAGGAATTTTAATGTCTTCTAAATAAATATATTGCCAAACATCCATCTCCGTCCAATTACTAATAGGGAAAACTCTAAAATGTTCACCTAAATCTTTCTTGCCATTAAAAATATTCCATAATTCTGGTCTCTGATTTTTAGGATCCCACTGACCGAACTCATCTCTATGCGAAAAGAAACGTTCTTTGGCTCTTGCCTTTTCCTCGTCTCTACGACCGCCACCCATTGCGGCATCGTACTTTTCTTCTTCTAAAGCATCTAAGAGTGTTGTGGTTTGTGCTCTATTACGACTAGGATTAGGCCCTTTTTCTTCAGAAACTCTACCTTTATCGATAGAATCTTGAACATATTTAACCACCAAATCAATACCTAACTCCTTAGCTAAGGAATCTCTAAACTCTACAGTTTCGTCAAAATTATGTCCTGTATCGATGTGCATAATAGGGAAAGGAATCTTTGCTGGCCAAAAAGCTTTTCGAGCTAAATGCAACATAATGATTGAATCTTTTCCTCCCGAAAATAGTAAAACTGGTTTTTCGAACTGAGCAGCAACCTCACGAATTACGTACATAGATTCTGCCTCTAATTCTCTTAAATGATTAATGTTAAAGTTTTCCATATTTATGGTTTATTTTTTTTCTACCTGATAATTAATTATTGGTAAAATATTTTTTAAAATTTCTTCTACAGATTCTTGTATTGATAGAAGCTCTGTATCTACGATCAATTGGCATTTATTAGGTTCATCGAAAGGGGCCGAAATACCTGTAAAATCTTTTATTTCTCCACGCCTTGCTTTAACATACAAACCTTTTACATCTCTTTTCTCACAAGCTTCTACTGAGGCTTTTATGTATATTTCATAATAATTTTCTTCACCAATAATCAAGCGAGCTAAATCTCTAACATCATTTGTTGGACTAACAAATGAGTTAATTGTAACTATTCCACAATTTAAAAATAATTTAGAGACTTCTGCTATTCGTCTAATGTTTTCAAGCCTATCGGCATCGGAAAAGCCTAAATTATTATTAATTCCTGATCGAATATTATCACCATCTAATAATTGTGTTAATATTCCTTTTTGATGTAGTCGCTTTTCAAGCTCTATAGCAATTGTCGATTTTCCAGAGCCCGACAAACCTGTCAACCAAATGACTTTGGCTGTTTGATTCAAAAAGGCTTCTTTATCTTTTAAAGATAAGGTTCTATCA
Source organism: Bacteroidales bacterium (assembly GCA_027064025.1). Classification (GTDB taxonomy): domain Bacteria; phylum Bacteroidota; class Bacteroidia; order Bacteroidales; family JAFGXI01; genus JAFGXI01. Next base: position 4,729 of record JAMOQL010000192.1, read on the forward strand.
AATATCGGATGTATATTGTCTTGTTTCAACATTCAAAAAATACTATTCAAAATAGATTTGCAAAGGTAATAAAAACTCTGCTAGTTGAATTACAGATAACAAAAAAGTCTTCCCCAATTTACAATCAACACTACAAGGATTAAACGGATTTACATAATTTAATATCTCCATCAACGAATCACATCAACGAACGCCATCTGTTAATTGTTTTAAAATACGATATTAGTATCAAAGTTTTCTAAATAATCCGATACCCTTTTAAGGAACATTCCTCCCAAAGCACCGTCCACAACCCTATGATCATAAGCTAAAGACAACATCATTTTATGCCTAATTCCAATCGTATCACCTTCCGTGGTTTCTATTACAGCTGGTTTCTTTACGATAGCACCAATAGCTAATATAGCTACATTGGGCTGATTAATAATTGGCGTTCCTGCAATATTCCCAAAAGAGCCTAAATTAGTTATCGTTATGGTTGATCCCTGAATCTCGTCAGGCTGTAGTTTATTAATACGTGAACGATGCGCTAGATCATTAATTTTTTTGGCTAAACCTACTAAATTCTTTTCATCAGCATTTTTTATTACAGGAACAATTAAATTACCAGAAGGTAAAGCCGCCGCCATACCTATATTAATATTTTTCTTTTTAATAATATTGTTACCATCAACCGAAACATTTATCATAGGAAAATCTTTAATCGCTTTTACCATTGCTTCAATAATTATTGGCATAAAAGTCAACTTTTCGCCTTCCTTTTCTAAAAAAGCCGCCTTATTTTTATTTCTCCAATTTACAATTGTTGTTAAATCTGATTCGACAAAAGAAGTTACGTGAGGAGCTGTTTGAACTGATTTCACCATATGTTCAGCAATTAGCTTACGCATTCTATCCATTTCAATAACCTCATCGCCCATCGGTAAAATTGCATTAGATACGACTTGTATAACTTCTGTTTTTTGCTCTTTAATTTCAGAAATATTAATAGCTTTTTGATTTCTATTTTTCAAGAAATTCAACATATCCTCTTTTGTTACCCTATTATTTAACCCAGTTCCTTTAATTCGATTTATTTCGGAAAGCGAAACATTATCTTCCTTAATCATATTTTTCACCAAAGGAGATAAAAAAGAATTAGATGGTCTAAGCTCATCAAAATCTATTTGCTCTACATTCTGTTTATCCAAAGAAAAATCTTTATCGACCTCTATTTCCTCAACAACGGCCCCCATCGGAGCAAGATTAGCATCAAGATCCTCATATTTTTCTTCTATATCCTCTCCTACAATTTCTAGAACAGCTACTTTTTGCCCAATCTTTACAACATCTCCTTCTTCAACAAGGATATCAACTATTATCCCATTAGCTGGAGCAGGAATTTCCGAATCAACTTTATCCGTTGCTATCTCTAAAATAGAATCATCCTCTTCAATTTCGTCTCCTTTTTTAGCTAATACTTGTGTAATAGTTGCCTCAATTATACCTTCGCCCATCGTAGGTAATAAAATATCTATTAATGCCATGTGTTATTTTTATTTAGTCTAAATAGGCAGCAAAAATATAAGATTTTTTTTTAATAAAAGAACCCTCCACAAACTATTTTTAGTTATCGACTAAATAAAACATACTAATATTTTAAAGACTCAATATCCTATAATACAGAACCTACGAGGAATAATCAAGGATTAAATTTATTAACTCAACACGAGCATTCAGAAATTAAATATCTCGAAAAGAATTAAATAAACATCTCAATACTTAATTTAAGAAAAACAAATCAATTTTATGGTATACAACATATATTAGTAATTTAGAAGCGAAAACCCGAAAAAAAACAAAGCTTTTTACTATATTTGAAATCAAAATATCAAGCAACTATTTTTATGATTAATCAACCTATTTTTATTGCAATTGTTATTATTGCAGCAAGTATTTTTACGTATTCTATTAGAAATATTTTCCTAAATATTAATTTCCTCAAAAAAGCATACCCCGTTAAGGATTGGGGGAAACGAATAAAATTGCTTTTTAATATTGGATTTGGACAGAGCAAAATACTAAGGTTCCCTTTAATAGGATTCTTACATGCTTTAGTTTTTTGGGGATTCTTAGCCATTCTTTTTGGCTCTGCGGAAATGCTAATCGATGGTTTATTTGGGATAGAAAAATCACTAGACTTCCTAGGTCCTCTACATCATTTTTTTATTATTAGTGGCGATATAGCGGGTTTGGTTATCTTCATATTAATATTAGTTTTCTTATTCAGACGTTTTTTCCTCAATATAAAAAGATTCACAGGAATAGAAATGACTCATAAAGCACATAAAGATGCCAGTTTTGCTCTTTTACTAATTTTATTCTTAATGGTATCTTTATTAGGCATGAATATGGGTTACCTTAAACTGCATCCCAACGAAAGTGCATATTATCCTGCAAGTGCTCTACTAGCCCAGTTTATACTGCCTGAATCTGGAAATTTTGAACATTTATACATTATTAATTGGTGGACACATATTACCCTTATTTTCTTTTTTGCCAATTACTTACCATACTCCAAACATTTTCATGTTTTTATGTCACTCCCAAATGTATTCTTTAGTAAGCTAACTCCACTTACACAAATGAGCAACATGGAAAGAGTAACCGAAGAGGTTAAATTAATGATGGATCCTAATGCAGCCTATACAGAAGTTTCTACCGAAAATGAAGTTATTGAACGTTTTGGGATGAAAGACATTGAAGACGGGACATGGAAACACTACATTGATTCGCTGACCTGTACTCAATGTGGAAGATGCACCTCTGTTTGCCCCGCCAACTTAACAGGCAAACTTTTATCACCAAGAAAGCTTTTAATTGACTTCCGAAGTCGTATGAATGCAAAATCGCCAGGCTTAAGAAAAGATATTAATTTCACCGACAACAAATCACTTTTAGATAACTCTATAAGTAGAGAAGAAATATGGGCTTGTACAACCTGTAACGCTTGTACCCAAGAGTGTCCTGTAAACATCGACCATCCATCAATAATTTTAGAAATGCGAAGGTATTTATTTATGGAAGAATCCGCAGCACCAACAGCACTAAACAATATGTCTACCAATATAGAAAACAATGGGGCGCCTTGGCAATATCCTCCTACAGAACGACTAAATTGGGCCAACGATTTATTTATCAACAAAGAAAAAGCATAATTTATAATGAACGAAAAAAGACAAATTAAAGTTAGGACTTTTGCCGAACTAGCCTCTGAAAACAAAACTGCCGAATACTTATTTTGGGTAGGTTCTGCAGGTAGTTTCGATGACAGGGCTAAAAAGATAACACGTGATTTTGTTAAAATATTAGAATCGGCTAAAGTAGATTATGCAGTATTAGGAGAAGAAGAAACAGACAGTGGAGATTCTGCTAGAAGAGCTGGAAATGAATTTTTGTTTCAGATGCAGGCCATGCAAAATATCGAAATTATTAAAGCTTATAATATTAAAAAAATTATCACTTGTGACCCACATGATTTTAACACATTAAAAAACGAATACCCAGATTATGATGGACATTTTGAGGTATATCATCATACCAAATTTATTGAAACCTTAATTAAGGAAAATAAAATCACCATTAATCCATCAAAATACCAGAACAAAAGAATAACTTACCACGACCCTTGTTACTTAGGTCGAGGAAATAAAATATACGATGCTCCTAGAAATGTAATTAAAAAAACAAACTGCTCGCTTATAGAAATGACAAGAAACAGAAGTAGAGCTCTTTGTTGTGGTGCTGGAGGAGCACAAATGTTTAAAGAACCTGAAAAAGGAGAAATGGAAGTGTTTGAATTAAGAACAATGGACGCTTTAGATGTTAATCCAGAAATAATAATTACAGCTTGTCCATTCTGCATGACAATGCTCACCGATGGAGTAAAATTAAAAGAAAAAGAAGAAGAAATAAAGATCCTTGATATTGCTGAATTAATTGCAAAAGCTAACAATTTGTAAATCAATTTTTTACACATACTGCACTGATTATCAAGCGATTAGAAAAGATTATTTTTTTTATTTTGTAAAACACTGATACAGTATAGTATATCGGATTATTGAAAAAAACAATAGCAAAATGATTTTTTTTTAAACTTTTTTTTTGACATCTTGCAGAGGATTTTGAAAAGAAAACTAATACCTAGAATACAATTTATCAATGACAAATAACATTACAGACATATGGAATAAGTGCCTTGCTGTCATTAAGGATAATGTTCACGACGTAAGTTTCAATACGTTTTTCGAACCTATAATCCCTATTGAATTAAAAGATCAAGTCCTTACCATACAGGTTCCTAGCGCTTTCGTGTACGAATATTTAGAGGAAAACTATATAGATCTGTTACGTAAAACTATTAGAAAAGAGATTGGAACTGAAGCCAAACTTGAATATAGCGTTGTCATGCAAAATGAGTCTCTTAATGGTCAAGAGTCTATTACAATGAAAATGCCTGGTAAAGATAACGCCAAAGTTTCCAATAAACCGGTTAACTTACCTATAGAAAAGAAAAATATAAATCCTTTTGTAATTCCAGGGATCAAAAAATTACATATTGATCCTCAATTAAATGAGATTTATTCTTTTGATAATTTCATAGAAGGCAACTGCAACAGGCTAGCACGTGCAGCAGGTTATGCAATTGCGACAAGCCAAGCAGGATCTAGTGCATTTAACCCTTTATTTATTTATGGAGGTTCGGGATTAGGAAAAACGCATTTAGCTCAAGCTATTGGAATTGAAATAAAAAAGAAATTTCCACAAAAAACAGTATTATACGTTACTGCACATAAATTCCAGACTCAATACACCGATGCAGAACTTAATGGTAATAGAAATGACTTCATTAATTTTTATCAGATTATAGATGTTCTTATCATTGATGATGTTCATGAATTTGCAGGGAAAGAAGGAACTCAAAATGTATTCTTTCAAATTTTCAACCATTTACACCAATCAGGAAAACAGTTGATTATAACTTCCGACAAACCACCTATCGAAATGCAAGGTCTTGAACAAAGACTACTATCAAGATTCAAATGGGGATTAGCAGCAGACATACAGATACCCGATTTCGAAACTAGAGTAAAAATACTTAAGCACAAGATTTATAACAGTGGTATAGAACTAAGTGATGAAATAGTTGAGTATATTGCATCTCACCTAACCACTACCATTCGAGATTTAGAAGGTGCAATGGTCTCTTTACTAGCACAATCTACACTTAATAAAAAAGAAATAACATTAGAACTTGCAAAACAAATTGTAGACAAATTTGTAAAAAACACAAAACGAGAAATTTCTATCGACTACATTCAAAAAGTCGTTTGCGATTACTTTGACATGCAAGTTGAAGTACTTAGATCAAAAACTAGAAAAAGAGAAATTGTTCAGGCAAGGCAAATAGCTATGTACTTTGCAAAAACAATGACCAAAACTTCTTTAACTAGCATTGGGTCTCAAATTGGAGGAAAAGATCATGCAACAGTTCTCCATTCATGCAAAACTGTTAATAACTTAATAGAAACCGATAAACGTTTTAGAGTTTACATCGACGAAATTGAAAAGAAATTAAAATTATAAATATTGATTTATAAATTCAATGATTCTAGCAGGTTTCTTTCATGGAAGAGTCCTGCTTTTTTATAATAAATTATGGTATATATATTACTTAGTATATTGTTCTTTACAGGAATTTTTCTTGTATTTAAAATTATTGGAAAGAAAGATCTTTCTGTAATTAATATTATCGTAATTAATTATTTTGTAGCAGCACTTTTAGGGAATGTGCAATCACAAGTCAATCCGATTCAAGCCTTACATGAAGATTGGCTATATATGTCCATTATTATTGGATTATTATATTTTATATTTTTTATTGTTATAGGTATTAGCACCAAACTTGTAGGTCTATCCGTAACTACTGTAGCTAGTAAAATGAGTGTTGTAATACCTATAGTATTTTCAATAATTTACTTCAACGAAAGCTTATCTATATTTAAAATATCTGGAATTATCTTAGCATTAACGGGCGTTATATTAACAGTCTATAAAAAGCCTGAAAAAAATAGGAAAGTAAAACTTTCGGAATTTCTAATCCCTTTACTATTATTTATTGGAATGGGAGTAACTGATATGTTAACCAAAATTGCTCAAGACAAATACCTTAATCCAAATAATATTGCATTATTTAATTCTAGCTTATTCTATATCGCATTTCTTATCAGCTTAATTTACGTATTAGGTCTTCGTAAACAAAAAGAGTTTTTTAAACAAAGCACTCTCTTCTACGGAATTATTCTCGGGACTGTCAATTATTACGGTGTATATTTTTTCCTCAAAGCATTAGATTCAAAAATATTTGACAGTTCTGTAATTTTTGGGATAAATAATGTGAGTATTGTAATATTGTCTGTATTTTTGGGTTTTGTTATCTTTAAAGAAAAAACAAATAAAATTAATATTATTGGAATAGCAAGTGCAATAACTGCAATTGTGTTCCTTAGTATTTCTTAATGGTAGAGATTAAAGACAAATACAAAACCATTGCTCAACAGAGCGAAGGCCTTTACAAAGAAAAAGGCAGTAAATTCTTATCCTTTGCATTTCCTATTACTTCCGAAAAACAAATCAAAGAAATTCAGCAAGAATTACGAAAAAAATACTACGATGCTAGACATCATGTTTTTGCATGGAAACTTGGTATACAAGACAATAATTATAGATCTAGCGATGATGGAGAACCATCTAATTCGTCAGGTCCACCAGTCTTAGGACAAATTCGTTCGTATGAACTTAGCGATATATTAATTGTTGTTATTAGATATTTTGGAGGCACCAAATTAGGAATTCCTGGTTTAATTCATGCATATAAAACGGCCGCTGCAGAAGCAATAGAAAATAATAAAATAATTAATAAAATAATCACACACACTTATAAAATTAGTTTTGCATACGAAGATATGAATTTAGTAATGCGGAAACTAAAAGAACAAAATATTGAACAACAAAATCAAGAATTTGACTTAAAATGCAGCCTAGAAATTAATATTAGGCTTTCCGATTGCGAAAAGACAGAGAATATTTTTAAAAAGATACCAAACATTAATATTGAACAAATCTCATAATCAACATTATCTCTCATGAAAAATAGAAGTTTAGTTTCCATCAACGATTACACAAAAGAAGATTATTTGAAGATAATCAAAAAAACAGCTGAATTCGAAAAAAAACCTGTTCAAAAGATTTTAGAGGGAAAAATTATTGCCACTCTATTCTTCGAACCATCGACAAGAACTCGACTAAGTTTCGAATCCGCAGTCAACAAATTAGGAGGTAGAATAATTGGATTTACCGACGCCGCCTCTTCAAGTGTAAAAAAAGGAGAAAGTCTGAAAGACACTATCAAAACAGTTGCTAATTATAGCGATTTAATTGTTATGAGACACCCCGTAGAAGGTAGTGCAAGATATGCAAGCGAAGTTTCTAATGTACCTATTATTAATGCAGGAGATGGTGCAAATCAGCATCCAACCCAAACACTTCTCGATTTATATTCTATATACAAAACTCAAGGCACACTCGAAAATCTAAATATTTTTTTAGTTGGTGATTTAAAATATGGAAGAACCATCCATTCTCTTATAATGGCCATGTCACACTTTAATCCAACTTTTAACTTTATTTCACCAGAATTTCTAAAGATGCCAAAGGAATACAAACTATTTTTAGACTCTAAAGGTATCAAATATTACGAACACGAAGATTTTACAGAATACATAAAAGAAGCCGACATTATTTATATGACTCGAGTACAAAAAGAACGATTTTCTGACCCAATAGAATACGAAAAAGTTAAAAATGTATATATATTAAGAAACGAAATGCTAAATAACTCTAAAGAAAATCTCAAAGTTCTACATCCACTTCCAAGAGTGAATGAGATAAATGATGATGTTGATAACAACCCAAAAGCCTATTATTTTGAGCAAGCATTAAATGGAGTCTACACTCGCCAAGCTATTATTTCGACCATCTTAGATTTATAATATAAATACAAAAAAAATAAAATCATGAACAGCGATAAAAAAGAATTACGCGTAAACGCTATTAAAAACGGAACCGTTATCGACCATATACCTGCCGAAGATTTATTTAAAGTTATTAAAATCTTGGGACTACAAAATATTAAAAATACAATGACCCTAGGAAATAACTTAGAAAGTAAAACCCATGGACATAAAGGAATTATTAAAATATCTGAATTGTTTTTTAAAGATGATGATATTAACAGAATTGCACTTGCAGCACCACATGCAAAACTAAATATAATAAAAGATTATAACGTTGTAGAAAAACGACAAGTCAAAGTTCCTGACTCTGTAGTAGGTATTGCAAAATGTGTCAATCCTAAATGCATTACTAATTTTGAAGATAATGTCACCCCTATATTTACAGTTATTGATAAAGAAAATATCACTTTAAAATGTCACTACTGCGAGAAAATTACAAATAAAGAAAATCTTAGACTTCAGTAATCTTAATTATTAATTTACATAAATAGCGCTTAGATTATTAATTAATCCAAGTGCTATTTTCTTTTATATCTACAAGAATTTAATAATATATTTAGCTATTTTTTTATCCTCAAACTTAAGTGCTCTAATATTAGAAACTTCTTGATCCGTTGCATTTTCGAAAATCCCTCGCAGTTCTTTTAATTCTCCATTTTTTTCCCACTCCACTTTCCCTTGGATTACACCATTTTTATAAAAAGATACTTTCTTAAGAGTCCCATTATCATGCCACCAAAAATTATTACCTTCTAATCTCCCATTCTTATAGGTATTTTTAATTCTCAAATCACCATTTTTATACCACGACACCCATAAACCTTCTTTTTGTCCTTTGTTAAAAAAAACAATCATCCGTTTCTTATTATTCTGGTACCAATACTCCCATTTATTATCTTTTTTTCCCTTAAATACCTCTCCTCTTAATCCCTTTTGACCAGTCTGAAAATAGCCATAAACCTTTCCTGTATAGGCACTATCTGCTTGAGGCAAATAATAAATTCTATTTCGTTTTTCTAATTGACTGATATTAATTCCATTTGCGAAAGTCTTATCTAAAATCTCTTGGAAATACCTAATTATCAACAACTTATACTCATCGTCGTATAAAATATCTTTTACCTTAGAGTTTTCTATCTTAAAAGTAACTGTAATATTATTATTATCAGGACAATACCCACATCTAAAAAACTTCATTAATATCTTAGTATCTCCTTCTAAACCGGGTATACTAATCTTTTTCCACATATAAGAATTGTGATTTTTTCGTCCTTTACCTAAACGATCATTTAAAAGAATAAGAAAATTAGACACATTGTCAATATCTTTAGATACAAAAGTAAGTAAAAAATCTTTCTCGTTTTTATTAGTAGATGTCCAATAAAGCGCCTCAATATAATCATAACAAAAAGCGACTACCTCATCTAATAAAAACATAGAATCTTGAAGAAAAACCATAAGATTGGTATCAGGATATATCGAATTAATAGATATTCTTTGCTCTCGATAACCAATAGCAGAAATAACCAAAGTATCATTTAACAAGGAATCAGGAATAAACAATTCGAACGTACCATCTGTCATAGACGCCGTACCAATTATAGACGAATCTATATAAACATTGGCCAAAGAAATAGCCGATTTAGATAAATCCTCCTGCACCTCGCCGCTCAATTTATAATTCTGAGCGAACAAAGATGACGAAATAAACAATAATAATAAAATTAGTATCTTAGGCATCATGACAAAAGTAGAAAAAATGTTGAAATTGCTTGATTTATTGCTAAATAAATAACGAAAAGGATAAAATCTAATTACAAATGAGCTAATTTTCAACTTTCGATACTTTAAAAGCAATTTTTTTGATAAAACAGAAGTCAAAAAAAACGAAAATAACTATCTTGTATCACTTTATTAACATATGTGAGATTGTTAAAACATAATACATGAAAAAAATACTGATTGCCAATAGAGGAGAGATTGCATTGCGCATTATGAGAACAATTAGAGAGATGGGATTAAAATCTGTCGCTGTTTTTTCAGAAGCCGACAGAAATGCTCCATTTGTAAAATATGCAGACGAATCTGTTTGTATTGGGCCTCCAGCCTCAAACGAATCCTACTTAAGACAAGATAAAATAATTGAAGTTTGTAAAAAACTTAATGTTGATGGAATTCATCCTGGTTACGGCTTTTTATCGGAAAATGCCAATTTCGCTAGACTTGTTAAGCAAGAAGGACTAACATTAATAGGTCCTTCGCCAGAAGCAATGGAAATAATGGGTGATAAATTGTCGGCCAAGGCTGCAGTTAAAAGTTATAAAATACCCATGGTTCCAGGTACAGATGAAGCCATAACAGACATACCTGAAGCCAAAAAAATAGCTCAAAAGATAGGCTACCCAATCCTTATTAAAGCTTCTGCTGGTGGCGGAGGAAAAGGAATGCGAATTGTCGAAGAAGAGAAAGATTTCGAAGAACAAATGCAATTAGCTATTAATGAAGCAGTTTCTGCTTTTGGAAATGGAGCCGTATTTATTGAGCGTTATGTCGGTTCGCCACGCCATATAGAGATTCAGATTATGGCTGATATGCACGGGAATATTGTCCCTCTTTTCGAAAGAGAATGTTCAATTCAACGTAGACATCAGAAAGTTATAGAAGAAGCTCCATCGTCGATACTAACTCCCCAAATGCGAAAAGAAATGGGAGAAAAAGCTTGCGATGTTGCCAGAGCTTGTAATTATTATGGCGCAGGAACTGTTGAATTTTTATTAGACGAAAATCTAAACTTCTTCTTCCTAGAAATGAACACTCGCCTTCAGGTAGAACATCCCGTAACCGAATTAATCTCAGGAATAGATTTAGTTAAGGAACAAATTAGAGTTGCAGAAGGTGAAAAACTTTCATTCAGCCAAAAGGATATTAAAATAAATGGCCACGCCGTAGAAGTTAGAGTATACGCAGAAGATCCAACAAATAATTTTTTACCAGATATAGGAACTCTCAAAACCTACAAGCCCCCTATCGGGCTAGGGGTTCGTGTTGATGATGGATTCGAAGAAGGCATGCCAATTCCAATTTATTATGATCCTATGATTTCTAAATTAATTACCCACGGAAAAAATAGAGACGAAGCTATTGAACGAATGATTCGTGCTATCGACGATTATAAAATTACAGGAATAGAAACAACTTTGCCGTTTTGTAAATTTGTAATGCAACACGAAGCTTTTACTAGTGGAAATTTTGATACTCACTTTGTTAAAGATCATTTCTCACCTGAAAAATTAGAAACTCATCTTCCTAAAGAAACTTTAGAGTTAGCAGCTATTATGTCTTCAGTTTTTACTCAACAAAAAAAGAACGAACATATTTCTAATAATAAAACAATTAATCAACACAATAATTGGAGAGTTAACAGGAGCAAATAATTGCGTTTCCTTTAGAAATAGCAATCTTTATAGACGCTTAATCACGTTCGGAATAATTAATCTCCCGATGCTGCGCATCGAATAATAAATTAGTCCTTTTCATTCCTTGTAGCCTCTGCCTCTAGGATATTGATAATAAAGGTTAAGCGTCTATTTTTTTGGTACATTTATTGCAAAGAAAAAAGAATATGCTTTTGGGTAAAAAAAATATTCACAAAATATTAGCTTCTAGAAACCACCTAATTATTTTTTTAACAGGTTTTCTCACTATTTGGGCTTCAACGAATAGCTATGCACAAAATCATAAATCTTCTGTTGCCGACTTAATTGTTATTAATGGCGATACCATGTCGCATTTCGATTTACCCGAAATAATTGTAATTCCAGCCTACCCTTTTACTTCAAAAAAACAAAAAAGGCGATATGGACGATTAGCTAAAAAACTTAAAAAAGTTTATCCATATGCAAAAATGGCCAACGATGCATTAAAAAAAATAACTTTAGAAGTAGACAGTATTGATGATAAACGTATTGCAAAAAAATATATAAAACAAGTTGACAAAGAACTACAGGCTAGATATGGAAAAGAACTAAAAAAGCTAACCATTTCGGAAGGTCGTTTATTAATAAAACTAATTGACAGAGAAACAGGAAGCACTTCTTATGAATTAGTAAAAGAATTAAGAGGATCTTTTTCTGCTTTTATGTGGCAATCTTTAGCTAGACTGTTTGGTGAAAATCTAAAAGTCAATTATAATCCAAAAGAAGAAGATAAAATGATTGAACATATTGTTCTATTAATAGAAAATAATCAATTATAAATTGTTTTATTAGTCGGCATAATTTGTATTTTTGATAAAAATATTAAACAATGATTAAAAGACTAAGACTTAGAGGAAAATTTAAAGGATACTTTTTTATTTTATCTCTCCACCATATTTTTTCGGCTAAGATTTTCTCATTCCTAGGACATTTGTCGGGTCTATCAAAATGGATTTCTAAACATAAGGACATCCCATATAGTGATTTCTATTCGCATAAATTCGACTATCACAAACGATTAGGAATGTTTAATTATTTAATAGAACATGAAAAATTAGGAGAGGCCATAGATTACTTAGAATTTGGAGTTTCTACAGGAAATTCGTTTAGATGGTGGATTGAAAATAACAAAGATAACAATTCACGTTTTTTTGGTTTTGACACCTTTACTGGATTACCAGAAGCGTGGGGCCCTTTTGCTCAAGGCTCTATGGGGAATAACAATGAAGCACCCCAAATTGAAGATAATAGACATCAATTCTTCCAAGGATTATTTCAACAAACACTAATTCCATTTTTAAAAAATTACGAACCTAAAAACCCAAGGGTCATCCATATGGATGCTGATTTATACACCGCAACACTATATGTTTTGACTACAATTGCACCCTACCTTCAAAAAGGTGATATTATTCTATTCGACGAATTTAATGTGCCTTGCCATGAATATAAGGCATTCACAGAATGGACAGAATCTTTCTATATTGACTACGAAGTACTTGGAGCAGTAAATAATTATTACCAAGTTGCCGTTAGGATACTCTAACTTTTCTATTTATTTTTTTATTCTTATTGAAATTTTCCGGTCTGAGCCTTCCATTAGATTTGAAATTAATCTTGTACTAGGAAAATATTCAAAAATTATTTTCATAAATACAGTAATTGGAATCGACAGTATTAAACCTGGAATACCCCAAATATAACCCCAAAACATAAGCATTACTAAAATAGTGATTATGTTTATCGAAAAAGTTTTACCCATAAATATGGGTTCCAGAATACCTCCCATCAATACTTGAACAAAAGTAATTGATAGAATAAAAAATAGTAAAGTTCCTGTTGGATCCAATTCCACCAATGAGAATAAGGATAATAAAACAACCGATATTACAGATCCAATCATCTGTACAAAGTTAATAGCAAAAGCAAACAAGCCCCAAAAAATCGGAAAACTAACATCAAAAAATAAACAAGCCAATGTAAAGCCAATACCTGTAAACAAGCTTATTATAAATTTCACCATTACAAATCTTAAAATATCTTTTTCGATATTTCTAAATATTTTTACAGAAGAATATTTTATTTTGAAAATGGTATTATTCATAAGGTTCTCAAAATTAAAAGATTCCGAAAGCAAAAGCACAAGAAAAAACAAAGTCATTAAACTCATAGAAACAGTATTACTAACCATATCTATACCTGTACCAAGCTGCCCTATTGTTTGATCGTTATGAAACGCATAGCTTATTATTTTATCAATTTCTAGATTTTCGATTCCTAAAAAATTCTGTATATTAATAATTAAGCTCGAAATCTTTAACTCCGCTTTTTCGACAAAACCACTATTTGCCATTAATATCTCGTTAGACGATATCCTAATCAACCTACCTATCAGAAATAGTCCTGCAACAATAATCGAAATAACGATAGAAACACTGACCAACTTAGGTACTTTTCTTTTTTTTAGCCATCTCAATAGAGGAAGAAACAATAAAGAAATAAACATAGAAGCTACCAATGGAATAAAAATAAATGATAATATCTTAAGCAAATAAAAAATAATTGGAATAACAATTATTAATAAAAGTGAATTTGTTGTTTTTAAATCTTTCATGTTTCCAATTTAGAATCAGCATTAATAATATACAAATCTAATATAAAAAAACTTTGATTTTCAACTTGTAACTAATTTTAGCAAAAAGGTAGTAAATTGGCATTGAATTTGTTAATCTTTGTTAAATCACAAATAAAAAAATAAAATTATGAAATCAATACTTCCTTTTCTATTAATTATTGTACTTACATTTTCTTCTTGCATTAAAGAAGGTCCTAGAGGACCTCAAGGTTATCCAGGCGAAGATGGACAAGATGTTTCAAGCGCAAAGCTTTACTACTTCGATATGCCAATTAGTAATTATGCCAAAGAACGATATTACGAAGATAATACACAATATTATAATGATGCATGGGTGGCATATGGATACATCGATGGACTTGTTATTCAAGAAACAGACATGGTCATGGTATATATGCACCAAACAACTGACGGCGGTCCCGACAATTATTTTCAAGCTTTGCCATACAACGATTATTTCGATAATTCAAGCGACTTCAATCATTATTCGTACGGTATTATGGATAATAATGGGGATTTATTTTTTTCTATTAGGAGAAATGATGGTTCAGCTCCTTTCAACAATATGAATGCAGATTTCAACATAGAATATAACGTATATATTATGCACGGTACAAAAAATAAAAAAGCAGAAATTCCTTCTTATATCAATATTGAAAACGAAAACGACCTCAAAGAATACTTAAATATATCAGAAGCAGAAAAAATTAATATTATGGCTCGGTAAATATAAACTACATTAACTTTGTAAGCTCTCATATTTTGGAGGGCTTTTTTAATTAAAATTATTTTGTTATGAAGAAAAAATTACGAATTGTATTTATGGGAACTCCAGATTTTGCTGTTGCAAATCTTAAAGCCTTAATCGATGACCAACAAAATATTATAGGCGTAATAACTGCCCCTGATAAACCAGCAGGGAGAGGAAAAAAAATTCAACAATCTGCAATAAAGAGATATGCAGTCGAACAAAACTTAAATATTCTTCAACCAACAAATTTAAAAGATGAAAATTTCTTATTAGATTTAAAAAATCTAAATGCTGATTTACAAATTGTAGTTGCTTTTAGAATGCTCCCCGAAAAAGTTTGGGATATGCCTGAACTAGGGACGTTTAACTTACACGCTTCACTCCTTCCTCAATACAGAGGTGCTGCTCCAATCAATTGGGCTATCATTAATGGCGAAAAAGCAACAGGGGTAACAACTTTCTTTTTGCAGCACGAGATTGACACAGGCAATATTATCTTTCAAGAAAAAGTTCAGATTACTGATGATATGGATGCTGAAGATTTGCACGATCAATTAATGGACTTGGGGGCTAAATTAGTAGTCGAAACCGTTCACCAAATCGAAAATACCAATATCATAACAAAGCCTCAGAAAAACTTTAATAAAAATGATCTAAAGGCGGCTCCAAAAATTTTTAAAGCTGATTGTAAAATTAATTGGGACCAATCTATAGTAACTATCCATAACCATATACGTGGATTAAGTCCATACCCAACAGCTTGGACTCGACTAAATAATAAATCACTAAAAATATTTAAAGGCAAAAAAGAGTTAATCCATCATTCAAACAAAATAGGAACAATTGTTACAGATCATAAAACCTTCTTAAAAATCACTGTAAAAGAAGGCTACTATAGTCTATTAGAATTACAGCTAGAAGGTAAAAAAAGAATGAACATCGAGAATTTTCTAAGAGGCTTTCAAAATCAGAAAGACATAAAATTTGTACTCGAATAAGACCTATTTTTTTTCAAAAAACAAATCTTCTTTAAGCATCTGGATTCTATTCTTTACTCTTTCAAATTCTCTTGTCTTTGGAAAATCCTTGCGCATCGACAAACGCTTATAATATTCTAAAGCCAACGATTTCTGACCATCTTTATCATATTTATTAGCAATACTAAAAAGAAGATATGTATCGGAAGAGTGTAAATAAAATTGTTTAATCACCTTATCCATTTTATTCTTTTCGCCTGTTTCAAAATATAGATTCGCAAGTTGGCGGTAAATACTTGCCAAAACTAAATGATCGGGCTGTAACAATTCGATTGATTTATTTAAATAATAACTTGCTTTTTTAGAATCCCCTAATTTCTGAAAAGTTGCTCCTAAATATTCTGCATATAAATAATTTGTAGAATCAATTTGGTATAATTCCGACAAAACATCTAAAGCCTTCTGTGGCTGTCGCATTTGAAAATAACACACTCCTATTTTATACCTAATATTTAAATCCGATTGTTTTGCATCAACTAGCTGTTGGTAATCATTTTGAGCTCTAAAATAATGACCTTTTCTATAATTGATATTAGCACGCTCTTCAATTATTTTTAAATTTCTAGGCTCATACCCCAATGCTTTATTGATAAAAAATAATGCTGAATCATGCTTCATATACGCAGAATATATCTTCCCTTTCCACCGCCAAGCATCCACATAAGTAGAATCTAATTCTAATGTATTATTTAGAAAAAATATAGCTGTATCATATTGTTTCAACTTTGTATTATAGTAAGCCATTTTATAATTCAGGAAGATATTTAGCGAATCCTCCATATACATGATATGAACAAGTTTCAACGCCTCAAAGTAATTCTTCTTACTTTTATAAATTTGCTCTAAAAGGAGCATATATTTAGAATTTGACTTATCTGTTTTTAACAGATTTTTTAATAAATTTACAGACTCATTGGATCTCCCATATTTATAAAAATATTCAGCTTTTAAATAAGTTAATTCTACTAATGGAGGATGTGATTTTTCATATTCTTCAATAATTCGAATAGCAGATCGATAATCTCCAATCGTTTTATAAGCATAGCTTATATACCTAATATCGGATAAGTCAGATTGTTCTATAAAGTTTTCTTGTTGCGAGAATTCAATAATTCTTTTATAATCTGAATTGACAAAGAAAAACTTCAGGCTATCAGTTTGAGCAAATAAATAATTAGAAGAAAGGATTAATAATAAAAATATTTTTTTCATAGTTAAGTTTTATAAACCAAAAACGCTAACTAACAAAAATCTTACCATCTTCCATCAGTAACCATATATCCATCTCTTCGAACAGTCATTATATTCTCAAAAGAATCGTCTACTTTATTAACATTAATTAAATAAAGCGATTTAACAATTCTATTTGCAACAGCTTCGGCAGTTAAAACATCTTCTTGATTAATTTGCTGACGAGCCATAAATATCTGTTTAGAATTCAACTGCTCAGTCATTCCTGTTTGTACAATTCCAGGCATATAATACACCATTCGTAAATCTTTCGAAAAAGCTTCCCAAGAAGCACTTGCTGCAAAACCGTGCAGACTTCTTTTAGCAGAAACATAAGCCGATGACCCAGAAAATTGTGCATCTTCGGCAGCAGATCCGACAAAAATAACTGTTTCTTTTAGGTTTTCGAATAAAGACTGATAAATGTATACTGGTGTGGAAAAATTAAGCTGTGTTACTTGTTTAAGATCTTCAGATTTCACATCTAAAGCAGAACTCAAAGCGCCACTAACCCCAGATGCAATAATTAGATAATCTAATGTAGGGTATTTATTCTTAACATCTTTGACAAAAGATTCAACACTTTTTTTATCTGATAAATCTGCATAAAAAGATTTCAAAGATGAAACTGTTTTTTTTAAATCACTTAATTTATTCTTATTTCGATATTGAACCAGAATATTTGCACCTAGTTGGTCGAGCTTTTTAACAATTGCAGAGCCTAAGCCACCTGTAGCCCCCAATACTAAGACGTTTTTATTTATTAATTCCTGACTAGATTTAGGGACTAACTTTTCTTTTTGTGGAACAATGTATGTAAATGATCCATATTTCCCTCCAACACCAGCTGTAGAACTTAAGATTTTCATACCTTCTTTTAATCTATCTTCTTTATTTAACAAAGATAAAGAAAGCAAAACAGTAGAGCCAGATACATTTCCAAACTGTTTTTGAGCCTCTAAATACATTTTGTCTAAAGGCAATTCTAATTTGTTTGCCGCATCAATCAAAATAGCATTTCCTGTTTGGTGTGGTACTGCCAAATCTATATCGGAAACCTTCCAATTGGTTTTTGAGAGGATATTATTCGACGATTTAACAATATTATCGATAGCTCTATCTTTAATAATACTTTCCCCCATATAAAGATTCCACGACTTGTCAACACCTACAAAATCTATCATTTTTAAGTCTTGAAAATTTTCAACAGCTAATAAGCCCTCATTTTCCTCTCCGTCAACCTTACTAAGAATAATAGCGCCTGCCCCATCTCCAAAAGTTACAAAAGAAACAAATTTAGACTTTTCGGTCAAAAAGCTAGTCATAGTTTCGGTATGTGAAACCAAAACGTGCTTGGCATCTGAGTGAACTTGCAAATACTCTAAAGCTCTCTCCAAATGCAAGTTAAAACCTGAACAACCAGAGGTCAAAGAAAAAGCTGGTGCTAAATTATTTTTATCTACAAAATACGTTTTAATAGTTGCTGCTATTCCAGGGGCTTGTTCATGTGGCGATACCGTTGATACAAACCAAGCATCTATTTCCGATGGTTTGATATTACAATCTTTAAAAGCATCGTCGACTGCTCTAACAGCCAATTCTGTAGACGTTTCTGTTCGTAAATTATTTTTCTTTCTTGGAGGAAATGGCACAACGGTCTGCCTAAGCTCGAAGCCCATTTTATACTTTGCAAAGTAATCAAACGGAGAAACCCCTTCATGCGTTTCCAAAAATTTCTGATAATTCTTACTAGATAAAACTTTATCTTGATCGAATCCTCTTAAAAATCCCGATTGTGTTGCATTAAAAATATCTTGGTTACTAACCTTATATTTACCTGCTGCATGTCCTATTCCTGAGAAAATATAATTTATCATTTTACAATTTTTCTTTATGACTCCAATTTGTTATTCGATACCAATAATGGCTTTTGTTCTCGAATCTATTTTCAGTTTAGATGATTTCAGAAGGTCTATTGGCAAATACGAAATCTGTCCAAACTGAGATAGAGCGGTTTTAGTTTCAAAAATATTTACACCATTAGATTCAATAGAAAGCTTCACTATCTTGGGAATTCTATACGGTAAGAAACTAACTTTCTTTTTAATTTTTGATGAAAAATCAAGCCCTGATGAATCATTTAATGGTTCTAAAATTAGTTCAACAGCTTCGCCTTGAGATAAAAGAGATTCATCAATTATTCCTTTTTGTTTATCGAATTTAAACAATAGATATTTTTCAAAGTTCCTAGGCCATACCGAAACCATTATTGTTTTATTTTCCTCTACAGTTCTTCCCATAAATAGTTCCAAATAATATTGCTCCTTTTTATCCAATTCTGCAATCATAAACCGAATATCTCCTTTTTCAGTGGAATTATCGTTAAGACCTGCTATCAGTCTGAATTTTCGTTTACGAATTTTTTGTAAAGTTTTAGCAGCATCTTTAGCCATTTCTTCAGCATTCTTATTTCTAACAACAATATTTACAATCGGAATCCGTTTACTAACACTATCTATCGTAACTTCTTTATACGATGTTTTTTTATCTTCAATAATTAATTTTTTCAAACTTAATTCGTTAAAATATGGAAGAATATTCTCTGCTTTAGAATAATTTTCGAGAATAGGATAGTTCATTCCATCCAAATTATTTTCTGATAATAAAGCTATATTTTCGGGTAATATCTTATTAATTGCACCGCTCAATAAGTAAGTTTGATTGGTATCTGAAACAGCTGATAAATTGATTTTAACATTTGAAATTCTCCAAGTTTCTTTTTCATTTATTTGTATAGGATCAACTTCTAAATAGGTTTTGGCATAAGCGGAATAGGGACCGGGGATAAAGGTTGTTTTATTTAATTCAAATTGAATATCAACCTGATTTTCTGTTAATTGATACAGAAGCGAATTAGATTTGATTTTTTCCACATCTTCAATCTTTTGTATCTTCAAAGATGAACAAGACCAAAAAAAACTGACAATTATTAATAAGGATACAATTCTCATATTATTAAAATAAAATTATTATACAACTTTAATCAACTTTTCTTTATCGTTTTGAGCCTCCATCACCCCAATTTCATAGAATGGATGCTCGATTCTTTTCATATAATCGACCACTTCTTGTGAATTTTGCGAATTAACAGCAACCAGTAATCCACCACTTGTTTGAGCATCACAGAGCACATACTTCTGCATATCTGTAATATCGCAAATCTGAGCTTTATACGATTTGAAATTTTTAAACAATCCACCAGGGAAAGTCTTCATTTCTATATATTTATCAAGCCCCTCAATACATGGAACTTTATCAAAATCGATTACAGCATTTAGCTCGCTAGCCTCGCAAATCTCTATTAAATGACCTACCAATCCAAACCCTGTAACATCGGTAATTGTTGTTACAGCATCGAAATTTGATAATTCTTGCCCTACTTTATTTAAAGTAGACATCCATTTAATATTGGCTTGTCTATGTTTTTCTTCAATCTTTCCTTGTTTCTCGGCGGTAGCCAAAATTCCAATTCCAAGAGGTTTGGTTAAAAATAATTTATCTCCTGCTTTTGCTCCAGAATTTTCTTTAACTTTATTAGTGTCTATAACTCCTGTAACAGCCAAACCGAAAACGGGATCGCCAATCTCGATACTATGGCCACCAGAAAGAGCAATCCCTGCTTCGTCGCATACTGCACGAGCACCTTCAATCACTTTCCGAGCGACTTCCAGAGGTAATTTACTTACTGGCCATCCTAAAACAGCTAAAGCCATAATTGGTTTACCTCCCATAGCGTATATATCGCTAATTGCATTAACCGAAGCTATGCGACCAAAATCATATGGATCATCTACAATTGGTGTAAAAAAGTCAGTGGTGCTAATAATTGATTTGCCATCGCCGAGGTCAAATACAGCAGCATCGTCTCTTTTATCATTACCTACCAATAAATTTTTCTGTGCCGAATAAGTAATATCCGATTCTAGTATGGTAGCTAAATCTTTAGGCGAGATCTTGCAACCTCAACCAGCTCCGGGGCTAAATTGTGTGAGCTTTGGAATATTTTGTGTATCTTCTGGCACAGGAATCGAACAATTCTCATCCACAGATTCCTCAACCTTAATATTATTTATTTTCATCTACCTAAATTTATTCGTATTTTAATATATTATTCAGCATCCAAACTATGCCATGAAATTAGTTTTCAAATTCTAATATTTTCTTTGCATTTTCTTTTGGGTTATCAAATTTCAAGTCCAATTCTTTTATCGATTTAATATTCCGTTTCGATAAACCATGCGCATAAGCCTTATCGTAAAAAGTTAAGCTTATATCAACTGCCGTTGCCATTTCTCCGTTTTCAACAGACTCAATCGCCATTTGAGTTTCTTTTGGACCAAGACGTTTTTTAATCCTATTTAAATGATATATTAATATTTCTTTATCGGCAAAGGTATAATCTTTTACCAATCTTTTTATGCGTTCTTCTTTCGATATATTTATTTTTAAAACAGGTGCTTTTCTCATCTGCTTAAAGAATTCATCTGGAATAAAATTCTTACCTATAGGTTTACTTTCGTCTTCAACCCAAATTCGTTTCGCCAAATCTAGTTTTGAGAAAGCTAAATGTAAATTATTCTCAAATTGTTCTGTTGAATTTTGTTCTTTTTCGCCTATTGCTCCAAAAGCGGAACCTTTATGATGTGCAATACCTTCTAAATCAATAATCTGTTCACCCTTCTTCTTAATTTCTTTAAGAATATCTGTTTTACCACTTCCTGTACTCCCACTCAAAATTACTAATTTTGCTTTTGAGCTTAATTCGCTTTTGGCATATCTACGATAAGCTTTATAACCACCACGTAACAGTTGACATTCAACACCTACTCTTTCGAATAACCAAGCCATACTTTCACTCCGCATACCTCCACGCCAGCAGTGCACTAAAAGTTTACCATTTTTCGCATGTTTCAAAGCTAATTCAGCTGTTTCTCTCATTTTAGATCCTATCTTATCAAGACCTATAAGCATCGCCTTTTGTTTACCCTGCTTTTTATAAGCCGTTCCAACTTCGGCTCGTTCATCGTTGGTAAACAGAGGAATATTAATAGCTCCAGGAATATGCGCCTGAGCATATTCTCCTGGGGAACGAACATCGATAATAGGAATTTCTTTCCCTTGTTCCAAGAAAGATTTTGTTGTTATTTTCTTTGCCAAAATAATTTTTTATGCAAAAATAACTATTTATTGAATAACAAAGTCTAAAAATATTGGGTTAAGCAAAATTTAAAGAGTTATTTTCCTAAAAGGCGAAACATATTCTGTTTATATGCTTCTACTCCTGGCTGATTAAAAGGATTTACACCTAAAATATATCCACTTATGGCACAAGATATTTCGTAAAAATAAATAAGTTGTCCTATTGTTTCAACATCTAGCTGTACTAATTCTATCTGTAAAACAGGAACACCGCCGTTATAATGAGCTTCTATGGTTCCTTGTTCAGCTTTGCTATTAATGTAATGCAGATTCTTACCTGTCAAATAATTGAGTTTATCATAATTTTCTTCTGAATTATTGACTTGTAAAGGAGTTTCGTTATTTTCAAAACGAATAAAAGTTTCAAATAAATTTCGTTGTCCTTCTTGCACATATTGTCCCAAAGAATGTAAATCGGTTGTAATATTCATGGAAATAGGGAAAATACCTTTATGTTCTTTGCCCTCACTTTCACCAAATAATTGTTTCCACCATTCCGAAAAAGCATTCCATTTTGGTTTTGAATACACCATAATTTCATTCGAAAAACCTTTTCGATACAATAAATTTCTATACACAGCATAAATTATTGCAGGATTATTCAGCTCCTCCTTCTGTAATTCAATAACTTGCAATTTTGCAGCATCTATTATTTTCTTAATATCTATTCCCGCTACCGCTAGGGGGAGCAAACCCACAGGCGTTAAAACTGAATAACGTCCACCCACATTGTCTGGAACAACAAAAGTTTCAAGCTGATATGCATTAGCTAGTTCTTTTAACGCTCCTTTTTCTTTATCAGTTATCGCAACTACCTTATCCTTAAGATTTGAATTCCCATTCTTTTCGATGAGTTTATTTAACAACAAGCGAAATGCTAAAGCAGGTTCTAGGGTCGTTCCCGATTTTGAAATAACAATAATTCCAAAGTCTTTGTCGCTGAGATACGATAAAAGCTCATTAATATAACCTTCATCTAAATTTTGACCAGCAAAAAGGACTTCGGTGCTTTGCTTCTTAAAATAAGGTTTAAACAAATCTATTATAGCTTTCGAGCCCAAATAAGAGCCTCCAATACCAACGACAACGACGGTCTCACACTTTTTTAATACTTCTGAGACACTAACTATTTTATTAATTTCTTGATTAGAAATACGATTTGGTAAATCCATCCAACCCAAAAAATCATTCCCTTTTCCTGATTTGTTTTTTAACTGAGACAAAGCTTGCATGGCTTCCTCCAAACAAATATCAAAATCTGTTTTATTAATGAATGGTTCTGCAAATTGTGTATTAATTTTCATAATGAAATTGATTTAATATTCAGATTTTTTAATAATTTCTGATACGTAAAATTACTTAAAAAGTTAAGAGTTAAATAAAAAAACATCCTATTGGATGCTTTAAAAAATATCTATGTATTATTTCGATTAACCCCTATCCATAGTATTGATAAACTCCTCGTTATCAATCGTTCTCGGCAAACGAGTTCGCATAAACTCCATTGCTTCTATAGGATTCATATCAGACAAGAATTTCCTCATTATCCAAAGTCTACTTATCATACCTTCAGGCAATAATAAGTCTTCACGACGTGTACTAGATGCTGTAATATCTATTGCAGGATACATTCTTTTATTAGATATTTTACGATCTAATTGAAGCTCCATATTACCTGTTCCTTTAAATTCTTCGAAAATTACCTCATCCATTTTAGAACCGGTTTCTGTTAATGCTGTTGCAATAATCGAAAGAGATCCTCCTCCCTCAATGTTTCTGGCTGCTCCAAAGAAACGCTTTGGCTTTTGAAGCGCATTGGCATCAACTCCTCCTGATAAAACTTTACCTGATGATGGCGCAACAGTATTGTATGCTCTAGCTAAACGTGTAATTGAATCTAAGAGAATTACAACATCGTGTCCACTTTCTACTAATCGCTTCGATTTTTCTAATACAATATTAGCTACTTTTACGTGTCTGTCAGCAGGCTCGTCGAAAGTAGACGCAATTACTTCTGCATTTACATTCCTTGCCATTTCAGTAACCTCTTCAGGACGTTCATCAATTAACAAAATAATTAAATAAACTTCGGGATGGTTCGCTGCAATTGCATTAGCTATTTCTTGTAAAAGAATTGTTTTACCCGTCTTTGGTTGAGCTACAATTAATCCACGTTGACCTTTCCCTATTGGCGCAACTAAATCGACTAACCGAGTTGTTAAACTTGCTTTTCCGTTTCCTGTGATATTAAATTTATCGTCTGGGAAAAGGGGTGTTAAATGTTCGAAAGGAACTCTATCTCTAACAGCTTCTGGTGACCGTCCATTAATAGACGATATTTTAATTAATGGGAAAAATTTTTCGCCTTCTTTTGGCGGACGAATAGTACCTGTAATAGTATCTCCAGAACGTAAACCAAATAGTTTAATCTGCGATTGAGAAACATAAACATCGTCAGGAGAATTTAAATAATTATAATCCGACGAACGCATAAACCCATATCCATCTTGAATTATTTCTAATACTCCTGTTGTTTCGACAATTCCTTTAAATTCAATTTGTGGTTTAGCTTGTCTATTATTAGAATTATTGGGGTTATTGGGGTTTCTTTTATCGTTATTATTCTGCCTTGGATTAGGACGATTATTATTCTTATTATCTCTATTTTGTGGAGAAAATGGTTTGTTTTGGCTCACCTGTTTTACAGGTCCTCTGCTTCCTTTTGTTTCAGTTATTGATTCTGTTGTTGTCTTGATTTTACTTTTAACAGAGGGGGATGTTTGTTCCACTTTATCTTGAGATTTCTTTCCCTCTACTTTTGCTGTTATGTGTTCTTTAGCAGTTTTTGGAGAAACAGAGCCATTTTCTTTTATTATTTTATTTTCAGGCTTTACCTCAATAGAATTTTTTTCTTTAGAAACAGGGACTATAACAGAGACTTTTTTTTCTGTTGGCAACACTCTGTCCCCTTTTACATAAGGCGATTTATGTTCTTGTTTCACCCTTGTTCTAGGTCTCTTTTCTTTCGGAGGCTTAACTTGTTCTTTTTTTGCTTCAACTTCTGCTTGTTTATCTAAAATAGCAAAAATTAATTCTTGTTTACGAAATGATTCTATTCGCTTTACGCCTAAATCTTTAGCTACTACACGAATATCAGCAAGAAGCTTCGCTTCTAATACTTCTTTTTTATACATAAAAAAGTTTGGATTGATTATTTAATAAATTTCTTTTGTGAATTTTGATTTTTTTAATTCTGTGTTTAGAATTGTGTTACAATAATAAAAAGAAACTTCTACTCTACAAAGAAAAAAGTTGTTTTTTACAACATTGCCAACAATTGATTGATTAAATTATAGTTTTTGTTTTTAATATACTTGCTATCAATTTGAGAAATATAAAGTATTTCATCTTTAGTTTCAAAAGACTTAACAATATCTACAACAGAATAATCCTGATCTTCAACAATAACAATATATTCAAAAGTCTTTAATTTAGGAAAAACAAATTGTCCATCACACAATCGATTTTGAACAAGAAGCACCTTTGTTTCATCTAATATATCACCAAAAACAGAAAGTTCAGGTTCTACATTTTCTGTATTTAATAAATTAGTTTCTATGCTAAAAAAATCATTTATTAAAAAGCATAACTGATAGTCTTTCAGAATTGTATTAATCCCAAACAGATAAAATTCTTTTTCCTTTTTTATTTCTATATTTAACTTTTTAACCAAAATCTGTAAATAATAAAAGCCACCTACTCTATTGTAGACGGCTTGCAATATAAGAATTATTTTCTAATCTCTTAGTATCTGTAATGATCTGCTTTATAAGGTCCTGTTTTAGATATTCCTAAATAAGCAGCTTGTTCATCAGTTAATTTAGTCAATTTAACCCCTACATGTTCCAAGTGCAAACGAGCTACTTCTTCGTCCAAATGTTTTGGCAAACGGAATACACCTACTTCCATTTCTTTTTTCCAGAGTTCTATTTGTGCTAAAGTTTGATTAGTGAACGAATTACTCATCACAAAAGAAGGATGCCCTGTGGCATTCCCAAGATTCACTAATCGACCTTCTGATAATAATATTATTGAATGTCCGTCAGGGAAGAAGTATTGATCTACTTGATCTTTAATATTTTCTTTTCTTACGCCGTCAATAGACTGCATATCGGCAACTTGTATCTCATTGTCGAAGTGTCCTATATTACAAACGATAGCCTTATCGTTCATATCTACCATATGTTGAGCTGTTATGACGTCTTTATTCCCTGTAGTTGTCACAAAAATATTACCTTCTTTAACAGCTTCTTCCATTGTTGTTACCTCGAAACCTTCCATTGAAGCTTGTAGCGCACAAATAGGATCTATTTCTGTAACTAATACTCTAGCACCGTAACTTTTCATAGAGTGTGCAGAACCTTTTCCAACATCACCATAACCTGCTACAACAACAACTTTACCAGCAATCATAATATCAGTTCCTCTTTTAATACCATCGGCTAAAGATTCACGACATCCATACAAGTTATCAAACTTAGATTTTGTTACAGAATCGTTTACATTAATAGCAGGGAATAATAATTTTCCTTTTTCATGCATTTGATATAATCGATGAACACCAGTGGTTGTTTCTTCTGAAACTCCAACAATGTTTTTTGCTATCGAAGACCATTTTGTTGGATTTTCTTCAATAGATTTCTTTAAACGGAGAGCTAATTCTCTTTCGTCTTCTGCTTTGGCATTTAAATCTAAAATTGATTTATCCTTTTCTGCTTCATATCCTAAATGAACCATTCCAGAAGCATCAGACCCGTCGTCAACAATCATATCTGGCCCTGAACCATCTGGCCAAGTTAAAGCCATTTCCGTACACCACCAGTATTCTTCAAGACTCTCCCCTTTCCACGCAAAAACAGGAACGCCTCCTGTTGCAATAGCCGCAGCGGCATGATCTTGTGTAGAAAAAATATTACAAGATGCCCAACGTACATCAGCACCCAATGCAGTTAATGTTTCGATTAAAACAGCTGTTTGTATAGTCATATGCAAAGAACCCATAATTTTGGCTCCTTTTAAAGGTTTTGATTCTCCGTACTTTTTGCGAAGCATCATTAATCCTGGCATTTCAGCTTCAGCAAGAATAATTTCTTTTCTACCAAAATCATTTAGGCTCATGTCTTTTACCTTATAAGGCAATGTTAAATCTAATTCCATCTATTTTGTTTCTTTAATTTTTACATATTCATTAAAATACAAAGATTAATTATTAAGCATAACCAATCTTTCCCAATTTGCAAAAGTAAGTATAGTAATTGAAATATTTGAATATATTGTAAAAAATGATAAGTTTTAGTTGTTGTAGAACATAATAAAAGTTATTTTTGCAAGCACAAATCATAATAAAAAAAACGTAAGTCGCTAAAATTTAAGCAAATGAGTGACTTTATTACTCACAAACTTAGTATCAATTAAAAAAAATTATGGACAGTATTATTTATTTATTACCCCTAGCGGGAGTTGTCGGAATCTTATTTATGTTGGTTAAATCATCATGGGTCAAGAAACAAGACGAAGGTAATGAGAAAATGAGTATCATTGCCAAAAACATTGCTGATGGAGCAATGGCATTTTTGAAGGCTGAATATAAAGTGCTTTCTGTTTTTGTAGTTGCAGTTGCAATCCTCCTAATTTTTAAAGGAAACTCCGAAGCTAATTCAAGTGCTTTTGTTGGTTTATCTTTTGTGGTTGGAGCATTAATGTCAGCTCTAGCTGGTTTTATTGGAATGCGTATTGCAACCAAAGCCAATGTAAGAACAACTCATGCAGCCCGAACATCTCTAAATAAAGCTTTAGAAGTCGCTTTCTCTGGTGGAGCAGTAATGGGATTAGGTGTTGTTTCTTTAGGAGTAATTGGACTTTCTGTTCTTTTTATTTTATACAGTAATATGTATGATGTAAATACTACTGACGGATTAACAACAATTTTAAATATTATCTCAGGTTTCTCGTTAGGAGCATCTTCTATTGCACTTTTTGCTCGTGTTGGTGGTGGTATTTATACCAAAGCAGCCGATGTTGGAGCTGACCTTGTAGGAAAAGTAGAAGCTGGTATTCCAGAAGATCATCCTTTAAACCCTGCTACTATTGCAGATAATGTTGGTGACAATGTTGGTGATGTTGCGGGTATGGGTGCTGACCTTTTTGAATCTTTTGTAGGTTCTATTATTGCAACGATGGTTCTTGGGGCTGTATTCTTTAACATTCCTGAATTTGCATCATACAAATTGGGAGCTGTTATTTTACCATTAGCTCTTGCTGCAGCAGGTATTATAGTTTCTGTTTTTGGTACTTTCTTCGTTAAAGTAAAAGAAGGAGGGAATCCTCAAACAGCTCTAAATATTGGAGAATTCCTTTCGGCTGGTATTATGATTGTTGTTTCTTATTTTATGATTAATGCTTTTTTACCTGAAACTTGGAATTATAATGGAACAACATTTACTTCTTTAGGGGTATTTATTGCAACTATTGTTGGTTTAATAGCAGGTTTAGGTGTTGGTAAAATTACCGAGTATTATACAGGAACAGGAACAAAACCTGTTATGAGTATCGTAAAACAGTCTATTACAGGTCCTGCAACAAACATAATTGCCGGATTAGGTGTTGGTATGATGTCAACAGCTATCCCAATTTTATTAATTGCAGCTGCTATTATCTTATCATTCCACTTTGCTGGTTTGTATGGTATTGCAATTGCTGCTGTTGGTATGTTAGCAAACACGGGTATTCAGTTAGCAGTTGATGCTTACGGCCCTATTTCTGATAACGCTGGTGGAATTGCTGAAATGGCAGAGTTACCTCATGAGGTTAGAGAAAGAACAGATAAATTAGATGCTGTTGGAAATACAACTGCTGCTATTGGAAAAGGTTTTGCGATTGCTTCAGCAGCCTTAACGGCCTTAGCTTTATTCTCTGCTTTTATGCAACAGGCTCATATCGATTCTATTGATATTGCTAAATCGACTGTAATGGCTGGTTTATTTGTTGGAGGAATGTTACCATTTGTATTCTCTGCACTTTCTATGAATGCTGTAGGTCGTGCCGCAATGGCAATGATTGAGGAAGTTCGTCGTCAGTTTAGAGATATTCCTGCTTTAAAAGATGCTTTAGAAGTTATGCGTAAATATGATTCAGATATGTCTAAAGCTACTCCAGAAGATAGAGAAATTTTTGATAAGGCTGATGGTGTTGCGGAATATGATAAATGCGTAGCTATTTCTACAAAAGCCTCTATTAAAGAGATGGTTTTACCGGGTTTGTTAGCTATTATTACTCCAGTTGCCATTGGTTTCTTAGGTGGCCCAGAAATGTTAGGTGGCTTATTAGCTGGTGTAACAGTCACTGGTGTATTAATGGCTATTTTCCAATCTAATGCAGGTGGTGCATGGGATAATGCTAAGAAAACTGTAGAAGAAGGTTTTGAACACGATGGTGTTAAATATGGAAAAGGTTCTGAAGTTCATAAGGCTGCCGTAGTTGGTGATACTGTTGGCGATCCTTTTAAAGATACTTCTGGTCCTTCATTAAATATTTTACTTAAATTAATGTCTGTAGTAGCTTTAGTTATTGCTCCTACTTTATACCAAATTTGGGGTTCT
Organism: Bacteroidales bacterium; assembly: GCA_027064025.1. Classification (GTDB taxonomy): domain Bacteria; phylum Bacteroidota; class Bacteroidia; order Bacteroidales; family JAFGXI01; genus JAFGXI01. Next base: position 34,889 of record JAMOQL010000192.1, read on the forward strand.
GATACTGAAGCAGCTATTAATACTAAAGCAACAGTAGAAAATATTGATGTTACTCCAGAAACCTCCGTTTCTGTTGTAAATGGGAAGGTTGAAGCTGTAGTTACAGAAGAAGTTAAGAATTTAATTGTAAACAGAGAAGTAATGACAATTAAAGACCCTGCAAATCCTACTGATTTTGAATTGACACATACCCCAGAAATTACTTTCGGAGATGTGAATAACGAAGGATTGGTTGAAGTATTTGTAAAAATTGGTTCTAAAGGTCATATTCATCCTAATACAAAAGATCATTGGATTGACATTGTTTCTATCTATGCAGGAGGTTTAGTAAGCTCTGAAAGATATACAAATAATAACAATACAGAATTTGGTCCATATTTTGTAAAAATTAAAAAAGGTGATATAGTAAAAGTAGCAGTAGGCTGTAATCTTCATGGATTCTGGTCTAACGAAGCCACTTATGAGTAATCTACTATTCTAAAGAGTTTATGATGCTGCCTACAATAATTAGGCAGCATTTTTTTTTGCATATATTTGAATAATTAAAGTATCTTTGTACTGAAATAAAACCGAGTCTAAATATTCTAAGGTTTTGCTACGAATATAAGACCGACAGGGTTTACTTGGAAACAAGTTCGCCTCCCGATTCTCATAATGTTATGAGATGAATTGGAAAGGAAAATGAAAAAAACAATTGTATTAATTTGGGAAGTCCTACTCTTTATGGGCTCAACAGCACAATCTCTACAGGGAGTTGTAGAAAGTGCTGATGGAGAAAAACTATCATTTGTAAATGTGATTTTATCAGAACAAAATCGCTCAACAATTACAAATTCTGATGGTTTCTTTAAATTTCAAGAACTTAAAGCTGGAACATTTCATCTACAAATTTCTTTTGTTGGCAGGGCTACAATTGAAAAAGAAATTGAACTTAAAGAAGATGAAATGCTAAATCTGGGCATATTAAAGATGCAAAATGCCCAATTCAAAACTGAGGAAGTCATTATTACAGCTACCAGAACAGCTCGCCCTCTCAATACCATTCCTGCATCCATAGAATACTTATCGGCAAAAGAACTACAAGCATTACCGATCCAAAAAATAGACGAAAGCTTAAAATACACATCAGGAATTTTTGTAGATCGTCAATTTGGAATTTTCGGAAAATCTGTAGTAACAATGCGTGGTGTCGTAAGTTCTGAACCAGGAAGACAACTTACTTTAATAGATGGAATACCTATTAATAAATCTGATGGTGGTGGTGTAAATTGGAATAGAATTATTAATTCCGACATACAACATATCGAAGTAGTAAAAGGGCCTAGTTCGTCAATTTATGGGAGTAATTCTATGGGAGGAACCATTAATTTAATAACAAAAAGACCCAACAATAAAGTTTTATCAGGAACAGCAAAAACTTATTATGGCACCTACAATACATTCGGAGGCGAATTTTCGTTGATGGAAAAATTTTCGGATGAAAGCTCAGGTTTCTATTATGCAATTTCAGCAAAAGCATTACAAAGCAATGGATATAATACTGTGCCAGATAGCATTAGAGAAGGTTTCGACACCTTGGTATTTGTTCAAGAACAAGCGGCAAACGCTAGAATTGGATATTTATTCTCAGATAATACTTTTTTAGAATTAGAATATAATTATTATAACGATCATAGAGGACAGGGCACAAGAATACAACTAAAGGATGGGACGACTGCAGATTACGACACGCATTTTATTAAATCTAAATACAAAACACAGTTAGGGCAATTCGATATAGATATTAATGCTTTTTACCAACTAGAACAATATCTTCGAACCATCGAGAAGATAAAAAAAGGGAATTACACTCTTATTAATGTACACTCAGACAGAGCCGATTACGGACTTTTAACATCGCTTAGCAGAACTTTTAATAAAAACAAAATTAGTTTAGGAGCTGATATACGAAATGGTTCTGTTTATGGTGTAGATGAATACCAAACTAGTACCGACAAAATCATTAACAAAGGCAAAATTAATCATCTAAATATATACTTACAAGATGAACTTAATATTAGTGGAAAATTAAAAAGTATAGGCTCTATACACTTTACCTACGTTAATTTTCACGATGGTGCATTTTTAATAGAAGATGCTACTGGAATAAACGACTTTATGGTTAATGACATAGGAAACTTAGATGATAAATCGTGGAATGGATGGACACCCAGCATATCGTTGCAATACAATATTACCAAGCTGTTCAATATCTATACTGTTGCATCAAGCGGTTTTAGGACTGCTTCTTTAGACGATTTAACACGAACTGGGTTTATTAATATTGGATACAAAAAAGCCAATCCTTATCTTACCCCAGAAACCATTAATAATATTGAAATAGGAAGCCGGTATTCTTATAAGAAACTTTTAACCACCGTTAATATTTATTATTCGCAAGGTTCTGACTTTATGTATTATGTTGCAACAGGAGAAAGCCTGTTTGGAGGCCGAAAAAAAATCTATCAAAAAGAAAACATTTCTAAAGTTGAGATATATGGAACTGAGTTATCAGCTCAATACAATTTAAAGCCATGGTTGAGTTTCAAGACTAATTATACTTACAACCATTCCAAAATAAAGAAATTTGAAGGCCGTTCTAATTTGGAAAATAAAACATTAACTTATAGCCCAAAAAACACCATTAATTTCACAACCATAGTTTCAAATAAAAAATGGTCATCATCGCTAAACGTACACTGGCAAGATCAAATCTTTTTAGATGAAGAAAATACTTTTTCTATTGATGCTCTAGTGGGATTAGATATTCGGTTAGCATATCAATTCTATAAAGGGTTCGGAACTGGATTAAACATACAAAATATTCTAGATGAACAACATATGGTTAGCTCAGATCAAGTTTCGTTGGGTCGGTTTATCACTTTTGAATTAAACTATAAATTTTAGCACTAAGATGCTTATAATAATACAAAATGAATAAAGACATTTGGACAAAAGCAGCAGTAGTTGGAAGCCTTTGGGCATCGGTTGAAATTATTATGGGGAGTTTTTTTCATAACTTACAACTCCCCTTTGCAGGAACACTATTAGCTGTTTTCACCGTTACATTTGTTATTTCCATACTTCAAATCTGGCCAGAAAGAGGATTAATTTGGAGAGCAGGAATTATTGCCGCACTTATGAAATCTATTTCGCCATCAGCAGTTATTTTAGGCCCAATGACGGGGATATTTTTTGAAGCCTTTTTATTAGAATTTTTTATTTTCCTTTTAGGAAGAAATATCATTTCATATATTATCGCAGGAATGATGGCTGTTCTAAGTGCCTTGTTTCACAAACTAATTACACTGCTTATTATTTACGGTTGGGATGTCGTAGCTATTCTATCTAATGTCTATAAATTTGCAATGAAACAATTAAGTTTTACCCATGTTAATCCGATGGATGCTATTTGGATATTAATCTCCATCTATCTTATTTTAGGAACTTTTTCTGCTTTAATCGGGTTTAAAATTGGCAAAAAGGCACTTGAACAAAAAGAAAAGCAACAAGCTATTGCGGAATTCGATATCTCTACTGCAGATTCATTTTTCTCAATCTCTAAAGAACAAAAATTCTCAATTTATTTACTGGCTTTCAATATATTTTTGGTTACAGCAAATTTATTTGTGATTAATAAATGGGGGCTTTATTGGGGGTTAGGGACGTCCACCCTATTTCTTATATATAATTTAGTCCGATACAAAAATTCGGCACGACAATTTAAACGCCCCGCCTTATGGCTTCAGCTAGCAACATTAACCATTCTGGCGTCTCTATTTTATGTAGATAATTCAAAAATAGTATATTTTTCATCAAAAGGTATTTTTGTTGGTTTAGAAATGACTTTACGAGCTATTGTTATCGTTCTCGGGTTTTCTTCGATAAGTGTAGAATTAAGAAACCCTATTATCAGAACCCTTTTGAACAAAAATGGATTTTCGCAATTATACAATGCTCTAGGGCTCGCTTTTTCAGCCTTACCCGCAATAATGTCTGACGTTACCAAACCAAAACAAATGTTCAAAAAACCTTTTAAAACCATAGTCGATATCATTTTATATACCGATAGTTTATACCTTGCCTTTATTAATTCTACAACTCTAAAAGATGGCAAAAGTTAAAATCATTACAGGCAAAAGACATTCTGGGAAAACCACTTTTTTATTAAATCATATAAAAGAACTAAGAAATAGTAATATTACCGTTGCAGGAATTGTCGCAATCGGAACATTTAAAAATGACATTCGGAATAGTTTTATGATTAAAGATATTTCGACTGAACTAGAAAAACTATTTATGACTAGAACTCAGTTGCCAAATGCCGAACAAATTGGTAGATTCTACATTAATAATACAACTTATCATTGGGGTTTAGAGATTTTAGAAAAATCAATTTGTTCCGATATTAAAACTATTGTTATTGATGAAATTGGAATTCTTGAACTAAAAAGAAAAGGTTGGCACTCCCCTTTATTACAAGCTCTACAAACAGACAAGAATATAATAATTACTATTAGAAATAAATTCATTAATGACATTGTCCAATTCTTTAATATTGACAATTATGAAATAATAACTTTATAAAAAACTATTGTAAAATCTTTAATTATTAAACCTATATATTAGGTAATATTATGTGGTTTTAGTTAATTTGCAAACTATTATAAAAACACGCATAAGATGATATTACTAGACGCCCCATATGTATCTGATTTACTTAAAGATACAATCAAAAAAAACAACTATAAAGTTGTTAAAACTGAAAGTTCAGAAAAAATAGCCAATGAGCTAAAAGATTTTTTCTTAAATTCAAAAGAATCTGTCTCCAACTATAATAATTCACCACTAATTTATAGTAATACAGAAAACTCTTTGAATTGGATAAATAAAAATTTATCTAACACAAAACTACCTGGTCAAATTCAATATTTTAAGAATAAAGCTAAGTTCCGAGAAATTTTAAAAGATTTATATCCCGATTTTAAATTCCAAAAATTTGAGCTTAACGAATTAATCAACTTAAATCCTGAAAAAGTTAAATATCCTTCAATTATTAAGCCTGCAGTCGGTTTTTTTAGCATGGGTATATATATAGTTGAAAGTCCTACAGAGTTTTCAGACGCTATTA
>JAMOQL010000193.1 GCA_027064025.1 Bacteroidales bacterium
TAAATGAAACATTGGTCCGGCATAAGCTTCTGGATTCGATAAATGTAACAATCCACTAAAAATTACTATTGTTCCCAACATTGCGACGGGAATATGCCAAGATATTATTTTCTTAAAAAGCATATATGCACCTCCAAGTAATAACGCAACGGCTGATATCTCTCCAAGAGAGCCTCCTACCTGCCCAATAAACATATCCATCATAGATGGTAATTGATGAAGCAAGTCGGATAACTTATCGCCATTCTTTAAACCTTCTTTAACAAAAGCTAATGGTGTCGCTGCTGTTTCGGCATCGACCATAGAGAAATTCATTGGTGAAAGTTTTGGCCAAGAAGTCATCTGCACAGGAAAAGAAACCAATAAGAATACACGTCCAACTAAAGCTGGATTAAATGGATTCTGCCCTAAACCACCAAAAGTCATTTTACCAATTCCTATTGCAACTAAAACACCGATAAGAATAATCCAAATTGGTAAGTTAGAAGGCATGTTAAAAGCAAATAACATTCCTGTAATTATTGCAGAACCATCTGTAATGGTTGGTTCTACTTTTAAAATAAATTTCTGAATTAAAAATTCGAAACCTACAGCAGCTATTACCGAAATAGCTGTTACTCTTATCGCATCGAAACCAAAGAAGTAGAACCCTACTAACATGGCCGGTATCATAGCAATAATTACGCCTCGCATTTCCTTTTTTAAGGAATTACCACTATGAACGTGCGGTGATAATGAAACTGATAATAATTTTCCCATTATTTCTGATTTCTAGATCTGATTATTTTATTTACTGCTCCTTTTCCTAAACGGATATAATCTAGAAGAGGTCGGGTAGATGGACATGTATAACTACAAGATCCACATTCTATACAATCTAACACTCTTTCTTTTTCTACTCGTTCGTAATCGGCACTTTGTGTAACTGTCATCAATAAATAAGGTTCTAAGCCCATTGGACAAACGGTAACACATTTAGCACAACGAATACAAGGATTCATTTTTTCTCGTTTAGATTCTTCATCTTTAAAGATAAGAACCCCTGAACTTCCTTTAGTGATAGGCACATCTGTTCTAGACAATGCTTTTCCCATCATAGGACCTCCACTAACAACTTTACCAGCATCACTAGGTAAACCGCCTGCTGCTTCGATTAATATATCTGTAGATGTTCCTACCCTTACCATAAAGTTAGAAGGCTTGCTCACATTCTTTCCAGTTACAGAAACAACTCTCTCGAACAATGGTTTGTTCTTTTGAATAGCTTCGTAAACGGCAAAGGCAGTTCCAACATTCTGAACTACACAACCAACATCTAATGGCAAACCTCCAGAAGGTACTTCTCGATTAATTAATGCTTTAATCAATTGTTTTTCTCCTCCTTGAGGATATTGAACTTTTAAAGCCTCAACTTGAATACCCGGATAATTAGCTGATAATTTTGTTAAATGCTCGATAGCATCAGGCTTATTATTTTCAATTCCAATAATAGCTTTCGAAACATCGATTGCCTTCATCAGAATAGAAACACCAACCATTATTTCTTCTCCCTTTTCCATCATTAATTGATGGTCGGCAGTTAAATAAGGTTCACATTCAACAGCGTTGATAATTAAATGTTCGACTTTTTTTCCATCAGGAATAGAAAGTTTTACATGGGTTGGAAAGGTTGCTCCTCCTAACCCAACAATACCCATTTCAGATACTTTCTTAACAATCTCCTCTTTACTTAATGCAATTTCTTTCTTTAGCTCATCGGATTTATCAATATCCTCTAACCAATCATCACCATCAACATCTATTAATACAGACATCTTACGATAACCCGAGCTGTCGAATACCTGATCAATTTTTTTAACCTTTCCCGAAACTGAAGAATGGATATTTGCCGAAACAAATCCACCTGCTTTTGCAATTAGCTGCCCCACTTTTACCTCATCTCCTCTTTTAACAAGAACTTGAGTTGGAGCACCAATATGCTGCCCCGCTGGAATAGTTACAGTTTTAGGAAGCGGTAATGTTTCAATTTGTTTTCCTACAGAAAACTTATTTTCCGGTGGATGAACTCCGCCTACTGGAAACGTTTTTAACATACCTATTTATTTATAAAGTTAAAAGTCTAAAACTACCGAATTATTCAGTAGCCTTATCTTCGTTATTATTCTTATTTTTTTGGGGGGCTTCTTTAGCCACCTCTTTTGCTTTCTCTACGATATTGACCTTAGCTTCAATTTCTGAAGTAGTTTTCTTAGCTACAACTTTTTTTGCAGGAGCATCGCCTTCTACAGTAGGCTTCACTCGTCTTGCAGGAAAATTAATTTCGTGGATAGCTCCAGTAGGACAAACAGCCACACATGCTCTACACAATTTACAAGCCTCGTAATCAATGTAGGCTTTATTGTTCCCCATTGTAATGGCATCGAACTTACATACGTTGAAACATTTTGAACAACCAATACAAGCAACATCACATGCTTTTTTAGCAGGTGCACCTTTATCTGTATTCATACAAGAGACAAAGATACGTTTAGACTTTTTCCCTTTATCTCTTAACTGGAAAAGATCTTTTGGACAAGCGGCAACACAAGCACCACAAGCTGTACACATATCCTCGATAACAACAGGCAAACCTGTTTCTGGATCCATATACATGGCATCGAAACCACAAGCGTCGACACATTCGCCTAAACCTAAACAGCCATGTGTACAATCGGTGTCTCCCCCATAAGTAGACGCTGCAATTGTACAATTAGCAGCCGAATCGAACTCAGAGGTTCGTTTTCTATTTGCAGAAGATCCATTACACAAAAGAACGGCTACTTGAGGTTCTTTCGCCTCAACAGTTTGCCCAAGAGCGCTTGCAACAGCAGCCATCGTTTCGTTTCCTCCTACAGGGCAAAATAAAGAGCCAAGATCATCTGTTTTAACACAGGCCTCAGCAAAATTTCTACATCCAGGATATCCACAACCTCCACAATTTGCACTAGGCAAAGCTTCCTCTACCTCATCGATACGAGGATCTTCAAAAACTTTAAATTTTTGTGCAACAAAATACAATATTACTGCAGAAACAGCTCCTATGCCTCCTAAGGTAATAATCGTGTATAAAATAACGTCGTTCATATTTAATTTTGTTTATGTACGAAAAATGAAAATTCTTTTTTAATTACATTTTGCATTAAATATATTGCAAAATAATAAGGCACTAATGTTGACAAAGCTATTAACCCAACGTATAATTCATTCGAACTAAATTTCGTTCCTATAATAAGAGTGATAAATAATATTAAAAAAGGAAGAACATATCCTAAAAACAGAGCTTTAAAGCCTGCAGATTCTTTAAGAGATACATCAACCATTTCTCCTATTTTAAGCACTCCTCCAAAATTATCTATCTCGATAACTTTTTCTTTCACATCGGCTGAACTACATGAATTGTTTAACTGACAAGATACACATTGTGCCTTGGATATGATACTAACTTTTACCTTTCCGTTAGCTCCAATTTCTTGAACAACTCCACTACGTGATACATCTTCTGACATATGATATTAATCATTTTATTTAGATTGCAAAAATACATTTGTTATTAAAATAACTAAATGTTTTAGAATGATATTATGTAATTTATTTTCAATATAAATAAGAAAACATTATTATCCTTTTTAATTATTTCTATTTTAGCAAGATATATGAATTTGAGCCTTAAACACTTTATTACAACTGTACTATTTTTGATTTCGACAGTAACGTTTTCAAACTTAGACTACAACAACAACATCAAAGAAATTCACTCTTCGATAATGAATCTTGATTTTCAAAAATCTGATTCATTAATTCATATCGAAACAATAAACAACCCTCAAAACTCATACATTTCATACTTTAAAACGTATCGATTTTTTTTACAAACATACTTCAATACGACTAATAACAATTATGATAATTTCTTTATTTCTTCCGAGCACAGCTTAGAAATATTAGATAATGAAGATAATAAAGAAACTGCTTTAATTTTATTAGCTACCCTTTCAATTCAACAAGCATTTATTCATTTTTTATGGGGCGAGCATATGAGTTATGTACGGTCGTTAATGCAAGGGCAATCCTATATTGATAATATTAACAGTAAGTCGCAGAATACCGAATACTTAAAAATAAGAAGTATTTACGAGGTTATTGGAGGGTCTGTTCCTAATAAGTTTAAAAGCGTTGCTAAATGGTTCAATATTAAAGGTTCTCCTCAGAAAGGACTAAGCCTAATCGACAACTATCTGCTGAACAATAAGCAAAGTTCTGCAAATAATACCGAAGGACAAATTATCAAACTCTATCTAAAACATTTTCTAGATGTATCAGAATCTAACAACATTGAGAATAATAATTTACTGTATCAATACGTTTTCTTAATCACCAGTCACATAAGCAATAAGGATAAACTTGGTATGATTAAAAAGCTTGAATCTAATCATAAGCTTCCATCCTATTTTAATTTTTTGAAAGGGAAATTTCTTCTTGAACTTCTAAATAAGGAGGGCTTAGTTATAATGGATAACTATATCAGAAATCATCAATCTAATAGTCTAATACAATCTGCACATTTTTATAAAGCTTGGTATTATTGTAGTCAAAACGAAAATGATTTATTAAGAAAAGAAATTGAAAAGACAAAGAATATTAACAGCCCTAATTTTCCAATGGATAAAAAATCTTTGGAGCGAGTTGAGCAATTTGATCAATGGAACCCTCTATTAATTAAATCGAGAATGTTATTCGATGCTGGAGAATATAAGCAAGCACTCAGCTGTATAAAAAGAGGAGGTATTCAGAAAGAATTAATTTCGAAATCTGACAAAATTGAATATCTATATAGACTAGCTAGGATCTATGAGAAACTTAAAAACATAAATAAAGCTTTAAATTTATATCAGATTGTAATAAATACCAATGAAGACGAGCTCTACTTTGTCGCTTATTCGGCTTATTGTAGCGGTAAAATATATTATCTGCGAAGACAACAAAAATTAGCTTTAGACTTTTTTGCAAAAGCTTTAGAACTCAATAATGGGGAATACAAAACAAGTATTGAGAAAAAATGCACTTTTGCTATAGAAAATATATCATTCTCCAACTAACTAAATAGTTCAACACAAGTTGTGGAGAATTTAATCCTACTTGGTAATAAATATCATCGAAGCAGAGCCATCGAGGTATTAAGCGAAATTTATATTTTTTTATGAAAAACCTAACGTTTTTCAAACTTTCCTGCATTTACCCCAATGCAGAGGATCGGAGATTTATTTCGATTAAATCCTCAACAATATTATTAGTAATCCCTAAGCAAGGCTTAACTAATATAATCTAACATTCATTCTAAATAACAAAAATAAAATTTGTTTCTAAACTTGAGTTTGCATCATTATTAAAAGCATTGATACCGTTAATATCTTTCAGTTGTCTGTTGTTATATTTATCTTATTACTGTAACACTACCTGCTTTCTCTACTGTACCCCCATTAACTCCTTTACAAATTAACAACCAACTATACACTCCATTCTGAACATAATGAGATTCATATTTACCATTCCAAAGCTCATCTTGATGTTGTCCTTCCCATATTTTCTCACCCCATCTATCATATACCATCAAAGCAAAACCTTCTTCTAAAATTCCCACACCTTTTACACCAAAAAAGTCATTCTTATTATCTCCATCAGGTGAAAAAGCTGAAGGAACCCAAACTTCGAATACATCCTCTACTTTAATAAGTCTTTGACTTGTATCTCTACATTGATAATTATTTTCGACAACCAATTGCACTAAAAATTCTCCTATCTGACCATATTGATATGTTGGCGATAATGATACTGAGCTATTCCCATCACCAAAATCCCAATAATTTAGAGAGTTATCGGTAGAATAGTTATAAAAATATATATCTGGGTGTATCTCTGTTACCACATCATTTTCTACATCGAATTTAGCATCTGGCAATGGGTAAGCATGAATCATATCTCTATAAATACGCTCCAAATGACAGCCTTCCTTTGTTTCTAATGTCTGTGTTATAGTATAAAAACCATCGTCAACAAATTGATGGGTTGGATTCTGATCGGTATCGTAATTTGCTACATCTTTATCATCAAACTCCCAACCCCAAACACCTTCAAGACCTGAATTATCATTAAAGTTTACGGTCAGAGGTGAGCAGCCCGAAATTACATCTGGAATTACAGAAAGCATCCCATCGGTATAGGCAAACAGATTAATCTCTTTTGTATCAGTAAAATCACAAGCATCTTTCATTACAACAGTATATGTTGTTACTCCTTCAGGATAGACTGTATTAACATTTGCTGCACTTTCATTATTAATCGTATAAGTAAAAGGAGGATTACCTTGATACGCTGCGCAACCAAGCTCTATTGCTTCTCCTTGACAAACCGTATCTCTATTATTTCCTATTATTAGCTCAGGAAGATGATAGACATAAACTCCAATATTTGTGTTGACTACACAGTTATTTACATCGGTTATTGTTACAAAATATGGTAAAACAGTATCTTGGTTAACTGTAATATATGATTCTATAGAACCTGTCGACCATTGATATGTATATGGAGCAACCCCTCCTGTAGCAGAAGCATCAATATTTACATTTGTATTCTGACAAACTTTAATACTATCACCTAACAATGACACTAAACGCTGTGGTTCAATAATTTGATAGGTTTCTATTATCTTACAATCATTATCATCGGTTACTGTCACGGAGTATTCACCAGCAGGCAGATTAGCAATAATATTCGAATTATTATTCTGAAAATCCCATGAATAAGAATAACTCGGAGTTCCTCCTTCAACGGCAACTTCTATTTGACCATTATCGTCTCCAGCACAAGTAATATTATTAATTATTACATTTGAAGTCATTGACGTTATCCCTATTATCTCAGCTGATAAATTAATAAAACATCCTTCATCATCAGTTATTGTTATAAAGTATGCACCTACATTCAAATTGTTCACGCTTGTTCCCGATAGGTTAGAATTGCCCCAATTTATATCATACGAACCGTTACCTCCTGAAATTGACAAATCTATTACTCCATTACTATCTCCATAACATAAAACATTATGGACTGTTGGTGTACAAGTTAATGCTGGTGGCTCTACTATTGTTTGAAATTGAGTTATTTCACACCCATTTGCATCAACAATATCAACAATTTGCGTTCCTGCAAATGCGTTTAATAAATCTTCGGTTGTAGCACCAGTATTCCAATTATAACTATACGGTGTTATTCCTCCATTTACTGTTAAATCAACAGAACCAGTATTTGTTCCATTACAAAGTACATCGGTATAAACAACTGATGCTGTTAATTGCGTTGGCTCATTTATTACCTGACTAAATGTATTTGAACAACCATTAACATCGGTTATTGTTAAATAATATGTTTCAGCTGATAGATTTAACACTTCATCGTTTCCGTTTACAATATTTCCTTGACTATCTTCCCATTGGTATGTATACGGCATTGTACCTCCTACTTCAATTGTTGAAATTTCACCATTGTTACCACCAAAACAACTTACATCTTCTGGTATTGCTGTAACTACAATTGTGTCGATAATATTATCAATAAATACAGTTTCTGTTTTTTCGCAAGAATTTATATCGGTAACTGTAATATTATATGTGCCCTGACTTAAATTATTTAAATCTTGATTTGTGGAAATTGTTACTCCTGTATTTGCTTGATTTTCCCAAATATAGGTATATGCTCCTGTTCCTCCAGTTACGTCAATATCTATGTTAGCTTGACCATTTGTACATTGTTCATTTTGTGCTATAACATCAATTTCTATTTCATCGGGTTCGGTAATTGTTATTGTAAGATTTGCTTCACATTGGTTCGCATCTGTTACGGTAACATCGTAATCACCTTCATCAATATTACTAATATCTTCGTTTGTTGATATCTGTCCAAAGAAGTCTTCCCAATTATAAGTATACGGACTCGTTCCACCTGTTGCTGTTAAATCTATACTTCCGTTATCACCATCGTAACAACTTACATTTATATGTGTTTCCGATAATTGTATTGTTGATGGTTCTGTAATAGTTATTGTTGTGTCTTTTGTACAATCGTTAGCATCTTTAATAGTAATTGTATAATTATTTGCCGAAAGGTTTGTAAAACTTCCGTTTGATTGATAATTAGCACCTGCATCAATAGAATATTCTATTGTTCCTGTTCCGCCTGTTGCTGTTATTGTAATGCTTCCATCACTACCTCCATTACATTGAACATTGGTATGCGAACCTGTAAATATTATTTCTGATGGTTCTGTTATTGTTACTAAAATTGACTCGGTACAATGATTTGCATCTTGAACAATTATATTATAATCTCCTGCAACTAAACCCGATAAATCTTCAGAGTCATTAAAATCGCCTATTCCATCGTTATCCCAATCATAAGTAAATGGAGCCTGACCATTTGTTACCATTAAATCTATTGTTCCGTTTGCATCGCCAAAACAGTTATTATTTATATGAGTTTCTGATAATACTATATTACTTGTTTGCATAATTCCTATACAAATATTTGCGGCACAAGTATTAGCATCGGTTACTGTTACGCAGTAGGTTCCACCTACAATGTTTGTTAAATCTTCGCTTGTTGATATAGATACGCCAATATTTGCATTTTCTTCCCAATTATAGGTAAATGGTACGCTTCCCCCACTACTTATCGATAAATCTATACTTCCGTCAGCATTACCACAACTTGCATCTATATGTGTTTCTATTAAAACAATATCAGGATAAATATTTACAGTTGTTGTTATTATACTATCGCAACCTGTTGATGTTTGTAAATTACTTGTGTAAATAACTTGTGTTGTAATATTAGTTTGTGTTGTTCCATCTGGGAAAGTATAATCCGATCCACTACAAATACTTGTTGTTTCGGTTAAATCGTAAACAGGGTTCATCGTTACTGTTGTAACAATTACGCTATCGCAACCCAATACTGTTGTTAAGTTTGATGTATGTGTTGTATTATCTACAGTGATAGTTTCTGTCAAACCATCAGGATAAGTTACAGTTTCACCATCGCACACAGTTTGAGTTTCGGTTAAGTCGTAGATAGGATTCATGGTTACGGTTGTAACTATTACGCTATCGCAACCCAATGCTGTTGTTAAGTTTGATGTATGTGTTGTATTATCTACAGTGATAGTTTCTATTGAACCATCTGGGTAAGTGACAGTTCCACCATCGCATACTGTTTGAGCTTCTGTTAAATTGTAAATAGGATTCATGGTTACTGTTGTAACAATTATACTATCACAACCCAATGCCGTTGTTAAGCTTGATGTATGTGTTGTATTATCTGCTGTAATTGTCTCAGTCGAACCATCTGGGTAAGTTACTGTTTCACCATCGCATACAGTTTGAGCTTCGGTTAAATCGTAAATAGGGTTCATGGTTACGGTTGTAACTATTACGCTATCGCAACCCAATGCTGTTGTTAAGTTTGATGTATGTGTTGTATTATCTGCTATAATTGTCTCAGTCGAACCATCTGGGTAAGTTACAGTTTCACCATCGCACACAGTTTGAGTTTCGGTTAAGTCGTAGATAGGATTCATGGTTACGGTTGTAACTATTACGCTATCGCAACCCAATGCTGTTGTTAAGTTTGATGTATGTGTTGTATTATCTACAGTGATAGTTTCTATTGAACCATCTGGGTAAGT
>JAMOQL010000194.1 GCA_027064025.1 Bacteroidales bacterium
ATCCATACCGTTGGTATATATGAGAAATATACATAAATCAAGCTAAAAAAAACTTCTGCGTTCAGATTTTAAATAGAGCGGATTGATTAGCCCAACGACTAAAGTCACCAGCCGACAAGACGCAAGCCTGAAGGGCGCAGCGGATTGGCGGTCTGGTGCACTTATTTGTTAGAAATTAATTCTTTCATTTTCATAAGCAGTTCTCCAAGAGACAAACCAGATTTTACAAAACTTGATAATTTTTCAAATATAGATTTTTTCTCACTGTCGCTTTTTGAATCCAACAATTTTAATAAATGTAAAAATTCATCAGGGGTTAAATTTATGTTCATAATATTTTCATTGCCAACTTGAACATGAGATGCTTGCAAATTCGTGATATTTATTGTATGAATATTATCTTTGATATTAGTCTCTTCAAATTTTAATTTCGTCAGATATTCGATACCATTCTTTGTAATACTTATTTTAGATCCATTTATTTTAATAATACCTTCTTTTTCTAATTGATTAAGAGCAACTTGCAACGCTTCTTTTTGCATCTGATTTAATCTTACTATTTTTTCTGATAAAAACCATCTAGATGGTAAACAATAACCTTCCCTTAGCCCAGGAATTTCTGAAAACATCTCTAATATTAGTCGTTTCATATTCAAAACAAGCTGCTTTTCCATATATTCTCCCTCTTTTTTTATTCTAACGTCATGGGTCAGTTGCCGCCAAGGAGCGCAGCGGATTGGCGGTCAACTGCACCCATTTGTTAGAATTTTCTTATTTTTTACCAATACCTATCATCACATAAGCATTCTGAAATGTATTTGAGGCTAATTGATTCGTGCCGACCACCAAATGGCTTTCATCCCCATATATGTTTAATCCAATCGGCCTTAAATCCAATTGGACAACATTTGCTGAATTGGCACTGATTTTTAACACCCTTAATACATCGATTGTATTAATTTTAACAAAAAGTTCATTCCCATCTTTTATTATCTTTACCTGTTTGTGAAGAGAACGATTCTGACGAACAATTGGTATCCATTCCAATCTCGGTTTTTGTGATGGTGCATTTAACCATACTTGGGGAAGCTCATTTCGGCCAATTAGCAGAGGTACATTACCACCAACTTCAAATGGTATTTGCACATTAATCAATATGTTACTGCAAAGAATAAGATGGTCAAAGGGCTTATATTCTTTTGGCAAATGAATCCTTTGATTCATTATTATTGTTCTCCAATATGTGGAGTGCGCGGTGCTTTTGAAAAATGAGCCTCAATATCACTCATAACCTGCTTTTTCTCATTTGGAAGCTTTTTTCCTATACAAAAAAGAAACAAAGCTATACCTATTCCTATAAAAGGAGCAACCCATTCCCATGATTGAATAATTATTGACTTATCAATTGTCATCTTCGCTATAATATATTTTGCAATAGGGATAAATAGCATTCCCAAAGATGTTAATAATACTCCTTCGGCCCATCTTAAAACTTTTGAATCACCATATTTTAAGCGAAGGAAGTCTGCCTCACATAAAAGGAAAGGTTCTTGACTAATGCGTATAGAAGGCTCCGTTCGAACATCTTCGTCAATAGATAAAGTTGTTGAAAATTTTCTTTCAGTGATTTTCACTGCACTCTTACCTAATAATATATCATTTCTCAACAGAAAGCATATATCCTCTTAATTCTAACGTTAGAGGTCAGCGGCGAGCGGGTAGCGAGTCCGCTGAACCGACTTGTTAGGGTAAAAATCCCTTTAACCAATGAATTAATTTTATACCCTTTTTGAAAACTTCCCAATTTTTATGAAC
>JAMOQL010000195.1 GCA_027064025.1 Bacteroidales bacterium
AGTTTTTGTTTAGGCTTTTCAACAAGTTGCTTGGTCTGTTTCTTTTTTGGCAAGTCTTAAAATTTATTTTTTAACGAATTTCTCAGCTTCTTTAGACATTTTACAAGTTCCTGTAAAAATAGCTCCAGGCTCCACCGATAATTGTTTTGTAACTATATCGCCTTGAATATTTGCAGAACGTTTTAAAGATAAAAGTTCTTTTACAGAAATAATTCCGTTGATTCTACCTTCGATATCGGCACTTTTGCATTTTATTTCACCTTCAACTTTTCCGTTTTGCCCAATCACCAATTTTTCGGTAGTTTCAAGATTTCCAACAAGTGTTCCGTTTAAACGAATAACACCATCTGTTTTTAAATCTCCAGTTATAGAAGTTCCTGCTGCAATTATATTAATAGTTTCTACCTCGCTGATATTATTCTTAGCCATCGTTTTTCTTTTTGTATTAATTGTAATGAATAGACAAAGATATAAATTTCCTTTAAAAAAATATTGATTATTAATATTAATGCTCTACCTATTATATTTTGATTCCAATTTCATCCACTTTTATAAAAGTGGAATTGGCTAATCGTAATTAGCTACATATAGTAAAATAGTATATTCCAGACAATACAAATTTTATTTATATTGCTTTAATCTGGTCGGATTAATATTTTTTATTAGTCCCCTTTATCTACGCCCTATTTGCTCTTTCTTCAGTAATATCACTAGAAATATTAATTACTTTATAAACCTCACCATTTTCATTCTTAACAGGAGCAAATGTTTGTTGTAGCCAAAAGATATTTCCTTCTGAACTTATTATTTTTGTCTTAACATCCACTACCTGTCCTGTATTGATCTTAGACCAAAGTTCTTTATTCGATATTCCTTCTGATTCACTACTTATCTGATTATAATTTACACCTATAAAGCTCTGTTTATCAACACCAAAAAGCGTAGCATAATTATCGTTAATATCAATAACATTTCCCTTCAAGTCGAAATTGGCTACAAGTAAATTATTATTAATTGCTTGGTACAAGCCTTCCTTTTCGGCTTCTTTCCTAGCCGACTCTTCCTGTGTTGCAAGCATTTCTTCCATATTTTGCCGCAACTCTTCTTCTTGCGCCTTCATTTCTTCTTGCTGTTGATTGGCTTGTTCCAACAACTCAGCGGTCATTATATTAATTTTTGTCGAGTTTAACGACGATGCAATACTCTCTCCCAACTTCATTACAAATTCTTGTTGGTAATCTTCATAATAATTGAATGATGCTAATTCTAATACCCCAAAAAGTTTATCTTCAACTTTTAAAGGAACTAATAAAATATTTCTCGGACTTGCATCTCCTAAACCAGAATTAATTTCAATATAGTCTTTTGGCACATCTGTTAAATATATTACTTCTTTTTCTATGGCACAAGTACCCACTAAGCCCTCTCCAATTTTTATTTCTTTATTTATAAATTTCTGCCTGTTATACGCATAAGATGCTACTAATTCAAGAATGTGATTCTTTTCATCGGAATCATTATAAATAAATAAGCCCCCTTGATTTGATTCTGTATAATTTATTAAATTTCGAAGTATATTTATTGAAAAAGCAGCAATATCATCGTTATTTTGTCGTAAAATATCACCAAATTCGGCATGACCTTTTGTTGCCCAATTTCTTTTCTCTTCTTCAATATTTCTATTCTGCTCCTCCTCTTTAGCTTCTCGAAGCTCTTTTCTCATATGAAGTAACGCATTACCAATTTCATCTTTATCACTAACGACCTCAAACTCTTCATCTAAAATACCTTCGCCTATATGATTTGCAAATGCT
>JAMOQL010000196.1 GCA_027064025.1 Bacteroidales bacterium
GTAGATATGTTCCCTCATACACATCATGTCGAAAATGTAGCTTTGTTAGAACGGCGTTAATTTATTTTTTCTATTTGAATAATTTCATAAGTTTCCAATATATTGAATAAGTTAGATATTATTTCTGTTTTTGTGGGTTGAATTTATACAATAATATAAACACAAGAATGGAGAATGTAACGTAAACAATTGTAGGCTAGATGCTTATAAATAATTGTACCCGTAGACGGACTCGAACCATCATCTAGTGTTTAGGAAACACTTGTTCTATCCCTTGAACTATACAGGCATATTGTTATAGGATAATGCAAAAATAAGGGAATTATTGAATTGGTCAAAATATTATCCGTAGAATAAATTATTATTCTGTTGCTATTTTTTGTAACTCTTCATATACGTATTTCCAGTTTTTCCAACGTCTCAAATCGCTTAAAGATTCATTATGCCAGAGTGTTACAAATAAGCCGTTTACAGACCTGACTTCATTGTTTATTTTTTTTATCAATTCTATGCTTTTTTTCTGATTCTGTCTAAGATAATCGTTTAGAGTACCGTCCATAATCTGAAATGGTATTATTCTTAAATTAGTTTTAGAGTTTTCTTCTAAATCGAACCAATAATAAGGGTTGCAAATCCCAGCTCTAAATCCAATTTGAGAGGCAAAGCCCATCGTGTAGTCTTCTTTAATATTTACTTTGATAAGATTTAGGTAAGTATCTGGAAAATAAAGTTTTAAAAAGTGTTGCCTAGATTTGGAAATAGCTTTTGAACTTATAACTCCCAGTTTATTAACTTCATCTTGTAAAATATCTAATGAATTATTAGATTGATAAGAGGGATGAATTCCAATTTCTGAATTTTCAGAAGTGTTTTGAATTAGGTTTTGATAACTGGATTTTTTGATGCTGATATTTTTATCATATTTCCCATTCTTTCCAATTAGAAAGAAGAATAATGTTTTGGTTTGATATCTCTGGTGAATCTGGTTTAGATAATCGTAAACATCAAAAGGGTCTTGTTTTCTAAGAAAAATATATCGAAAGCGAGACCTGATATCTTCGTAATCTTTTCGGATAATTGCTTTAGCAAAACCTCCCCAAAGTCGGGTAAATCCTTTTGCTTTAAAAGCAAAAGCGTTATCAATATCAATAGTTGAAAGATACTGATATTCTTGTTTTTTAAAATGTAATTGAGGGAATTGGACAGTGAGTTGCTTTTTTAATTCATTTGCCCAACGGTTTACAACAGCTTTGTCGAGAAAATTATTTTTAAATGCTATACTAGATTCTGCTTGAAAACGTTCATGTGTATCCAAGTCTGTTTTAAGATATTCTTCGTATCTACTTAACATAAAAAAACTCGATGCGAAAATATCGTAAGAAAAATGGTCTTCTTTAGTTCTAAAAAAGTGATAGCCCTCTTCAACTTCGATAGTTTGAGCAATAATATTCTTTTCGAAAAGCAAGCTATGAGGAATAATCTGCAATGACTTAGGAATATTCTCTTGACTATAATTGAGTATTGGAAGTTCTAAATTGAGTGATGTTATGGAATGATACAATTTGTATTCTGTTCCTAGAACAAGTGTAAATAGTTGTTCTAGAATATAATTTAGTCTAGCGGACTTTTTTTTAGAATAAACTTGTAGAATCATAAATAGTATTTACTATTTCCCTTCTAATTTAAGAATAATTTTAACTGTATAAATTAAAATTTTTATATCAATATAGAGAGACATATTTTCGATATAAACAATATCGTATTTTAAACGTTCTATCATTTCGTCAACATTCTCTGCATAACCAAATTTCACTTGTCCCCAAGAAGTAATGCCAGGCCTAACCTTATGTAGGTGAATGTATTGAGGCGCCTTTATTACGATTTGGTCTATAAAGAATTGCCTTTCAGGTCTTGGGCCTACTAAAGACATGTCTCCGACCAATACATTCCAGAATTGTGGTAATTCATCGAATCTTGATTTACGCATAAATAGACCAAATTTAGTAATACGAGAATCATTCTTCTTTGATAGTGCAGGACCACTCTTTTCTGAGCCCATAAACATAGAACGAAATTTATAAATCATAAATGGTTTGCCAAATTTCCCTATTCGTTCTTGAGCATAAAAAATGGGACCTTTCGAAGACATTTTAACTCCAATAATCAGGAAAATATATAATGGAGTAAGTAATATGATTGCAATTATAGACACTACAATATCAAAAATTCGTTTAGTTTTTTCTTCCCAAACGGGCATTAAGTCTTGCGATAATTGTATTAAAGGTTCTCCAAAGAGTGACGACATTCTGGCTGTTCCCATCAGTAAATCGTACATCCCTGGGATTACTTTAATATTTACATTGGAACCTTCTATTTTATTCATTATTACTCCAATTCTATCATGTTCGGAATCTTCTAGAGCAATGATTACTTCTTGAATATTGTATTTCAATATTATGTTCTGAAGGTTGTGTAGGTTTCCAATAAGTTCTAAATGTTTTTTTAGTAAGTATTGTTGTTTATCTTGTACGCTCACAAATCCAACAAAAATATTTCCTGCAGATTTCTTTTGTTTAGAGAGCGTTTCGTATAAGGTAAGTGCTTTTTTATTACTGCCAATTATTAAGGTTTCAAATCCAATTTTTTTAGATTGAATCTTATGATTTGTTCTTGTAGTTAGAATTAATCGTGGGAAATATGTAATTACGAAATGAAGAATAAATAAAGAAAAGAACGATAAATAATAAGATTTATATGAAATAATTTCATCATCAAGAATCAAAAGAAAGAAGATAATAATAACTCCAATCAGTGTAGTTGCGATGGTTTTCCATAGTTCTTTTAATCTAGATTTTCGATAAATATCTTTGTAGTAGCCCGATAAATAGTATAAAATTATCCAAAATATAGGAATTAAGATCAGACCTTTATAAAAAGTCGCAGTAGGTTCGAACTGAACAGAAATATCAAATTTTACAGATTCAATGTATTTTTTTCGATAAACAAAAAATAAAGTCCAAGCAGTAGCTGCAGCAATAAAGTCGGAGAGTAAATAACGAAATATTTGTAACTTTTTATTCATATGTTTTAGAACGAAAGTATTTTAATATTATCGATATAGTTGGAACTTGTTGTTCCTAAATCTGCTGCAAAAAAGAAATATATATCGTAACTAATGGCTCCTGGGTTAACAGAAAATTGTTCGCCAAGATTCAAATATAATTTATTCCACTCATCGGTAGGTTTTACAATTGTAAAAGGTTGTTGGCTTTCGGAATTTCCTCCCATATGGTGCATAATTATTCCGATTCCAAAAGAATAATCACATTTATATTCTATTTCCATGTATATAGGCGTATTACCCAATTCTATGTTTTCTTTGGTAAACACCTGAAATGCTTCAACGGTATCGGGTAAAGCTACATATCCTAAATGGTTGTTAATATCTTCCGGATCAATGATTTGTGATAGGTAACTTGTGGAATCATTGGTGTGTAATTTAATGCCAGGGTCTTCAAAATCCTCTATCCAAAATTTGGTTTCTGGTTTGTATTTGAAAACGGGAGTATATGGAATAATTTCTGTTCCAACAAAATTAAAAGTATCTCTAATTGTTTCGAAAAATGGATAAGCCTCTCTGAAGTCATGTATTCCTGATTTTAATACACCAGCTCTAATACTTACGGGTCTTTCCCCTTTTGCTATTACGGGAAATCTTGTAGGTATTTCGAATACACCAACTTGTGAGCCATCCAAATTAAACCAGACGTCAGAGATTTTCTGAAGATTTGTTCCTTGTTCTATTTCTGTGACAACTTTTATAGAGTCAATTTGTACGTATGCAGGAACTTCTGCTTCAGCGTTAAAAGTATCGCAAGACGATAAGCTAATTAGGCTAAGAAATAAAAAACTAATTGAAAATAATACAATATTTTTTTTCATCTTTCTGTTTAACGTAGTTATGATCTTTTTATTATATAAGATTACAATTTGTTATTTATTTTCTCAATAATTTGGTGTGCTACAACTACTGCGTTGTGTCCATCTTCTAGAGGTACAATTATTGGGGCGTTGTTAAGAATAGATTCAGAAAAGGCAGTAAGCTCGTCGGCAATGGCATTGTTGAGGATTACTTTAGGCTTCTCAATAATAATTTCTTTTGCTTCTTTATCTGTTCCCATGTCTAATGGAACTCGCTTTGCAGCTGCGCTTCTACCAGCTTCATCGATAGAAAAAATCTCAGATGTTTTATTTAGAAAATCGACACTAATTAAAGCTCCTTTCTGAAAGAAATTTGCTTTTCTTATATTGGCAACCGCAATTCGGCTTACTGTTAAATTGGCAACGCTTCCGTTAAGGAATTCTAATCTTGCATTAGCAATATCTACAGAGTCGGTAATTAGCGACATTCCACTTGCGCTAATTCGTTTTATTGGAGATTTTATGGTGCTTAGAACAATATCTAAATCATGAATCATTAAATCTAATACCACAGAAACATCAATGCCTCTGGTGTTAAAAATAGCAAATCTTTGTGTGTCGATAAATTGAGGTTTATTAAGGATATCTTTTATCGATAAAAAAGCCGGGTTAAATCGTTCTACATGTCCAACCTGAGCTGTTACTTGAGCTTCGTTGACTAATTTTATTAGATTTTCAGATTCTTCTAAGGTTAAAGTGACAGGTTTTTCTATAAAAATATGTTTACCTGCTTTAATTGCAGCTTGCGCACAAAAAAAATGACTAGGAGTTGGAGTAACAATATCGATAGCATCTACTTGTGCAACAAGAGATTCCATGCTGTTAAAAGCTTTTATCCCATAAGTATGGTTTACATAGTCCGATGTTTCTTTGTTTATATCGTAAAATCCTACTAAGTCAAATTCTGGAATTTCTTTTAGAAGTTTTACATGAATCTTTCCTAGATGCCCTACGCCTAGTATCCCAATTTTTATTTGCTTATTCATTTAATCTTTTTTTAGAAAAGGCTTTCTGTACTTTGGTTCAAATCAATTAATCCATCGGGTAAATCCATACAAATTGTTTTTTTTTCGGTGTCTACAGAAACAATCCAATCTTCTATGGCAGGTATAATGATGTCTTCAGAATCTGGATTGCATATTTTTAGCATATTTTGGCCAGGGAATTCTAATAATTCAGATATTTTTCCAATTATTAAACCTTCTTTATTTGATACTATAAAAGCCAGCCATTCAAAAAAGATATTTTCTTCGTCTGGAAATTCGTATAGATTTTTATCGATGAAAATAGAATCTCCTGTATAGATTTTTGCTTGAATCTCATCTTCGATATCTTCTAATTTTATTTGAAGCTCAATATCGGATCTTTGATAGATTTTTTCAATAAAAAAGGGAACCAATAATCCATTAATTTCAATGAATATTGATTCCCATTTGTTAATAATATTTTCTGAAAGTTGTAAATCTATCCTTATAATAAGCTCACCTTTTATTCCGTAAGCTTTATATACAAATCCTAGTTTATAACAATCTTCAATAAACACTATTTTGTTTCTTCAGTCGAATTTGTGGTAGGAGCTTTTTCTGTTGCTTCTGTAACTTCTTCTGTAGCTTTTGCTTCAGCCTCCTTTGCTGCTTTTTCAGCTTCTGCTTCTTTTGCAGCGTCTTCTAAAGCTTTGTTTTCGTCAGCTATTTTTTTAGCCATTTCTGCAATACGTGCATCGTTTATATCTTTCTCAGCAGCTAACATTTTGTCGTTAACGTCTTGAGCTGATTTAGCGATAGTATTACGTTGGTCTTGAATTTTGATTGCTTTTTCTTGCTTCCAAGCTTCAAATTTACTTTCCATTGCTTTTTCGTCAAAAGCACCTTTGCTTACTCCACCTAAAAGATGTTTTTTGTACATTACACCTTCGTGGCTTAAAATGGCTCTAACTGTATCTGTAGGTTGAGCTCCTTTTACAATCCATTCTAATGCTTTATCGAAATTTAAATCGATGGTAGCTGGATTTGTTGTAGGATTGTAGGAACCAATACGTTCGATGAATTTACCATCACGTGGTGCCCTGCCGTCTGCAATTACAATGTGATAAAATGGTCTTGCTTTACGACCATGTCTTGCTAGTCTAATTTTTACAGGCATATCGAATTGTTTTTTAATTAATAAATATGTTTAAAAAAATTGAGCTGCAAAGCTACGTAATTATTTCTAAACTATAACAAAACGCTTGATTTATTGTTGATTAATCTTTAAAATAATTGCAACTTGTGTTTCTGCAAGAAAATTGTACTTTTGTATGAGTCAAATTTATACGCATTTATTAAATGTAATATATGAAAAAGGTAATTCTTGTATTAATATTTGGGAGTCTAATTTTATTTTCTTGTACAAGCTCTAGAAGCCTGTCAAAAAAAGCACAGAAACTCGAAGATATCAGTCAATACCAGTCCGCATCGGAGCTATATTACCAGGCTGTACGAAAAAACCCTAACAATATTGATGCAATTACTGGAATGAAAAGAACGGGTGATCGGGTATTAAAAGATTATTTGAGTCAATTTTCGAAAGCAAAATTAAATCAGAATTATAAGGCAGCAACCTACGCCTTTATTGAAGCCGTTAATTATCAGAAAAAAATTAAAAAATTAAATATAGATTTAACAATTTCTGATTTTCAGAAAGAGGATTTCAGGGTTGTTAGAAATAGATATTTGAATCAAGAATATGAGAAAGGATTGAAATCTATTGATGATGAGCGATTTGCTGATGCTGAAAGTAGTTTTAATGAGATTTATAAGTTCGATAAAGATTATAAAGATGTTAAAGATTTAAGAGATATTGCTTATTTGGAACCTATTTATAGGAAGGCCGAAAAGGCGAAAAGCAATAAGGAGTATCGAGCCGCATATCGATTTTACCAAAGTATATTAAGTAGAGTGAACAATTATAAGGATAGTAAAAAAGAGTTGACTTATGTATTGAAAAAGGGAAGAGTTAATGTCATGATTCTTACCAAAAAAGTAAATTATAAATATCAGGTTTATACTAAAAGTATAGAGAGTTACACAGAAAGCAGTATCATTAATAGTAAAGATCCGTTTATTAAACTTGTAGATAGAGAAAATATGCAAGCTTTGCTCGATGAACAAGATTTATCGGTGAGTGGTTTGGTTAACGAAAATCAAGCAGTGGAGTTGGGGAGTATAACTGGAGCCAATTATGCCTTATCTATTGAAGTAACTAATTTTGCTCACAATGAAACTCCATTAAAAACAAATACTTTTGTTGGTTATGAAAAATATCAGGAGAAGTATTATAATAAACAGACTGAGAAAACTGGGTATAGGACAAAATACAAAAGAGTTAGATATTCTATTCATACGGCTTCTAGAATGGTAAATCTGACAACTCATTACAAATTAATATCGTTAAAGACGGGTGAGATACTAGATAGTAAGATTTTTGATGAGTATAAACATGCAGACCTTAATTATTTAACTTATAATGGAAATGTAAAAAAATTATATCCAGAAAAAGAAGGTAAAATAAATACTTCGTATGTGGCAAATCAGGAGTTGGTAGAGAGAAGTAAAAATAGTCGAGTATTAGCTACAAAAAGTCAATTAACTAATGAGTTGTATCAGTTAATTAGTGCAAAAATCACGAATAAATTTTTGAATGAATTTTCTAAATAATACGATAATTAAAAGTCTTTTAGTTTTCTTGATAGTAATCTTAAGCTCATGTTCTATTCAGAATAAGATAAAGCAAACTGTTCCTGAATGGACGATTTCTAGACCAAGAAGTGATTTTTACTACATTGGTATTGCAAAAGTAGATAAGAAAATTCATCCAACAGATTATTTGGCAACAGCAAAAAAATTAGCACTCACAGATTTATCATCGGAAATAAGTATCCATATAGAAAGTAATAGTTTATTGTCATCCTACGAAAATAACAATCACTTTGATTCTGATTATCAGCAGTATATTAAATCGGAGACAGAGAAGGATTTGTCGGGATTCGAGTTGGTTGAAACTTATGAGACCCCCAAAATCTATCAGGTATATTATCGCTTGTCTAAAAATAGATGGTCAGATATTCAGGCTGATAGAAAATCTATCGCTATTAGGAAAGCACGAAACTTGTATTCGCAAGCTGTTCGGTCTAAACAGGAACTCAACTATCTAACAGCAATAAGATTTGAAATTAATGCTTTGCTAGAATTAAGAAAATATTGGAACGAGTCGTTAACGTATAAAAATGGAGACTCTGTTGAGCATATCGATATGCAGATTAAAAATGATTTATTTTATATTTTATCAAATATAAAAATTAAGGCTGATAAAACTAGAATTTTGTTGAATAGCAAAAATCATTTTAAAGGGAAAATAGCTTTGTCTGTTATTAATAGTACAGGTGATAATTTGAAAGCTTTTCCTATGGAGCTAAGTTATAAGAAAAAAGATTTTCCATATCAGAAACTTATATATAGCGATGAGAGGTCTCTTAATGTGGGTGTTTCTGATGTTGATTTTAGTAAGCAAGGTCTCGATGTCGAAATTTCTTTAATTAAGGAAAAGATATTAAATATAAATATAGAAGATCAGAAATTGCTTAGTTTTGTGGATGATGCATTTAATAAGAACCCGTTAATTATTCCAATTGATATTGAATATCCAAAGGTTTTTATTAACGATAGTTCGGGGGTGAAACCTCAGTCAGAGTTTATGTATTATTTACAAAATGGGGTTAAAACAATATTAATCGAAAATCATTTCTCAATAGCCGATAGCTTAAGTGGAGCAGATATGGATTTAATTATTACCACTAATCAATCCGAAGGAACGGGGAGGCAGAGATATAAACAGATAGATTTAAACTATGGTATAGAAGTAAAGACAGTTAATGATAATGAAACCGTATTTTCTAAATATTTTCCGAAATTGAAAGCTATTGATTTGACATATAAAAAAGCCGAAGAGAAAGTTTATAAAAAAGCTGCCAATGAATTTCGGGACGAGTATGCAAAACTTTTAATAGATGGTTTAATTAGATAGTTAAATATTCTGAATGCGAATCATTCACTTTAAATAATAACCCATGCAACCTTTTATATATTTGTTGAGTCATATGAT
>JAMOQL010000197.1 GCA_027064025.1 Bacteroidales bacterium
AATTGATTTCTTAAAAAAAGAAGTAGATAATTATTTCTAAAAAAGGAATCTATTTTTTGGTATTCTCGTTCAAAACAATACCGACTTCCATTACAAAAGGCAATGTTTTTTTATCCATCTGCTCATCTAACACAAAAGAATATTTTCCTTTTGGCAATAAGGTATCTATGATTATTACATGTTGAATATCAATAATATCTCCCATTACATCTCCCTTGTATGAATCATCTTCATTTCTTACTTCAAAATTTAAAGGGAAGC
This sequence comes from Bacteroidales bacterium, assembly GCA_027064025.1. Lineage (GTDB taxonomy): Bacteria > Bacteroidota > Bacteroidia > Bacteroidales > JAFGXI01 > JAFGXI01. Next base: position 262 of record JAMOQL010000197.1, read on the forward strand.
TTGTTTTTGTATCTTCGTTAGCCATAGCAACATCCAATTTAATATTACGATAGGTATAGCCATAAACTAATCTCAAATCTAGAGCAATACTGTAATTGGCCTCTTTTGTTATTTCGAATTCAAATCTAGGTTGGTCTATTTTATGCCAAAGAATATCTGAAAATTCTTTGTGTTCAGAATAAGATGCTCCCATTTCACAAGCTGTAAAAGTTAGACCAATCATCAATAATAATACTATTTTTTTCATATCTAAGCTATTTTAAAAATTCACATTTTTTAAATCTGAAATCATCTTTGTAGGATTCTCTGATTTAAATACAAAGCTTCCTGCTACCAGTGCATTAGCTCCTTTATCAATTAATCTTTTTGTATTTGAAGCATCTACTCCTCCATCTATTTCAATAATAAGATTTGGATTTTTTTTATTGGACATAGCCCTCAATTTTTCAATCTTTGAGTAGGTATTTTCAATAAATTCCTGTCCTCCAAAACCAGGATTTACCGACATCAATAATACAAGATCTAAATCGGGCAAAATATCTTCTAATAAATCTACCGAAGTATGTGGATTTAAAGAAACTCCAGCCTGCATGCCTTCTAACTTTATACTCTGAACCGTCCTATGTAAATGAGTACAAGCTTCATAATGAACCACTAAAATATCGGCGCCTACTTTCTTAAATTCAGAAATATATTTATCGGGCTCAACTATCATCAGATGTACATCTAATGGCTTTTTAGCCAATTTCTTAACATGAGAAATAATAGGAAATCCAAAAGATATATTGGGAACAAAAATACCATCCATAATATCTAAATGAAACCAATCGGCTTCCGACTGATTAATCATTTCTATTTCTTTTGCTAATTCATTAAAATTGGCCGATAACAATGACGGCGAAATTATAGGCTTCATACTTTTATGCTTATGGTTTATTTTTTCTTTAATATAAAATATAAAGGATGATAAGTTATTTCCAACAGTTCTCCATTCTTACAAACCCGTTCTATTTTTTGCATTATTTCTTTTACTGATTTCCTCGTCCAATTTTCTCTCGATAGTGCATTGACTCCCGTTTTTTTTATGTGTATCAATATTTCTAATGACGATTCAAAGTTAAGACTAATTCTGTCTTCTTGAGCATCTATTATTCTAAAATATTTTGATAATTCTTGTTTATTAGTTTCTAAATTAGAATATTTTAAACTTTTACCAGTTGCCTCTCTAAGTTGTTTTAAATTATCAACACCAAATGTACTAAAAACAAAATAACCTTCTTTAGCAAGCGATCGATATATCTTATTGTAAAAGATTTTCTTATTCTCAACCCACTGTTCTGTCGATGAACTAATTACCAGATCTAAATTTTCTGGTATGAATATACTTTCAATATCGCCTTCAATAAAACTAATTTTCTGTAATTCTTGAGCAGAATATTGAGCAGAAACAAAAGAGATATAGCGTTCCGACAAATCATTCAAAAACAAATTATTATACTGAAATCTATTATTAATTTCTTTGGTCAACAGACCTGTACCAGTTCCAAATTCAAGAATTCGCTTAAAACTCGAGAGATTTTGTTTTTCAAATAAAGAAACGAGTCTTTTAATAATTATTTTCTGAGCTTTTGCCTCTTGATTATAACTACTTAAACTTTTGCCAAATTTCTGAGCAATCAACAATTTATCCATCTCTATTACTCCACTACAAGTTTATAATATCTTGCCAAGATATAAAATTATAAAAAGGGAAATGCGCCCATTCTTTATTAATAATATCTACTTTATTTTTCCAAAAAGCATTCTGATTTTCTTCTGTAAAGATTAAATCGTTCTTCCCAATTACAGCTTTATCAAAAATAAAATCATTACACACGCTTTGAGATAGAACATAAATATTTTTCAATTCTAATAATTGATCTTCAAAAGTTCTGAAGCTCTTTATAGACTGAAAAGTCTGAAAATCGTCTTTAGACTTCATCATTCTTCTATCAAATTTTTGTTTATTTCTTATCGAAAATCGCTCGATCGTTCCTTTAAAAACACTCCTTTTTATCCCATAATTATCGTCGACAGGTCTAAGAGTTCCGTTAATCGCAATGGATTTTTCAATATCTAATTCTGAATTTTCTAAAGTCTGTGATGCAGCCCATACTCCCATAGACCAAGCCACAAGAAAAATCTTCTTGTAAGTCTTATGAAACTTTAAATCAACACAAAAATCTTGATCGTAATTATAGAAAATCTGTAAGTCATAATTTCCTATATCCAAATGATTAACTACAGCATCGTCCATTCCCCATCCATTAAAAAAGAGGATCAATTGGTCTTGATGATGATTGATAAATTTAGTTTCCATCTGTTATTGTTAAATTGTCAACAAAAGTATCTAAATCTTGATAACTTAATTTTTGATGTAATGATATTCTTATCCTAGCAGTTCCCTCGGGTACCGTTGGTGGACGAATTGCTTGAACTTTTATATTTGATAATTCCAAGCGACTTGCTATATCAATACACTTCTTATTTTCACCGACTATTACAGCTAATATATGAGAATCTCCTTGTACTTCAACAGCTTTAGCTATTAACTGTTCCTTAAGGTATTTACTTTTTTTTGCTAAATCTTTACGTTCGTGCGATAATTCGGAAATCTGATTTAATAAAAAATATGACCACGCCAAATTAACAGGAGGCAATGCCGTTGTATATATCAATGAGCGACATTTATTTATTAAATATTCTTTAATATTTTCTGATGTAATAATGTAAGCGCCGACCGATGCCAAAGCTTTCCCCATGGTTCCAACCAAAAAATCTATTTCTAAATTTAAGCCTTTTTCCTCAGCCAAGCCTAAACCCTTTAGACCAACTGCTCCAACAGCATGTGCTTCGTCTAAATAAAGATATGCTCCAAATCGCCTTTTTAAATCAACTAATTTATTAATATCGACCAAATCGCCATCCATACTAAAAATAGACTCTGACACAATAAATATATTTTCATATGATCCATAATTCTTTGCTAGCAAGCTTTCGAGTTGCTCATAATTTAAGTGTTTATACCTAATTACTTTTGCCGATGACAATTTTAAGCCTTCTATCAAACTAGCATGAACCAATTTATCTGCTAATATTAAATCTTTTTTTGATGATAAACTTGGTAATACCCCAATATTGAGATGATAACCACTATTAAAAAATAAAGCTGATTTTGAAGCATACAAATCAGACAACTTTCTCTCTACTTTGTTATAATACAAATGATTACCACTTAGTAATCTTGAAGAAGATGCTGTAAGGTGAACTTGATGATATTCTTGATAAAAAGATTCTAACAAATCTGTTTTTTGTGCTAAAGCCAAATAATCGTTAGTTGAAAAATCGATAATAGAAGGGCTAGATATTTCAGGTGTTTTTATTTGCCGAAAAGCATTCTTTTCCTTTATATTTTCTAGGGCTTTATCTATTTTAGAATACAAATTCATTTTTCCGAAATACTAATTTATAAATCTTCTAACCAAGACCTACGTTGTTCATATTTTAGATCTTGCAACATAGCAGATTTTACATTTATTCTAAAATAATAACTTTGGTATGCTCCAAAAGGCACCCAATTAAAACTCATCTGCCAGCAATGCAAATCTCGTAACAAAGTAATTGAGGTATAAGAAACTTGCGATTTCTGAAAATCCCAACCTGAACGAAATTGACCTTTCCAGCTTTTTGTAATATTAATATAACCATCGAAATTCATGGTTTGAGTTACATTCTCGTCAAACTCTTTAGTGGTGATATTAAAATTCTCTGAATAATTAATCGAATAGCGTAAATTTAATTGCCAAGGCATAGAAAAATCGGCATATCCTACACTCATCATATGGTCAGATATTCCTGAATTTCTTAATGTTTCTTTTTCTCCTTCTGTAAGATTTGGAGTCTTTTTATCATTAAAAATCCCTTTCGAATTCAGGTTAACACCTGTAGATAGATTTGCTCGTGTTAAGCGACCCATATTCCCTTCTAGCCATAATAATGAATTAATATCTTTTCCTGTTTCGGGATCAAAATCGTAGGGATTAAAAGTTACACTTAAATCAATATTTAATATTTTGGCAATTTTTGTTCCTGCTGAAACATTCAAATTGGACCAATTCATAGAATCAAGCGCTAGATTATAACCCGTTCTAAAACTTAACCGATCGATTAATTTTACAACCTTAGCCCCCTTTACGGTGTCTTTTCTATTTCTAACTTTCAGCTCAAAATTATTATTTAAATTAAAATTAACCATCCCTGATTTTCCTTCGGGAGGCGAACCATAAATACCAGACCAACTTCCATTTGATCCTTTGAATCTAGAATAAGTGCCTAACAAACTATCTCCTGAGTATATTTTTTCATAATACCCCCACTGTTCTTCAGAAAAATCGGGTCGCCAAGAATAACTAACGGTAGGCGTAACCACGTGTCGCAATGCTTTTATTATTGGATCTTTTCCTCGAATTTGATACATACCATATAATTTGGTTGTAAAAGGAACCGAAACATTAAAATCGCCAGCCCTTGCAAAACCATTGATTGTATCAATCTCTATCCTACCAGAATCGGCGTTATAAGTTCTATGTAAAGATTTCAAATACCATCTTTCTGTCAAATTAGCAGAAGGTGTAATATTAATAAATTTAAAAAGTCTTAAATTCGTTGATATTGGAATTCGATGTTGCATTCCATTTTTAAATTGAGTTAAGGTATATGAACTCCATAAAGTATCTTCATCTAAACCTGTTACAACATTTTTTACATTACCCGTATAGCTAATTCCAATTTTCTCGTACCAAGTATCTGGACCTACTTTTTTTAAGCCTTTAAAAGGATAAATTCTACTCATCGATAAATTTGCTTCGGGCAATGAAATATCCATTTTACCAACATTATCGCCTCCACTCACATTTGTTTTTTGACTTTGCCGGGCATTAATTGATAAATTAAAAGGCGTATTCACAAATTTTCTATTGTAAGACACACTAGAATTTTGTGTGGTACTCAATCTATCGTTTTGACTGGTATTGTTATATTTTTTAAAGCTTGAAGATCCAAAATTCACATCTGCAGATAAGGTAGAATATGGATTTGCTTTTGTATCTTGTTTGTGTCTCCACTTAATATTATACGTAACCTGCTCGCTCCTAGTTGGTTCGTCGGCATTAGAAATAAATTTTGAATATTTGGCATAGACGTTTCCCGAGAATCTATATTTTAAATTATATCTGGTTTGATTAGATAATCCCCAAGAACCTTTCGAATATATATCTCCTAAAATTTTTGTATCCACATAATCATTAAAATATATGTAATACCCACCATCTCTAAGAAAAAATCCTCGATTCAAATCGTCTCCATATCCTGGAATAACAATACCAGATGCGCCCCCTTTTTTATTGGGAAAGAACCCAAAAGGGATACCTATTGGGAGAATAACATCTTCGATAACTAAATAGGCTGGCCCCGAAACAATTTTATCATCGGGAATTATTTTTGCTTTTGACAATGCCATATAAAAATGTGGATGAGCAAGGTCACAGGTTGTATATTTCCCATTTTTTAAGCAAATCTCATTATTTGGTAATTTCTTATTAATTTCAGAATGTAAATATCCCTCACCTTGTTTTGAAAATACGCCTTTTATTAATCCTTTTTTTGATTCAAAATTATATACAATTGTATCGGCCTCAAACTCTTCTGACCCATCTTTAAAAAGTGGTCTCCCCGTAACATCTCCAGTGGTATCCGTACTTCCATATGCAACAATAATTTTGGTGTTCATATCCAAAATTATATTTTCTGCCTTTAATTCTATTGTTTGATAATTAATTTGAGCATTTTTGTACAAACGAATTTTTTGCTCAGAAAGCAACATCTCTGTAGAATCACTCGCTAAATAATCGAATGGCGAATCTAATGCACTTTTTTTAGGCTTTATTTTTGGTGATGGGTTTAATGTAACCAAGGTATCCGACAAAATAGAATCGAGTTTTGTATCAGTGTCTGAATTAGATTCCTGAGTTTTGTAATTATTAATTATCAAAGTATCGGGGACAGTAAGAACAGTATCCTTTTGGGCATAGTCTTTGCTTACAAACGTAAAAAAAATAAAAGCAAGCATATATAAAGGTGCTGCTTTTCTATAATTGAACAAATTCTGATTGATAAACGATATGTATATTTTTACTTTCAAATACTTTTCAAATTATTGTTAATTTTTTTGTTAAAAACTGAATCTAAAAAACTGGAATCTATTTAATATTACTCAACATTTATCCTACTTTTGTTACTTTAACAAAACAGCAAAAATAAATAAAAATTACAAGCAAAATAGAAGGAAACCTGCTTGTTGTTATACAAATTAATAACATTTAACAGAATTATTACATAAGATACTGATTTACAAATCAATAAAAACAAAATGAATCAACAAAAACAACTCATATTTTTTATTCTGATAATCTTTATTTTTCAAGCCCCTGTTTGGTCTCAAAATAATCCTAAAATCAAAACTGTTGTTATCGATCCTGGTCATGGCGGGAAAGATTCAGGTACCATTGGAAAATATGGCTATGAAAAGGATTTAGTTTTAGACGTTAGTTTAAAAGTTGGTGCTTATATCGAAAAATATATTCCTGGAGTAAAAGTAATTTATACTCGAAGTACAGATGTCTTTATAGAACTTCGAAACAGAGCAAAAATTGCTAATAAACATAATGCTGATTTATTTATTTCTATCCATGCCAACGGAGTTAATAATCCCAAACCATTTGGCACAGAGACGTACGTAATGGGATTGGATAAAGAATCCAAAAATTTTGGTGTAGTTAAAAGAGAAAACTCTGTAATTCTTCAAGAAGATAATTATCAGGAACAATATGGCGATTTCAAACCTAATTCTGCGGAATCTTATATTGCACTCACCTTATTCCAAAATGCCCATTTAAAACAAAGCTTACGTTTGGCTCAGTTGGTTCAAGATCAATTTAAGAATAGAGTCGGAAGAAAAAGTAGAGGCGTAAAACAAGCCCCTTTTTGGGTTCTTTGGACCAACAAATCGCCTAGTATATTAATTGAGTTGGGTTTTGTTTCTAACCCAGAAGAAGGTAAATATTTATCTACTGACGAAGGTCGTGATTATATGGCAAGTGCCATTTACCGAGCTTTTAAACAATATAAAATAGAAATGGACGGTCCCATTGAAGAATCTACTAATAGCACAAATCGAGAAGAAGACACTCATCAACAAAAAACACAAAACGACATTCATTTTAGTATTCAATTTTTAACTTCTCCTAAAAAAATATCGTTAAATTCTAGAAAGATGAAAGGTCTAAAAAATGTACAAGAGTATAAAATTAATAATATGTATAAATATACTTACGGATCGGAAAAAACACTCGACGAAATTAAAAAGGTACAAACCAAAGTCCGAAAGAAATTTCCCGATGCGTTTGCCATTGCTTTTAAAAATGGAAAAAAAATATCAATTCCTGAAGCTTTAAAAGAAATAAAAAATTAACTTTAAATTTTAATTCAATTTTAATAAGTAGTATTGAAAACATCTAGAATTATATTAATTGGAATTATTATTGTTATAGCGATAGCTTCTTTGGTTTTAGGCTTAAACTACATGAAAGGCAACAATTTTTTCACTAAAGAAAACAACTATTTCGTTCAATATGAACGCATTGAAGGACTAATGATTTCTAATCCTGTTTTAATTAATGGATTTAAAGTCGGACAAGTAAAAGATATTAAATTACTTATTGGTGAAAAAAAACCAATTTTAATAGAGTTAAACATTAACGATGATATTATTCTAAACGACTCTACTGTTGCCATGATTTATTCTCTTGACTTAATGGGGAGCAAAGGTATTGGTTTAAATATTGGACATGGTAAAAATCTTCTTACACATAAGGATACTCTTATTGGAGCCGTTGAAGAAGATCTAAAAGACCAAGTCAGTGCCCAAATGCTTCCTCTCAAGATAAAAGCAGAAGACTTAATGGCTAGTATTGAAGATGCTATGAAGGTAGTCAAGAATTTATTCAACAAAGCCAATACACAGAATATTGAAGGGACCTTAAAAAATCTTAACAAGACTTTTAAAACTCTAAATCACACCTCTATCGAGCTCGACCAATTGTTGAGCAATAGTAGAGATACTCTTGAACAAATATTTGCCAATGTTGAATCCATCACGTCTAATCTTGACAACAATAGTGAGCAAATTAATTTTATTTTAAAAAATCTAGCTTTAGTAAGCGATTCCTTAGCTAAATCCAAAATTCTATCGACTATTAACAATGCCAATAATACTCTAGCAACTACAGATAGTATTATGAAAAAAATTAATAATGGTGAAGGAACCATTGGTCAATTAATTAATAATGATACTCTTTACATGAATTTAGAAAACGCTAGTAGAAACTTAGATAATCTGCTAATCGACTTAAAAGAAAATCCAAAAAGATATATTCATTATTCTTTGTTCGATTTTGGAAAAACTATTGTCGTTGACGAAGAAGGATTGAAAAAAGAAAAAGCAAAAAAAAAGAAAAACAACAATAAAAAAACGAGTTATACTATTCAGATAAAATCATCAAAAAAAAGAATTCCAAAAGGGTCTAAGGAACTTAAGAATCTGAAAAATATTCGAGAACACTTTATCGATGGATTATATAAATATTCTGTCGAAACTAATTCATCTTATTCTAAAATAAAGCATTTAAGATTAAATATTATTGAAACTTTTCCAGACGCTTTTATCACTCAATACGTGAATGATTCAATAATATCAATTTATAATTAGAGATTTTTTATCTTCTCACATTAGGTAATCTAA
>JAMOQL010000198.1 GCA_027064025.1 Bacteroidales bacterium
TAGAACACCCGCTGCTGTTGAAACTTTTGCAAAAGAGGCTCAGAGTAGAGGCATAAAAGTAATTATTGCTGCTGCAGGAATGGCTGCACATTTGCCTGGTGTAATTGCCGCAAGCACAAATATTCCAGTTATTGGTGTACCCATTAATGCAACATTAGATGGGATGGATGCTTTATTAGCTATTGTTCAGATGCCTCCCGGTATTCCTGTAGCAACGGTTGGAATTAATGCTTCCTTAAATGCTGCTATTTTAGCTACTCAAATTTTAGGAATTGATAATGCTAAAATGTCAGAAAAAGTAAATCAGTTTTCCGAAACTTTAAAAGAGAAAATTGAAAAAGCAAACATCGATTTTTCAAAGATTGAATTTGATTATAAAACGAATTAATCAGATCCTGAATTTAACAACTAGAAAAAGCCTCGGTAAATATATACTGAGGCTTCTTTTATTTTACAAGATTAATATCTTAAATACAAACATTGGGAAATTAAATATTCCAAATGAGATAGATATTATTTAATAGTTTCAAGAACATCTATTAAATGTTTCCAGAATTTTTCAACTGTTTCAATATTGATTCTTTCGTCTGGTGAGTGTACAGAACGTAATGTAGGACCAAAAGAAATCATATCTAAATCAGGATATTTTTCTAGAAATAAGCCACATTCTAAACCTGCGTGAATAGAACGAACAACAGGTTTCTTTCCAAATAATTTTTCGTACGAATTTGATGAAACTTTCATTATCTCAGAATCGGTATTTGGAGTCCAACCAGGATAGCCATCGCCATGTTCTACTTTAGCACCAGCCAAAATAAACACACTTTCTACCATTGAGGCAATATCATGAATTGAAGATTCTACAGAACTTCTCTGGCTCGTTGTTACAAAAATCTCATTCTTATTCTTGTGCATTTTTATAGATGCGAGGTTAGTAGAGGTTTCTACCATATTCTCCATATCTCTACTCATAGCAATAACTCCATGAGGACAAGCGTACATGGAATTGACTAGATTGTATTGGGTATTTTCGTCTATGACAAATTCTGGAGTTTCTGTTTCCGAAATAACTAATTCTAAGTTTTTTTCTGTTGTTTTTAATTCTGCTCTTACATCTTTTGCAAACTCCTGAAAGAAAGTTTTAAATTCGGCAACAGAATCTTCTCGAACAACAACAACAGCATTAGCTTCACGGGGAATTGCATTACGAAGATTTCCTCCGACAATATCAGCAATTTTTAAATCATATTTATCAGAATTCCATAAAACACGAGTTAGTATTTTGTTTGCATTACCATAACCTTTATCTATTTCGTCTCCCGAGTGTCCTCCATTTAAACCTTTTACTTCAAGTTTAAAGGCCTTGTAACCAGCAGGAACAACTTCTTTTTCGTAATCAAAAGTAGCTGTTGTATCCATACCTCCAGCACAACCAATAAACAATTCTCCTTCGTCTTCAGAATCTAAATTAATTAATGTTTTCGATTCAAAAAAATTAGGTTGAAGTGCAAAAGCACCCGTTAAACCAGTTTCTTCGTCAACCGTAAATAAAGCTTCGATAGGACCGTGAGCAATATCTTCAGATATCAAAACTGCCATTTGACTGGCCATACCAATACCGTCGTCAGCACCTAGTGTTGTTCCAGTTGCATACACCCATTCACCATCAATTCTTGGGACTATGGCATCCGTTTCGAAATTAAAATCTACATCATTATTTTTTTCGCAAACCATATCCATATGACTCTGCATAAT
>JAMOQL010000199.1 GCA_027064025.1 Bacteroidales bacterium
AATTCCAAAGAAAACTCCCAAAACATTCCCCACCAAATCATTCACATTAAAAGTTCGCCAAGGGATTAGGTACTGCACTGCCTCTAAGATAAAAGCTAAAAATAGTGCAAGTCCAAAAGCTCTAAACCCTTTTGATTGTCCTGCACCGCTTACTTCTTTATTACTAATGCTCGCTTGTGCTTTTGCCTCACTGCTTATAGCCCCTAAAACAAGCAAAGGAAATAAGGGGATATATACCAATGCGTGTAGGATATAGTCCCAACGGATGCTTAGGATATAGTTATTGTTAAGCGCGGAGTTTGTCCCGTTTATGGGGAGGAGGGTGCCGGCGGTTAAAAGGATTAGGTATGTGTTTCGTATCTTTTTCAAATGTTATTTGCTTCTTGTAAGATGCCCTGCTAGCGGAAAAAGTGGTAAAGTGCCCTTTGGGCGTAAGACGTCTTCGGCGTAAGGTTTCGTGAGTTAGTTTGCTCTGCACGGTTCAAGACTGCTTCGGTCGTGAAGAACTCCACTTCGACAAACTCAGCACAACGCCTCGCAAAATCGTCCATTACATTTCATTTCGAAGGACGATTTTGCGAGGGAGGCCTAAGCCGACCGAAGCAATCTCATCCACCCTACCCAAATCCAACTCCTTTACATTACCACATCCACCCCTTCATCCAAAAGCATCTCCACAAATTGCCGGGTGATTTTCTCATTAGGAATAGATTCGAATTTACTTTTTAAAATAGCTTTATCAAGACGAACTACTGTTCTACCCTTGAGTTTTAGCTCTCGGTATTTATTTTCTGCTTCTTCGGTATTGGCTACTTTATGCAGATTACCCTTGGCGGTGATGGTGCGAGAATCGGCATTTTTACTTTTGCCAATAATCATTCCTACCGCAGCAGTATTATTGGTAATTGGATCGATTAGAATAAACGAACCCGTTATTTTATTGCGTTTATAAGGATCGAAGAAAAGTGGTTTATTAGTGGTTATTTGCACCTTACCAATATCGTTTAGCTTAAAGAAATCTACATTGGAATGTTCCAAGGTATTCACATCTACTCGATAATCGATACTGCTTACAAAGGCACGGGTGCTATTATTGGCATGCTTGATAAAGAATTGCATATCCTTATCCATATCTTTTTCGTCCATCCACACGAGCATGGCTTCCAGCTTCTGACTGATAGTCGGCACATTATCGGGATACACAAACATATCGCCTCTACTAGCGTCAATCTCGTCTTCTAGAGTGATGGTCACCGACTGAGGAGGAAAGGCCTCATCTAAATTGCCATCATAGGTCACAATTTCCTTAATCTTAGACTTCTGTCCCGAAGGAATCGACATAACCTCAGCACCTTGCTTCACAATTCCGGATGCTATCGTAGCAGCAAATCCACGAAAGTGAATATTAGGGCGATTTACAATCTGCACAGGATAACGCATATCATCGAAGTTACGATCGCTACTCACATGCACATTCTCCAAGAAATTAAGCAGAGTCCGACCTTTATACCAAGACATATTATAACTTGTATCTACCACATTGTCGCCTTTTAAAGCTGAGATAGGGAAATAATGCACATCAGGGATATCCAGCGTTGCTGAAAAGTTTTTATAGTCTTCTACAATCCGGTCGAACACCTCTTGTGAGTAATCCTTGATATCCATTTTGTTTACCGCAACCACTACGTGCTTAATTCCCAATAGGGAAACTAAGAAAGTATGTCGTTTGGTTTGCGTGATTACTCCTTTACGAGCATCAATCAGTATAATAGCCAAACTGGCTGTTGAAGCACCGGTTACCATATTTCGGGTATATTGCTCATGTCCGGGAGTATCAGCCACAATAAATTTACGCTTATTGGTTGAGAAATAGCGATAAGCCACATCGATAGTAATTCCCTGCTCACGCTCGGCTTTTAAGCCATCAAGTAATAAGGCATAATCGATCTCACCCCCCGCATGACCCACGCGCTTACTATCACGCTCTAGGTTTGCCAGCTGATCATCGTAAAGTTTTTTACTATCAAATAATAGTCTCCCGATAAGAGTCGATTTTCCATCATCAACTGATCCTGCTGTTAGGATTCGTAATAGTCCTTTTCGCTGGTCTTGGTCTAGGAATTGTTGTATGTCTAGGTTGTTTGTCATATTATATCTTTGTAAAAAAAGGGTTGTAAGGGGTTGTAAAGATTAGTAAAGGGTTGTAAAGATTAGTAAAGGGTTGTAAAGATTAGTAAAGGGTTGTAAAGATTAGTAAAGGGTTGTAAAGGGTTGTTATTTTGAGCCAATTGTTCTAATGTAATTATTTAATTTAACACTAATTGTATCTAATCTCAATTTAAGGTCATGAAAAACTTCATCATCTATTAACTTTCTGTTATTTGCTTTAGTAATCCAAGTAATCGTTTCGAACAAGGAACCTCTTGAATAATAACTAAAATTCTTTCGTTCTTTATAATGATATCTTCCTAAACCTTCACTTAAGTTTGCAGCAATTGAATCAGTTGATCTTACTAATTGTTTTCCTATGGTATCTTTATCAAAATAATTCCATTTAGAAACTAATGAATAAACATCTTCACCTATTGACATAGACAAATTATAAATTTGAAAATCCTCCAGTAACATCTTCTATTTATTTCCTATACTTTACCTTTTTACTACTCCTTACAATCCCTTACTACTCCTTACTACTCCTTACTACTCCTTACAATCCCTTACAATCCCTTACAATCCCTTACTACTCCTTACAATTTCTTACTTCTTAACTATATTTAGAAATACCCCTCCCGTTTCTTCTCCTCCATACTACCATCTTGATCAAAATCAATTACACGAGTGGTACGTTCAGATTGAGTAGTAGTCATCATTTCTTCTACGATTTCCTCGATATTGGAAGCGGTAGATTCTACGGCGCCCGTAAGTGGATAACATCCCAAGGTACGGAAACGCACCATGCGCATCTCAGCCTTATCAGCTAATTCTTTTGGCATACGATCATCATCAACAAGGACTAATGCTCCGTTATACTCAACTACAGAGCGTTCTTTTGCATAATAAAGTGGTACTATTGGTATTTTTTCCAGACGAATGTAGTTCCATATATCAAGTTCTGTCCAATTAGAAATAGGAAATACCCTTATTGATTCTCCTTTATGTACTTTAGTATTATATATATTCCAAAGCTCAGGACGTTGATTTTTCGGATCCCATTGGTGAAATTCATTGCGAAAAGAAAATATACGCTCTTTAGCTCTAGATTTCTCTTCATCACGACGAGCACCACCAAAAGCAGCATCAAAACCATACTTATCCAAAGCGGCTAACAGAGCTTGTGTTTTCATCACATCAGTATGGACCTTTGAACCATGAGTAAATGGTCCAATACCTTTTTCAAAACCTTCCTTATTATATTCTACAATTAAGTCCCAGTTATTCTCCTTAGCATAATGGTCGCGGAATTGTGTCATTTCTTTAAATTTCCACTTTGAATCAATATGCATTAAAGGGAACGGAACTTTTCCGGGAGCAAAAGCTTTTTCCGCTAAACGAACCATTACAGAAGAATCTTTACCAATGCTATAGAGCATAACCGGATTCTCAAATTCTGCTGCAACTTCACGAATAATATGTATCGCTTCTGCTTCTAATTCTCTGAGATTAGATAAATTGTATGAGTTATTCAAATTAAAAAATTTTACTGATTAATAAAGAAATTATTTTATAATCTAGCATCGATAATTTCCTTGGGAAGAATAGATTTTACATCATAAATTATTGATCCGGCATTTTTAAATTTAGCATAGTCAATATGTTTAAACTGATTATGAGAAACAGCCAATATTACACAACCATAATTTTCAAAATCTGTAATTTCATTTATCATATCAATACCAAACTCATCTTTAACATGCTCATAAGATGCCCAAGGATCATATACATCTACATCCATAGAGAAATCTTTTAGCTCATGATAAACATCAATTGTACGAGTATTTCGAATATCAGGGCAATTTTCTTTAAATGTGATTCCTAAAAGAAGAGCTTTAGCATTCTTAACAGGCTTTCCGGCTTTTACCATAAGTTTAACCACTTCAGTAGCAACATAAGCCCCCATAGAATCATTAAGGCGACGACCCGCAAGAATAATTTCAGGATGATAACCAACCTCTTGAGCTTTCTGAGCCAAGTAAAAAGGATCAACACCTATACAATGACCTCCAACCATTCCCGGACGGAAAGGCAAGAAATTCCATTTAGTACCTGCAGCCTCTAAAACCTCCAAAGTATCAATTTTCATAAGATTAAAAATCTTGGCAAGTTCATTTACAAAAGCAATATTTATATCTCTTTGTGAATTTTCTATTATCTTCGAAGCCTCAGCGACTTTTATAGAAGATGCTAAATGTGTCCCTGCAGTAATTATTTCATTATAAAGGGCATCCACTTCTTTGCCGATTTCAGGAGTAGAACCGGACGTAACCTTTTTAATCGTAGTTAAAGTATTAACTTTATCACCCGGATTTATCCTCTCAGGAGAGTAACCAACAAAGAAATCCCTATTCATTTTCTTACCTGAGACCTTTTCAATTACCGGCACACAGTCTTCTTCAGTAGCCCCCGGATAAACAGTAGATTCGTAAATCACTATATCTCCTTTTTTTATTACTTTACCAACAGTAGTAGATGCACTGATTAAAGGTGTTAAATCTGGCCGATTATTTTTATCTGTAGGAGTAGGAACAGCAACAATAAATATTTGTGCATGACGAAGGTCATCAATATTAGTTGTAAAGGTTAAATGTTTTGCGGCAGCTAAATCCTCGTCAGAAGTCTCAAGTGTAGAATCATGTCCTCCTTCTAACTCCTCAACACGAGCTTGATTAATTTCAAATCCTATAACCTTACGTTTCTTGCCGAACTCCACTGCTAAAGGCAAGCCTACATAACCTAATCCTATTACTGCTAAAGTTTTCATATATTTTAAATGTTTATTTTGGTAATATGGAACACCTTATGATAAAAATAATCATTCTCTTGTGTGTTTAATAATTATTTGAATCATCGGTGTTTCATAAATACATATTTTACTATTAAGCTACAAAGATGTATTTTAATACTATCAAGCCCATTAAATTTAGTGTTAAAAAAATCGAATTTATATTGATAAAAGCTGCCTAAACGGCGTAGCTTCGCCACCTTAGTTACATCACCATTTGGTAACGCCCTAATTAGGTGGCTTTTACGAATAAGTTAAAAATGTTACAAATTTAACTTACGCCTCATTACTCCAGAGCAGTATATATTCCGTACTGTTCTTCTCTTGGAGAAATGCTCCTATTTCATTACAGGAAAATAATAAATAACGAATTTTTCGTTTTATCACTTTCTCTGCTTTATTAATTATATCAAGTAGATATGACTTATTAATATCATCTCCTACAAAAACTAAATCTATAATTGTACTATCCTTTCCTTTTGCGAAATCGCCAACCAAAAACACCTTATCTAAGGAACCAATATTATTAATTACCTTATCTAAAATCTTATCGATACCAATTTGTTTAAGCAAAATATTATGGATTTCAGGATATAGAGGATGATTAGTATTTGCTTTAAAAAACTTTTTGTTGCCTCGAAACTCAGATTTAAGCATACCAGCATCTTCAAATTTGTTCAATTCAAGACGTATTCCATTGGTAGAATCACCGAATTCAGACTCAAGATTTCGCAAATAGGACTCTGCATTCTCATTGAGAAAAAATTTTAATAATAGTTTAATCCTTGTTTTTGAAGTTATTAAAGTCTCTAACATAAATATATTTAAAACCGAGCAATATAATTACTCACAAAAATCAATCTCCGTGCAATTAGTTATAATTATAATGCAAATATATAAAGATATGTTGAGAATACAAGCCTAAATAGTATCTATTCTAAAAATTAGGTAAAATACCTATAAAGGACAAAAAATAAAAACAACTATACTCACAAAAGTAAGTTACAACTATACTTCCCTTTTAATTAACTGTTGTAGAAACGAATAAACTTCTTTCTTATCAGATTCATTTATTTCCAACTTATTAAGAATATCTAGAGAATTAGCATATAATTCTTCAATCTTATTTTGAGTAATTTTTTTGATCGAAAGTAAATCATACATATTTAGTACTTCTTTTACCTTTTTTTTGGGGTTTTCAATTTCAAAAGCTTTTTTTAATCTATCTAAATTTTCACCTTTAGCTAATTCAAAAGACTTTATGTAAAGGTATGTTTTCTTATTTGTTAGAATATCATTTCCTATAGGTTTTCCAAAAACATCTTGATCTCCAAACGCATCAAGATAATCATCTCGTAGCTGAAAAGCGAGGCCTATTAAAATACCAAAATCATAAATTTTTTCAATATTATCTTTTGAAGCTTTAGCAGCAATAGCACCTATTTTAAGTGCGGCAGCTATTAGCACAGCTGTTTTAAGCCTTATCATTTTCATATAATCCTCAACTCCAATTCGACTTTCACTTTCAAAGTTCATATCATATTGTTGCCCTTCGCATACTTCTCTAGCTGTTTTATTAAAAGCATGAATCGTATCAACCAATATCTCAGGCTTTGTTTTAGCAACATATTCATAAGCGAGAACAAACATTGTATCACCTGAAAGAATAGCTGTATTAGCATTCCACTTTTGATAAACCGACGGCAAGCCTCTACGTAAAGGAGATTTATCCATTATATCATCATGCAAAAGAGTAAAATTATGAAAGATCTCCAATCCTATAGCAGAGTTATAAACATCTTCTAACTTACCTCCAAATAGCGAACAAGAAATTAAACTCAATAAAGGGCGTAGTCTTTTACCTCCACGTGAAAGAGAATACTGTATAGGCTCGTATAGCTCTTTTGGGTTTGCAATATATTGTCTATTATCAAATAATTCTGAAACCTTTTCTTGTAATTCTTTAATTGTGTGCATAGTATAAAATAATAATAATTGGCAAATATAGAAAAATACTATCTATTAAGAACTTCATCATATGCTCCGGACTCAATTTCGTCCTGAAGTTTTTGATACCAATCTTCTCCATATTTTCTAATTAAAGGCTCTTTAAGCATTTTATAAACAGGCACACCTAATTTAGCGCCGTATTTCAAGGCTGAATTACAAATTGGCCATTGATGATAATTAATGGCATCAAACTCTTCATATTCAGTAATTCTTATGGGATAAAGATGACAAGAAATTGGCTTTTGAAAGTCAATTTTTCCTTCTAAGTATGCTTTTTCTATAGCACAATAAGAGATGCCATTCTCAAAGTAAACAAATACACATTCTCTATCATTAACAAGTGGAGTAACATAATCTCCATCAACACCATAATCAAAAACTCCAATCTTATCTATTACTTCTATTCCCTCTTTTCGCATATATGGAACTATGTCATCAATAGCATCTTCAATAATTCCAATCTCATTCTCATCAAGAGGGGCGCCTTCATCACCCTCGACACAACAATCACCATGACAAGCCTTAAGATCACATAAAAAATGTACTTTGATTACATCTTCCGAAATAATTGTTCTTCCAATATTTATCATTTGGCAAATGTATAAAAATGAGCTTTTATAAATCAATAAATTAAAAAAATATAGCATTACTTGAATGTTGTACTATTTAATATGCTTGAGTCTGGGCTAACAAGGTTCTTTGTCATCAAACTTCCCGATAATTATTTAAAACCCTCATTTTTAGAATCGAGTCATTTGTTATTTATTCTCCGCTTTTAAAAAAAATAAGATTTTCCATAGTAGAAATAGTATTTCCTTCTTTTTTGCCGCAAAAAAGAAGCAAAAAGCTCCCGCTAGGCAAGAATTACTAAAAATAAAATTCTAAAAATAAATAACAATTTTATCTCAAAATTTGATAAAAAAAGAAACAAATACTAATATTGTTTTCATACCTTTGCATACCGAACTATTGTATTATTTTATAAACTTATAACCCCTTAACTCTTAAAAATCATGCCTACACCAACAGTATCAATTTTCTCGGGACATTCAAATCATGCATTAGCAGAAAAAATTGCAAAAAGCTATGGAAAAGACCTCGGAAAAGTCACATTTTCTAAATTTAGTGATGGGGAATTCCAACCTTCATTCGAACAAACAATTAGAGGTCATGATATTTTTATAATCCAAAGCACCTTTGCTCCTACTGATAATATTTTTGAATTACTAATGATGGTAGATGCAGCAAAAAGAGCATCAGCAAGAAAAATTGTAGTTTTAACTCCATATTTTGGATTTGCAAGACAAGACAGAAAAGATAAACCAAGAGTTCCTATTGGAGCAAAATTAATGGCTAATTTACTAACTGCAGCCGGAGTTCACAGAATTGTTGCAATGGACTTACACGCAGATCAGATCCAGGGATTTTTCGATGTACCTTTTGACCATATGTATGCATCAATAATCTTTGTTCCATATCTTAAAAGTCTTAATCTGGATAACCTTGTAATGGCATCACCAGATACCGGAGGGGCTAAAAGAGCAGCTGCATACGCTAAATTTCTAAATACTGATTTAGTAATTTGTTTTAAACAAAGAAGCGGTGCAAATAAAATAGGAAATATGCAAGTAATTGGTGATGTCAAAGGGAAAGACGTTGTTCTTATAGACGATATAATCGACACTGCAGGCACAATTAAAAAGGCCGCTGACCTAATGATTGAACAAGGTGCTAATTCTGTTAGAGCTATGGCAACTCATGCCGTACTTTCAGGTAATGCATATAAAAACATTAGGGAATCGACACTTACTGAACTTATACTCACAGATACAATTCCATTGAAAAATAATAGCTGTGATAAAATAAAAATTCTTAGTACTGCAGATTTATTTGCTGATGTTATCAGACGAATCTCTTTTAATGAATCAATATCAGACCATTTCGAATTTACAACTATATTATAAATCATAAATCCATAAAGATAAAAGCTGTTCATTAATGAACAGCTTTTATCTTTATAGCTATTTCCACATCCTAAAGTCAACACACCAAAGCTCCAATATTCTACGCCAAATCATATACAATAAAGCAAAAAATGAATAAATAAATAGATAATAGTATTTTAATAAATCAAAAACATTACTTTTGAAACTCAATATAAAATATAAGATAATATTTAGCGTTGGTGTTAGAACCTCCCATTATTATTTAAGCTTAAAATCAGTATAAGTAATGAAACTTAATAAATATATATTAAATCTGACAGTCTTAATAATATTATTAGCTACAGCATGTGAATTAAATAAAACTAATAGTAAAGATATTATCGATGTAAATATAAAGTTAAGTAATGCAACCAATAATTACTTATCTATTTATAGAATAGAACCTAAATCTTCTATATTAATGGATTCAGCTTTAGCAACTGAAACCAAAATAAATTTTAAAATAAGCCCCTACCAATCACCTGATATTTATTTACTTAGAATTTCTAGCAATAAATCCCTAATGTTTATCGCAAAGAAAGGACAAAGCATCAATATTGAACTAAACCCTAACACGAGCCCTTTGCAATATAACATTTACAATTCGTTTTCAAGTAATCTAATCAAAGAAAACAATAATATAATAAACACAGCAGTCAAAGAATTTGACAGTATTTACTCAAACTACAGGAGTAGCGAAACAAACTTAAACACATTAAGAATTAAAACTGATAGTAGCTTAAAAGCCATTCAAGAACATTTGTATTTTAATTTAAAAAGAAATATTAAATCACATCCTTCAGATTTATCCTCAATTATTGGACTTTATTCCCGATTTGCAAATTCGTTTATCTTTAATTTAAAGGCAGACTCTTCGCTATTTTATCTGATATCAGACTCATGCTATGCAAAATATCCTAATAACAAACACTCTATTACACTTAAAAATACCATAAACATATCAAAAGAAAACTCAACTAATATCGATATTAAGGAACATTTATTAGATAAAGGAAATGTTTTTAAAGACCTATGTATGCTTCGTTCTGATGAAAATAAATATTGTATATATGATAATACAGCTAAATATAAGATAATATACATTTGGAGGTCGAAGGATAAAGCATTTTGGGATTATAATCCTATATTAAAAAAGATTTACAATAAATATAATAGAAAAACCCTTGATATTATAGGTATTTCGGCAGAAAGAGACAAGCTTAACTGGTTAAATTATTGCACAATGGAAAGATTAAATTGGATTAATTTAATAGCTAGGCCATCACAACTCAATGATATTAATCCAAAAGGAATATTCCCAAGAATATATGTGTTAAACAAAGACTTTGAGATAATTGCAAAAGACCCTAATATTAACGACATTGAAAAAATTATTAAAATATGAAAAATCTCTATTCAATAATTCTCATATTCTCTATTAACCTGATTTACGAGATGCCCGCAAAGGCTCAGGAAGGGAATTATTGGCAACAAGAGGTTGATTATACAATAAGAGTTAACCTAGATGATAAAAGGAACTACCTCAATGCAAATATAAAAATGGTCTATCACAATAACTCTCCCACAACATTAAATTTTATCTACATCCATCTTTGGCCAAATGCATATCGTAGTGATGAAACTGCTCTGTGCGATCAACTAATTAAAAACAACAATACTACTTTATATTATGCTGAATTTGAGAAAACCGGCTTTATCGATAGCCTTGATTTCAAATCCAAGAACAAACAACTACGATGGGAATTTGATTCAAAATACAATGATATAGCAAAAGTTTATCTCCCAAAAGCCCTTAAATCTGGAGATTCAATTGAAATTTCAACTCCATTTATGGTAAAAATACCTTCTTCTGAATTTTCCAGATTAGGTCATAGCAAACAATCATACCAAATTACCCAATGGTATCCAAAACCTGCTGTTTATGACAAAAAAGGCTGGCATCAAATGCCATATCTAAACCAAGGAGAATTCTATTCTGAGTACGGAAACTACAATGTATTCATTACATTACCTGATAATTATAAACTCTGGGCAACAGGAGATCTTATTAATGGCGAAGAGGAAAATAAATGGTTAGATTCATTATCAACAGTAACAAAAGATAAAAAAGAATTTACAGATGATTTGGAGTTCCCAAAGTCTTCAAACATAAATAAAACATTACATTTTTTTCAAGAAAAAGTCCATGATTTTGCATGGTTTGCCGATAAAAGGTATAATGTATTGCGCGATTATGTTCACCTTGAAAACGGTGATAGCATATTAACACAAGCAATGTTTACAAATCAGGAAGCCAAACTATGGAAAAAAAGTTTAAAATATCTAAACCAATCTATATTATTTTATTCTGAAATGGTGGGTAATTATCCATATAAAACTGTTACCGCAGTACAAGGAGCATTAAGTGCTGGAGCCGGTATGGAATATCCTAATATTACAATTATTGGTATTTCAAATACTGATATAAATTTAGAAGAGACTATTATGCACGAAGTGGGACACAATTGGTTTTATGGAATCTTTGGATTTAACGAACGTGATTATCCTTGGATGGATGAAGGTATAAACACCTTTTACCAAACACTTTATATGCAAAAATATTATTCAAATATTAGTCTTTCAGAGAAATTCCTAAAAAAGAACATTTCCCTATTTGGATTAGACAAAATGGATAACTTAGATGCATTATATTGGCCATTACGATTTACTGTTTCTTACAATCTTGACCAAGCAGCAAATCTAGGCGCTGAATTATATACAAAAATAAATTATGGTATTGATATTTATGGTAAAGTACCGCTAATATTCCACTACTTAAGAGCATATATTGGCAACAATGAGTTTGATAGCATTATGCATGATTTTTTTAATGAATGGAAATTCAAACATCCACAACCGGAAGATTTTGCCCTATTTTTTGAAAACAAAAGCGATAAAAATTTAGATTGGTTTTTTAAAGATTTACTCTCTAGCAAAAAACGTGTAGATTATAAAATAGTTTCAACAAAGAAAATCGGTGACTCATTGATAATAATATTAAAAAATAAGGGTGATATAAATTCACCTATTCTTATTACTGCAAAAAATAATATAGGCAACACAACAACAAAATGGATAAATGGATTTTCGAGAAGCACACAAACAGCAATTAAATCAAACGATTACAGTAAAATAGAAATCAACAATAAAAATTTTATGATAGACTTTAATCCCGGTAATAACTACTATTATCCCAATAAAACATTTCATAAAAGAAAGATTCCAAAACTAAAATTAATAACAGCCATTCCAAAAGCTGAAGAAAGTATATTATATTTCTCTCCCATTATTGGCTGGAACAACTACAACAAAACGATGTTAGGAGTTTTATTTACAAATCATTCTATCTTTGAGAAAAAGTACGAATTTGAAATTATGCCATTATATTCATTTAAAGAAAAGGACATAAATGGATTTTTTGCCATCAGACGAAATTTTTATACCAATTCATCAATCCGAAGAATAAGTCTTGGAGTATCAGGCAAAAAATACAATTATATTACATACTTCTACTCAAATTCTTATAACCGATTAGTCCCTGAAATAAAATTCTATTTTAACAATCCTGAAGGGATAACAAAAATAAATCATCAATTAAGTTTTAGGGCGGTAATAGTAGAAAAAGAATACGACAATTATAAAAAGATAAATGACAAAAATATAGCAATACAATCCAAACAATACTACACCATTTACAATTTAAAATACCTCTATCAAAATACCAGAGTTATGGTTCCTTTTGATTTGGAATATAATTTAGAATTCAATAGAGAATTGGCAAAAATGGATTTCACAACAAGCTTTAGTATAAACTATTTAAAGCCCAAAAAATATTTAGAAATGAGATTCTTTGCAGGATATTTACTAAAACACTCTGATAATCCACAGGTAGATTATTCATATAAAATGAGCTCATGGAAAGGACGAGACGATTATTTATTTGACCACACATATTTTGGAAGGTCAGAATCAATGGGACTGCTTGGAGCACAGACAACTATAAGAGACGGAGGATTTTATATTCCAAGTGCACTAGGCCGAAGCTGGGGAATACTTGCATCTGCTAATCTTCGCAGCTCTATTCCTTTCACAAATATTGTAAAACTATATTACAATATTGGCATAACAATGAATCCGGCAAATATGACAGCCAGCAATTATGATAAACTTTTATATGAAGGAGGAGTCATTTTAAGTCTCTTAGATAAAAAATTTGAGGTGTATTTTCCTTTAATTATAGATAAGAATACATCATCATATTATAATATTAATAATTATGAATTTAAGAATAGAATAAGATTCACAATGAACCTAGATTATTTTAACCCATTTAAAATATTAAAAGACTTACATTTGTAGCCAGATATGGAAACAGACAAAAAGCAAAGAATATATTTCTTCTCCGATGTACATCTGGGAGCCCCTGATTACAATAGCAGCCTGGTAAGAGAAAAAAAGCTTGTAAACTTTTTATGTAATATAGAAAAAGATGCTACTGAACTATTTATCTTAGGCGACTTATTTGATATGTGGTTCGATTATAAAAGAGTGGTTCCTAGAGGTTATGTAAGATTATTAGGACAACTTGCAAAAATGTCGGATATGGGCATTAAACTACACTACTTTATTGGCAACCACGACATGTGGGCATTTGATTATTTTGAAAAAGAAATTGGAATAAAAATGTATCGAGAGCCAAAAGTGTTTACTTTTAATAACAAAAAAATTCTATTAGGACATGGTGACGGATTGGGAGAAGGAGAAACAGGATATAAACTTATAAAAAGAGTATTTGCCGGGAAATTAAACCAATGGCTATTTGCCAGACTACATCCTAATTTTGGATTGGGACTTGCAGATCTATTATCAAGCAGAAGCAGAATAGCAAATGGAAATTTTGAAGAAAGTATGGGAAGTTTTGAATCTGAATATCTATATAAATATTGCAAACAAAGACTTAAAGATGAACATTTTGACTATTTTATATTTGGACATAGACATATAGCTTTAGAATATAATTTAGGAACTAATTCCAAATACATTAATTTGGGTGAATGGGTTAAAAAACCAC
Organism: Bacteroidales bacterium; assembly: GCA_027064025.1. Taxonomy (GTDB): domain Bacteria; phylum Bacteroidota; class Bacteroidia; order Bacteroidales; family JAFGXI01; genus JAFGXI01. The sequence continues at coordinate 14,126 of JAMOQL010000199.1, forward strand.
ATTATGCATATTTTGATGGAGAAAATATATCCTTACGAAAGTTGAAAGAATAATCTAATTAAGTGCTCCTTGATAAAGATTCTTTAAGGCCTCATCAATTTCTTGATTCATAGTCTTAAGCCCTTTACTTATATATTTAAAAACACCCAGTTTGTGTGCCTCTTCAATAATTTTGCATTTATCCTGAGCCGAAACCATTATTACTTCTGTAAATGGAGACTCCTTTTTAACTTTAAGAAGAACTTCTATTCCAGTTAAATCTCCAAGATCATAATCCAAGAAAATTAAATCCGGCTTAAGATTAACTTCATTAAGAAAATCATTTCCAGAATTAAAAATATATACTTGCTTAAAACCTTTAATAATAAGCTTCCGCTTTAACACCTCCGCAAATAACTTATCATCATCTACAACAAAAATAATTGAATCCATGCATATTAGATTTGTTCTTAACACCTAAAATATTATACCAAAAATCATATATTACTGTTTTTGTGTGTTTTAATATCTATTTCAAAATTTGTTTTTTCTCAAAAAAAATCATTGATTCTAAAATTTGGAAAAATTAATAATTAGTATTATCTTTGCACTGTTAATATTGCTTTATCGGACTAAAACAATTTGTAAATGAACAGCTATAAAATTTTTGTTGTTGAGGATGACCCAATGTATGCTCGAATACTAAGTTATCATTTATCACAAAACCCTGATTATGACATAGAAACATTTGAGTCAGGAAGAGCCTGTCTAAGCAACCTATATAAAAATCCAGACCTTATTACTCTTGACTATTCTTTACCAGACCTTTCTGGTTTAGAGATATTGAATAAAATTAAAGAATTCAATAATGAATTACCGGTAATAATAATCTCCGGTCAGAGTGATATAAATACGGCTGTTAACCTTTTAAAAGAGGGTGCTTATGATTACATCGTTAAGGACGAAGAAGCAAAAAACAGATTATGGAACACTGTTAAGAACATTAAAGAACACACAAAACTGAAGCGTGAAGTTGAAAATCTTCGTGAAGAGGTAGCGAAAAAATACACTTTTAATAAAGGAATTATTGGAAATAGTAAAGGCATAAAGCGTGTTTTTAGCATAATGGAAAAAGCAGCAAAGACAAATATAACAGTTTCTATAACCGGCGAAACCGGTACAGGTAAAGAGGTTGTTGCTAAGTCCATTCATTATAACTCTCCAAAAGCAGACAAACCCTTTGTTGTTGTTAACGTCTCTGCAATTCCAAAAGAGCTAATTGAAAGTGAAATGTTTGGGCATGAAAAAGGTGCCTTTACAGGAGCTGACAGACGCCGTATTGGTAAATTTGAACAAGCAAATGGAGGGACGCTTTTCTTAGATGAAATTGCTGAAATGGCCTTACCAATGCAAGCCAAACTACTTAGAGTTATTCAAGAAAGAGAACTCTCCAGAGTTGGTGGAAATGAAATAATAAAATTTAACACACGGATTATTATCGCAACTCACAGAAACTTACTTGATGAGGTTAAAAAAGGTAACTTTAGAGAAGATTTATACTACAGGCTACTTGGATTACCTATAGAACTTCCTCCTTTAAGAGAAAGAGGTAATGATATTATTCTTTTAGCAAGACATTTTATTAAATCATTCTGTAAAGAGAATCAAATTGAAATATTGAAACTTAGCCAAGAAGCTCAAGAGAAACTTCTTAATTACCCATTCCCTGGAAATGTTAGAGAGTTGAAAGCTGTTATAGAACTTGCAGCAGTAATGGCTATTGGAGATACTATTACTAAGGACGATATCAGTTTCCATAAGATTAACGAGATGAGCGACTTACTATCTAAAGAACTAACATTGGATGAATACAATGCTAAAATAGTAAGTGCTTTTCTTCATAAATATAATGGAAATATAACAGAAGTGGCTGCAAAATTAAATATTGGCAAATCAACAATATACAGAATGAAGAAACAAGGAGTGATAGAATAACTAATCTCCTTGTATCACCTCACTAGATTCAGAAGTGGAATAGTTTGTTTTTATTGCATTACTATTACTTATAATTAGGTAAATACCAATTATTATTAGAATAATCAATAATATAGTTTTTCTTTTTAAAACAACTTTATTATCTATTTCTGGTATCTCATTATCGGCATCCTCAAGCACTGCTTTATCCATTCCAAGAACATCTTTTTGCATAGAAATATTCCTTTCTTGATACAAGGACTTACCGTACTTCTTTTTACTCAAAAATCTACGACTAAAAATAACGTAAATAAAAAGTATAAATCCTCCTAATGCCAGCAGCAGTTCAGGCATTTCATTAGTTGCCCACACTAAATTCAAACACATCATCTAAAAAATGGTTTTCTATTCATTCACCATATTATATAACTTGCTTAAGTCTGGCATTAAAATAATCTCCGTACGGCGGTTTTTTGCTCTTCCCTCCGGTGTTGCATTAGTGCCAACAGGATTATATTTACTTCTACCGGCAGCAGTTATCTTTGCCGGATTAATATTCGAATTATTTACTAATATTCTAACAATTGAAGTAGCTCTTTTGGCACTTAAATCCCAATTATCAGCAAGTTGTCCTTTACCATTATACGGAATACTATCTGTGTGACCCTCAACAAGGATATTAATATCAGGATTGTCTTGAAGAACACTAGCTAGCTTTAAAAGTGCATTTTTACCTTTTGGATTTACAACAAAACTTCCACTTGCAAACATAAGTTTATTTTCCATAGATACGTATACCCTCCCATTTCTATTACTAACAGAAAGTCCATCTTTTTCGAAGCCAACTAGAGCATCAGCAACGCTATTCTTAAGAACTTTCATAAGACTATCTTTTTGTTGAACCTCGGCATTAAGAGCATTATAAGCTGCTTCCTTTTGGGCTAGATTTCCTTGAAGTGCTGCCAATTGTTGACTCAATAAGTCTAATTCCTTTTTACGCTTTGCAAACTCATCCTCTAAAACAGCCAATGAATCTTCTCGTTTTATCAAATCAGTCTGGGATTTCTGTAGTTGAGAAAGAATCCTTTTTGTTTCTGCCTGATTTCCACTAATAAGTTCTTGATTTTGAGCTAATAAATCCTGATAATTCTTATTCAAATTCTTATAACGATCAGCCATAGAGCGATACTTTCGTCCCATAACAGTGGTATCCTCTTTTAAGTTTTTAGCTTGTTGACGATATTTTGCTACTAATGCAGATTTTTCATTGTTTGATATTTGCAGATTCTGATTCTCATCCTTCAATCTACTAATTTCTTGATCAATTTTATCGCGTTTTGACTGAAGTTCCTTATACTTTTTCATACTCACACAACTTCCCAAAAATACGCTAGTAATTAATAATAACGAAGCTAGCTTTATACTAAATATCTTCATAATCAATATTTTATATATTTTATCTTATTAAATTTAAACAAAATCAACAAAAAAACATTTGAGATTAAATCTCTATTAAGATGTTTTAATGCATAATAATACGAATTCAAAAGTAAAATATTGTGTTGTCAAGTACTAATTTCATTTAATAAAATGCTAACACGAATATGTTGATAGAATTAAGGTTGTAACAACACTTATTAACCAAGATTATCCACAAATAATCTTGACGATTAAGCAAAACAAAAAAACTTAATTTTTTTCAAATATTCATCAAAATAATATTTATAACTAAACCACGGAAAAACTTAAATTAATATCCATATTCAAGTATTATTACTAACTTTGTGACTTTATAAATAGTTAATTTAAAACAACACAACATATGTTTAATAAAGAAGTTTACATAGAAAGAAGAAAGCGCTTGCATTCTTCTATATCAAATGGGATTGTATTAATTCTAGGCAATAACGAAGCCCCAATGAATTATCCTGACAATACATATCATTTTCGTCAAGATTCAACATTTTTATATTTCTTTGGATTAAATCATCCTAGCTATGCGGCTATAATGGATTTAGACGAGAATAAAGATATTATTTTCGGTAATGATGTAGAAATTGATGATATTATTTGGATGGGACCACAAGCTTCTGTTGCCGAGCAGGCAAAGGAAGTTGGAGTAGACAACACAAAACCTTTTAACGGCCTTTTTGCATACATACAAAATGCTGTTAAACAAGGAAGAAAGATACATTTCACTCCTCCTTACAGAGCTGATAATATGATTCTTATTGAAGAACTTACAGGAATAAAAGCCAAGGACACTAAAAATGCTGCTTCTGTTGAATTAATTAAAGCTATCGTTTCTTTAAGAAACATAAAAGACAAATATGAGATTGCTCATCTGGACGAAATTATGTCTGTTGGATACGAAATGCATACAACAGCAATGCGATTAGCAAAAGATGGAGCTCATGAACAATATATTACAGGTGCAGTAGAAAGTGTTGTATTAAAACATGGTGGTCATATTTCATTTCCTATAATTCTTTCAAAACGTGGAGAAACACTTCATAATCATTTACATAACAACACGTTAAAAAATGGTGACCTATTATTAGTGGACTGTGGTTTTGAATCTTCAATGGGTTATGCAACCGACAATACACGTACATTTCCTGTTGGTGGAGTATTTACGCAAAAACAAAGAGAAATATACGAAATCGTGCTGGCAGCAAATAATAATGTAAGAGATGCCATAAAACCAGGAATATTATATAAAGACATGCACCTTTTAGCTGCCAAAACCATAGCTTCAGGGATGAAGGATTTGGGTCTTATGAAAGGTGATATTGATGAAGCTGTTGCTGCTGGAGCTCACGCTTTATTTATGCCACACGGACTAGGCCATATGATGGGACTAGACGTACATGATATGGAAGATTATGGCGAAAACTATGTTGGATATAGCGAAGGAATGCAAAGGAGCTCTCAATTTGGAACCGCTTATCTAAGATTGGCACGTGAACTAAAAACAAACTTTGTTTTAACAAACGAACCAGGAATTTACTTTATTCCTGCCCTAATGGACAAATGGAAAGCAGAAAATATAAACACTGACTTTATTAACTTTGATAAAGTAAATGAGTATAGAGACTTTGGAGGAATAAGACTCGAAGATGATATATTAGTTACTGAAAATGGTGGTCGCATTATGGGAGACAAACGAATTCCTATCACTCCTGAAGAATTAAACAACATTGTAGGTAAATAATTTGATTTTTAAAATAAAACATAAAGCCGTTTAGCAAATACTAAACGGCTTTATAAATATATTCTTAGTTAATGAAATATATTATCGCTATATGGGAGTGGTTAATAGCATTCTTATTGTTTATAATATTTCTTCTATGGTTTATGGTGGTTGCTACTATTTGGCCTTATGATAAATATGTTGTTTGGATACGTTCCTTTTTAAAGACATTCTTTAAATTATTATTAATAAGAGTTGATGTTGTGTATGAATCGCCTATTAATTTAGATGACAATCATATTTATATGCCAAATCATGTAAGCATGTTTGATATTCCACTAGTACTATCAACGATTCCACAGAATTTCTGGGGAATACAAGCTGCCAGTCATTTTAAAGTGCCTTTATATGGATGGGTTTTAAAGAAATATGGAAATTTCCCAATAGACAGGTCTAATGCCAGAGCATCCTATAAAACCATGATGAATACTGTAGATGAAATTAAAAAAGGTAAAAGCATTCTCATTTTTCCTGAAGGTACACGCTCAACAAAGCCATCAATGGGATCATTTAAAAAACTACCATTTGTAATGGTAAAAAAAGCTAATGTACCAATAATACCTATGGCATTTATTGGCCTTTGGGAAATAAATAACAAAACATCTTGGTTAATAAAACCTCAAAGATTGAAAGTGGTCTTTGGTAAAGAAATAGATAGAGAAACTATAGAATCTTTGAATGAAGAAGAACTAAAAAGACTTACTAAAGAAAGAATTGAAGATTTAATTAAATCATTTAGCTAAATTCAGATTTCATTTTATCGAGTATTTTTTGAAAGCCAATTTTTAAATTTTTAAAATTTTCTTTTATATCTTCTATATTTTGACTTTTAGCACCGTTCTCTTCAATGTATAAAGCAAAAGGAACAATACTCTTCATACTCCATAACTTAAGAGTACTTTTTAATTTATGAGAAACATCTCCGGCTTTATTCCACTGTTCATTTTCAATTGCAGATTCTATTTCATCAATCATTTGAGGTCCAAGATCGAAAAGCATTAATGCTAATTCTCTAACCTCAGAAAAATTCCCATCCATCATCTGAAGTAGATTTTTTGAGCTATATAAGTCCTCCATTTTAATAAAATTAGTAAGTAATCTTGCAAATGTAATAAATTTTATGAAAGCCCTCTAAAAGTTGCATTTATAATTTACAGACTATTAATAAATCAAATACCCCCTTAAAAATCAAACTCATCAGTAATTTGTTCTACTTGTGTATTATCATTAGAATCATTATTACAGTCGAGATCAACATCTTTTAATGACGCCGGTTTTTCAAAATCACCTTTAGAAATATTAAAAGTTGAATCGGCATAAACCTTCTTCATAAATAAAGCCCAGATAGGGAGTGCCATATTTGCTCCTTGACCTAAATGAGTGCTCCGGAAATGAACAGATCTATCTTCTGCTCCAACCCAAACACCAGCAACCAAATCCGGAGTAAGCCCCATAAACCAACCATCAGAATTATTGTCAGTAGTACCGGTTTTTCCGGCTATTGGATTTTTAAACTTATACTTATATTTAAGTCTAACCCCTGTTCCAGATTCAACAACACCTTTCATTAAACTAAGCATTAGATATGCAGTACGTTGATCCAAAGCATCAGTAGCTTCACTGTGAAAAGTCTCAATAGTATTTCCATTCTTATCTTCAATACGAGTTAGGAAAATTGGTTTTTGATAAATACCTTTATTAGCATAGGTAGCTGTAGCTCCAACCATCTCATAAACAGAAAGACTTGGAGTGCCAAGGCATATTGCGGGTACAGGATCTATATCAGATTTAACGCCCATTTTACGAGCTAATTCAATGACCTTCGCCGGTTTAACCTGACTAATTAAGAATGCAGAAATATAATTTACCGAGTTCGCTAACGCCCATTTTAAGGTAACCATTTCTCCTTCTCTATCATCATCAGAATTTTTAGGAGTATAAGGCGGCTGACCGGCAGGCATTTTGAAACTTACCGGCACATTTGGGACTTTAGTACATGGAGTATAACCAAGTTCTTGCATTGCTGAAGCATAAACAAAAGGCTTAAATGTTGAACCTACTTGTCGCTTACCAACCATTACGTGGTCATACTGAAAATGATGATAATCAATACCTCCAACATATGCTCTGATAAATCCGGTACTTGGCTCTACGGCTAACATTCCGGTTTGAAGAAAATACTTATAGTATAAGATACTATCCATTGGTGTCATTACAGTATCAATATCTCCTTTCCAACTAAATAGTCGCATTGGCACACTGTCCTGAAATGTTTTCAAAATAGAATCTTCAGGTATCTTACGTATATGCATCCAATAATATCTAGGAGACCTCTTCACTGCAGCCATAAGGATTCTTTCTTTTTCCTTTTTACTAATTCTATAAAAAGGCGCATTGGGATATCTCTTTTTATTACTCCAATGCTTAAAAAATGCAGGTTGCAAATCACCTCCAAGATGTTCCTTAACAGCTTCTTCAGCATATTTTTGCATTCTAGAATTTAAAGTAGTATAAACTTTTAATCCATCTCTATAAAGATTGTAAGGAGTACCATCAGCTTTGAAATGAGTGGCACACCATTTTTTCATATAAGACCTCAAATACTCTCTGAAATATGTTGCTGTACCATCTTTATGATCAAGGGGCTTATAGTTTGACATATCCAAGGGCAATAACCTTATAGAATCATATGTTTGCTTGTCGATATAACCATATTTCAACTGTTGTGCTAAAACTACTTCACGACGTTTCTTAGCTCTTTCGTGATTTCTCACAGGATTGTAATATGAAGGAGCACGAAGCATTCCGATTAACATACTAGCTTCTTGTCTATTAAGAGTTGAAGGAGTTTTACCAAAATATGTTTTGGCAGCTGTTTTTATACCATAAGAATTGCTACCGAATGTAACTGTATTAAGATACATTGCCAATATCTCATTCTTGGTATAGTTATACTCTAATTTTGTAGCTATTACCCATTCTTTAAATTTCTGCACCACAACACCAAGTTTAGAAACTTTACCTCTAGGAAATAGGTTTTTGGCGAGCTGTTGAGTTACAGTAGAACCACCACCTGCATGCTGACGAAGTATTACACCTTTAAACACTCTCAATAAAGCACGTAAGTCTATCCCGCTATGTTCATAAAAACGCGCATCCTCTGTTGCAACTAAAGCTTCTACCAAATATGGTGATAAATCATCAAAGTGTACATTAGAACGGTTTTCAATATAATATTTACCTATTAAAACTTGGTCGGCAGAATAAATTTCTGAGGCAAGATTACTCTTTGGATTTTCAAGCTCTTCGAAACTGGGCATAAAACCAAGCCAACCAGCAGAAATTGAGTAAAAAAGCAATACCAAAAAGGCAATACCACTAAAAAATATCAACCATAAGATACGCAATATCCTACCAATACTAGATTTAGCTTCTTTTTTCTTTTTTATAACTTTGTCTTTCATTCAGCAAGTAAATTATTTCAAGATATCAATCTATTGTGTTCTCTCTATTCTAATTCCAACGGATTTAATACCCATTAATTGTTTTTTCCTCATTGCTTGTTCAATGCAAATATGATAATTACCACTCATTGGAAACCTACCTCTTTTACGAAATAGAACCTGTTGATCTTTATTTTTTCCCATTCCTTTACCTAGCCATTTACCATTTCTATCAGCCAGAAAAATCTCTAAAGTATCAATCGCTTTTCTTCCATCAGGAAAATGAATTTGCATAAAAAAATAAATATTAGAATACTCATAATCAGTAGTATTACGCAAATTAATATACATATTGTAGGGATTAATTGTATCCGTAACTTCAAAATTAAAATGCAAAGTATCATCACTACTCCATAATTGTGGAGTTTTTTCATTATGATCGTAAAAACTCTGTGAATTACAAGAAATTAATACCACTAAAATACTGATACTAGTTAAAAAAAATAATCTTTTATATCTACTAATAATACTATTCATTAATATTAATTTTTCTCATAATTATTATTAGCCTTTTTGCGTTTTCTGTTCTTATTTTTAGATTTTCTCTTATTTCTATTATCAGAATTAGATTTAACATCTACCTTATCCCCTTTATTCTCAGCCTTAGCAATCTTATTCTTTGAATCATTATTATTTCTTCCAGAATTATTCTTAGATTTATTGTTTCTATTCTTACGTTTCGAATTTCTCTTATTAGATTGTTTATCTTTTTTATCGAAACGTGTTAAATCATCTTGTCCTATAACATTATCATATTTTACTTCCTGTTCTTTAGTATCAGTATAGATATCAAATGAATCCGGGTCATTACCTTTAGCATTCATTTCCTGAATTTTTTTAACATCATCTCTATGAATAGGAATATAATTTGAAGGGTTGTCTTTAGGAGAATACCACATCATTCCACTAAGAATATCCATTTTTTGGAAGAAAGCTTCACCAGATTTTGTTTTCAAATTTCGCTGTGTAGGAGGGAACTTTTCAGCTTCATCTTTATAATTATCATTTTCAAAATTCAAGCAGCATTTGAGTTTACCACATTGACCGGCAAGTTTTTGAGGATTCATAGACAGTTGTTGTGTGCGCGCCGAAGTTGTAGAAACAGATTTAAAATCTGTCAACCAACTACTACAACATAGCTCTCGTCCACAAGACCCAATTCCTCCAAGGCGACTAGACTCTTGTCTAACTCCTATCTGCTTCATTTCTATCCTTACGCTAAACTTTTCAGCAAGAATTTTAATTAATTCCCTAAAATCGACTCTCCCTTCAGCAGTATAATAAAAAATAGCCTTTGTGCCATCTCCCTGATACTCAACATCATTTATTTTCATTTCAAGGCCTAACTCATCAACAATTATGCGAGTTTGAATCATTGATTTCGTTTCCAATGAAGCAGCATGAGTCCATTTCTCAATATCGCTATTTCTAGCTATTCTGTAGATTTTTTTAATGGAAGGATCTTTAGGGTCAACTTTTTTCTTCTTCATCTGAAGACGAACAATTTCACCACTCAGACTCACTATTCCTATGTCGTGACCAGGGCTAGCTTCTACCGCTACTATATCGCCTGTTCTATATATTTCACCTTCGGAAGCACGAAAAAAATCTTTACGATTGTTTTTAAACCTAACTTCAACAATATCAAAGTAACGTTTATCACCTACAAAATTAATATCGGCTAAATAATCGTAAGCATCTAGTTTACAACAACTGTGCTGGTTTATATTTTCGTTCTTCTGATTAGCTACAGGTACATGACAGCACCCTCTTGATTGAAAAGCATTATTCTCAGAATACATTTGTTCTATGTTAATTATATATATTATTCTCCATGAAATTTAATTAAATCATGGATACGTATCAATTGACAAAGGTAATAAAAATGGCAAGTAATGCTAAAATAATATTTTGACATAATCATATTCAGCGCAAACGCATTTAATTTTTTAAGAGTTTCTCCATATAATCATTTTTCCATTAATAAAATTCCTTTTACGTCTTATGCTAACTCCTCTATTCCTAGTCGTTAACATATTGATAACTACCAAATTAATACAGGTAATATTCTTTATAACATTGCCGGCTCTTTTGTATCGGTAATCTTTGTAGAATATTATACCGATTTATACAAAAGCAAAGAAAATTGTATAAATAAGTAATGAATAGCAGAATACAATACAGGAAAAACCTCCCGAAACAAGTTGATTTAAAAAATCTCAAATTGGAGTGTTTTAAAAATATTCAAATTTATTAACCTCAGTTTTACTAAATCGCCAGGATTATTTGTGAATAACCCGGGTTAATTAGCCCCTATAATTCTTTTTTCGATGTTAGATGTTGAAAAACCTTCCAGAAAATCCAAAGTTTCTACTTTACCTCCATTTCCAGTAACTACATCATATCCAACAATATTTTCAGCCTTATAGTCACTACCTTTTACAAGAATATCAGGAATTATTCGACTTATTAGATTTATTGGAGTATCCTCATCAAAAAGAATTACAGCGTCCACAAATTCCATTGCCGCAAGTATTGTCAAACGTGAATATTCATCTTGAATAGGTCTGTGTTTTCCTTTAATAGCGCTAACAGAACGATCAGTGTTAACACCTATAATAAGCTTAGACCCTAAATCTTTGGCTTTAGATAAATAATCTATATGTCCTTGATGAATAATATCGAAGCAACCGTTGGTGAATACAATTCTCTCATTAGCTTTTTTCCAATTAGCAATAAGATTATCAAGTTGAGAGTAATTAATAATCTTGGATTTAATTTTTTGATGATAACTCATTGGTTTTCTTTTTATTTAGACTAACGTAAATAAGTGATGCAGCACCAAAAACAATTATCATTAATGTTTGTGCGCTCCAGGTAATCCAACCGATAGCATCTCCATAGCCTGAATCTTTTGTAATACCATAGAGAACTAATGTTTGTGCAACTATTACAGGATAAAGGCCTATACCTCCGGGAGTAATCATAATACCTATTGAACCAAGTACAAGCACTGTTAATGCGGCGCTCATACCCAAGCCACTTGTTTCTGGTAAGCTAAAAAGACATGTATAAATCATTAAGAAATAAAATAACCATATCAATAAAGAATAACTAATAAACAGAAAGGGATTTTTAATTTTAGAAATACTTTTAAGCCCTTCCCAAACTCCTAATAGCATTTTAAAAATCTTTTGAAATAAAGAACTTTTCTTAATTCTTTTACCAAAAACAAAATATATAATAACACCAATAATTACTGTCGCAAGCAGCAATTTACCAAAAAGCATATCTACTGATATAAAGGAAAATTTCTCGTTAATAGCAGGATAAATATGGGTTCTTACATATTCATCAAGTCGCTTGTATTCTACCAGAAAGGTAATTAAGAACAGGGAAAAGAAAAGAACCATATCAATAGAACGTTCAACAATTACAGTTCCAAAACTTTTGTTTACAGGTATCCCCTCTTCTTTAAAGAGAATGCTACATCTGGCAACTTCTCCCGAACGCGGGATGCCCAAATTAGCAAAATATCCTATCATTACAGCAAGAAAACTTGTTTTAATACTTGGATTATATCCCATCGGTTGAAGTAATATTTTCCATCGGATAGCACGAGTGATATGACTAAGGATTCCAATAAAAATAGAGAATAAGACCCATGAATAGTCAGCCAATTTAAAACTATTAATAATATCTTCTTTAGCTTGAGGACTAAGATCTTTAAGCGACAAATAAATAATAAATACACCAAGACCTAGTGCAGAAACTAATTTAAGAATGGGAATAAGTTTCTTTTTCAAAATTATTGAGGTTTATTTTCATCTGTAGGGAAAATAATTGCAGCCTGATGTTTTTTAGCTTCTTCAAAATCTACACGTGCGTAAGAGACAATAATCAAATAATCATCAACTTGTACTTTTCTAGCCGCAGCACCATTAACACCTATAATGCCACTTCCTCTTTCTCCCTTAATAACATAAGTGTCGAAACGTTCGCCATTATTTATATCAAAAATATGCACACGCTCGTTTTCAATAATATCCACAGCATCCATTAGATCTTCGTCTATGGTAATGCTTCCAATATAGTTTAGATCGGCTTGAGTGACCTTAACTCTATGGATTTTAGATTTTAATACTTCTATTTGCATAAGGCTACAAAATTACTAATTATCTATAATATTTTGTCTTTTTTTTATTTCTATTTTATTATCTGGTTTTTTAATATAAATAGTTACCACATACAATACTTAAACATTTGTATAGTAATGTATTAAACCGTGTATTACGAACGTGAATTTTATAATATTTAAATAGAAAAATTATATTTTTTAAAAAAACATTACGTTTTTTCAGTTATTATTGACCAAAATATTATTTCATTGCCTGTTTGCTTACCTAAATTAATTAACTCAGATACCAAGGAATTTATACTTTAGAACTTAATATTATCATTTAATAAACTCAATAAAACATCTACAATTACTCCAATTTTGAATAAAATCAGCAGCTCTGTAAATTTGTGTTATTAATATCGTGATAAGGAAAATAGAATCATAAATTTCTGTACTTTTGTCGATTAATTTTTTATAGAATATAAATGAGTAATGGAAGCAGATAACGAAAAGTCGCTAAATTTTATAGAACAAATAATTGAAAAAGATTTGTCGGAAGGGAAAAACAGCAATAGAGTACACACTCGATTCCCTCCTGAGCCTAATGGCTATCTACATATTGGACATGCTAAGAGTATATGCCTTAACTTTGGATTAGGTAAAAAATATAATGGAAAAACTAATCTACGATTTGACGATACCAATCCAACAAAAGAGGAGGATGAATACGTAAAGAGTATAGTTGAAGATGTAAAATGGTTAGGCTTTGATTGGGATGGAGAAATATGCTATACTTCTGATTATTTTCAACAACTATACGACTGGGCAGTGAAGCTAATAAAAGAAGGTAAAGCCTATGTTGATGATCAGGATTCTGAAACCATTAGTGAGCAAAGAGGAACCCCTCAAAAACCAGGTATAGAAAGCCCATTTAGAGCTAGGACAGTTGAAGAGAATTTAGACCTATTTGAGAGAATGCATGCAGGAGAATTCGAAGATGGAGCCAAAGTGCTTCGTGCTAAAGTGGATATGAGTTCTCCAAATATGCAAATGCGTGACCCTGTAATGTATCGAATTATGCATGCTCACCATCACCGTACTGGAGATAAATGGTGCATTTATCCAATGTATGATTTTGCCCATGGACAAAGTGATTATATCGAAAAAATTACTCATTCAATCTGTACATTAGAATTTGAAAATCATAAACCTTTATATAATTGGTTTTTAGACCAAATAGCAGAAGGAGACCGTCCTCAGCAAATTGAGTTTGCAAGGCTAAATCTCAATTACACTGTAATGAGTAAAAGAAAACTCTTGCAATTGGTAGAAGAGAATTATGTTAATGGTTGGGATGACCCTCGTATGCCCACAGTTTCAGGACTTAGGAGAAGAGGTTATACTCCTGAATCTATCCGAAATTTTGCTGATAGAATTGGAGTCGCAAAACGCGATAACGTAATAGAATACAGCCTGCTAGAATTTTTTGTAAGAGAACATCTTAATAAAATAACAGATAGAGTAATGGCTGTTTTGGACCCAGTAAAACTCACCATTACTAATTATCCGGAAGGGAAATTCGAAGATTTAGAATTGATTAATAATCCTGAGGATGAAAATAGCGATAAAAGGAATATCCCTTTTGGCAGAAATCTATTTATCGAAAAAAACGATTTTATGATTGATGCTCCTAAGAAGTTCTTCCGCCTGACACCAGGTAAAGAAGTAAGACTTAAAGGTGCATATATTATTAAATGTGAAGATTATATTACCGATGACAACGGAAATGTAACCGAGATACTATGTACGTACGATCCTGAAACAAAGAGTGGAAGTGGTGTAAGTAGAAAAGTGAAAGGAACACTTCATTGGGTTAATGACGAGAAATGTATCAATGCAGAAGTTAGACTTTATGATAGACTTTTTACTGATGAAGATCCTCTTGGGCATAAAGATGTTGACTTTAAAGAATTTATTAATCCGAAATCTTTACAAGTATTACCTAATTGTAAGTTAGAACCACATTTAGCTACTGCTAAACCTGAAGATAAATTCCAATTTATGAGATTGGGATATTTCTGTGTTGATAAGGAAAGTACTTCCGAAAAACTTATCTTTAATCGTACTGTTTCTTTGAAAGATTCATGGGCAAAGAAAAAGAAATAAAATATTATGTCAATAAACATCTCAAATATTAGCAAGGTTTATGGCCAACAAAAAGCTTTAGACGACATTAGCATTAATATTGAAAATTCTGAAATAGTAGGGCTTTTAGGTCCAAATGGAGCAGGAAAATCTACTCTTATGAAAATCATAACAGGATTTATTCCACCCACTTCCGGGAATATAAAAGTTATGGGATATGATATTTTTGAAGAACCTCTGAAAGTAAAAAACAGTATCGGTTACCTTCCGGAAAGCAATCCTCTATATCATGAAATGTACGTGAGAGAATATTTAGAATTTGTTGCTGGCATTTTTAAAATTAAGAATAAAAAAGAACGTATAAAAGAAATAATAGAGCTAACAAAACTCACTAACGAGCAACATAAAAAAATTGGCGCTTTATCAAAAGGTTATAAGCAAAGGGTTGGACTAGCTCAAGCTTTTATACATAATCCTGACGTGCTTATACTTGATGAACCAACAAGTGGATTAGACCCAAATCAGTTAATTGAAATAAGAAACCTTATTAAAAAAGTTGGTGCTACTAAAACAGTACTATTCTCCTCTCATATAATGCAAGAAGTTGAAGCCGTATGTGATAGAATCATTATTATTAATGAAGGTAAACTTATTGCCGATAGTCCGAAAAGCGAAATTCAAAAGCTATGGAAAGATAAAGAAGTTGTAATTGTGGAGTTTAAAGAAAATATTAATGAGGTGCAATTAAAAAATATTTCCGGAATAAACAATATTGTAAAAATGGAAAATGGAAAATGGAAAATAACTGTTGATAATCAAAGTGATATCCGCCCACTTATTTATGATTTCGCAAAAAACAACAACCTTACATTAATAGGATTGCAATCTGAAGAAATAAGTTTAGAACATATATTTCAGAATCTAACCAAATAAGCTTTTTTATTCTTTAATTTTTTAATAATAATTTTAATTAATAATCGTTGCATTATCATTATGGACTTAATATGAAGCATTTTTACATTCTATTAATATCAGGACTTTTATTGGCTAGCTCATGCGAGATTATCAACCCGGATGAAGATATGCCTGCTAAGATTTCTATCAATTCTGTCTCATTTAAAGCAGAACCAATGCAAGGTACTGATTCTGTGGACATCCAAGACATATGGATATATAGTGACAATGATTTAGTAGGAGCATATCAAATTCCTTTTACTATCCCTATTCTTGCCAATGGAAATCATAATTTAACAATTCGACCAGGGGTAATCCTCAATGGTATAGCTGCCACAAGAACCATAAATCCTTTTTATACTAGTATAAATAAAGTTATAAACTTAGTACCAGGAGAAATATTTTCTTTTTCTCCAACTTTTAAATATGTTGACGGTGTAGTTTTCCCATGGAACTCCAAAGGAGAAGAAGATTTTGAAGAAGGAGGAATAAGTATTGACTCTGTTTCCGGTTCTTCAACTAAGATAAGAAAAAGCAAACTAGATGTTTACGAAGGGGATTACTCTGGAGAAATAGATTTGGATGCCGGACATAAAACATATAGAGGGCAAAGTTCAAAAGAATTTAATTTACCAAAAAGTGGAGCTTATGTCGTGATGGAAATGAATGTAAAAAACACACAAACACCACTTTATATTGGAATGTATGTATATCTACCCGGAAACACAGTTAGAGATGTTAGTCATATGATGGTTAATCCAACAACAAAGTGGAAAAAGCTTTATGTGAATTTTACAGAACTAGTAAGCTACTATCCTAATGCTAAATCTTATAGAGTTTCTTTTAAAGCAGACTTAGGATCATTAGATTCTGCTAAAATATTTATAGATAATATTAAAATAATGCATTTCTAATGAACAATAAATTACAGACCATAAAGTATTTATTAGCGGATTATTTATCGGCAACTATTGCTTGGGCTCTGTTTTTTGCTTATCGTAAACATAGTTATTCTCCCATTGAAGATAATTTAAAAGAAGTTATTCTTAATGATTCCAAATTTTACTCCGGACTTTTGATAATCCCTGTTTTATGGGTGCTATTTTATTTATTCTTAGGTAATTATAAAGCCGTATATCGCAAATCAAGAATTAGAGAACTTGGATTGACATTTATGAGTAGCCTTATTGGAGTTTCCCTAATCTTTTTTGCAATAATATTAGATGATTATGTACATAGCTATAAAGAACTTTATGTATTTGCTATAGTGTTATTTATAATTCACTTCTCGTTAACAGCTTTTTTTAGATTGATTATTACTACCATCACAGTAAGAAAAATTCATAATGGAGATATCGGATTCAAAACACTTATTGTTGGAGGTAATGGAAATGCTACTTCCATTTTTCTTGATATTTCAAACCAATATATTTCTTCAGGAAATAAATTTATGGGTTTTGTACATGTAAATGAGGCTGATAACTATAAACTCGCTCAACATTTACATCATTATGGACATTTTTCAAAGATGGATGAAATTATTGAAAAAGAGAAGATTGAAGAAGTTATTATTGCAATCGACCCCAGCGAACATACTAAAATAAAAAGTATTATTACTACTCTGCGAAACAGTAAAGTAGTAATAAAAATCATTCCCGATATGTACGATATAATGCTAGGATCTGTTAAAATGACAGCTATTTTTCAAGCTCCGTTAATTCAGATATATCCCGACATCATGCCTTATTGGCAAATTGTTCTGAAAAGATTAATGGATATCGTTTTATCAATCATAGCAATTATTTTATTATCACCTCTGTATATCTTTACTGCTTTAGGTGTTTATTTTACTTCTAAAGGACCGATATTTTATTCTCAAGAAAGAATTGGAATTAACGGAAAGCCATTTAATATGCTTAAGTTCAGAACTATGGTTGAGAATGCAGAAGAAAATGGGCCACAACTTAGCTCCGAAAATGACTCTCGGATTACTCCTTTTGGTAAATTTATGCGCAAAGTTAGACTTGACGAAATACCTCAGTTCTTTACTGTCATTAAAGGAGATATGAGTATTGTGGGCTATAGACCCGAAAGGCAATATTTTATTGACCAAATTGTAAAAGTGGCTCCACATTATAAGCTTTTATTGAAAATAAAACCCGGTATTACTTCTTGGGGACAGGTAAAATATGGTTACGCAGAAAATGTTGAGGAAATGGTGGAAAGATTGAAATATGATATTCTTTATCTTGAGAATATGAGTATCTCTGTTGATATTAAAATATTGTTCTATACTATCATTATTGTTCTTACAGGACGAGGAAAATAGCATTTAGTTTTTATTCTTTAATTACGAAATATTTTCCATATTTTCAAAGCTAACCTTTACATATTTATTAATAGTCTGAGTTATATCCATTTGATTTTTTTATAAATTAGCCTCTTTTAATTTACAATTTAAATGTAATGAAATCATTTATAACTTTATTGATAGTACTATTTGCCACAGTTTTATATTCTCAACCACAAAATATAATGATTGGCACCATAGGAAACCCTGTAGAACCATCCATATTTATCAATTCAAATAATCCGGCAATAATAATGGCCGGAGCTAATATCGATAAGGTTTACATAAGTACTGATACCGGCCGTACATGGTCTTTTGATACTCTTAAATCCAATTCTGGAGTTATGGGAGATCCTTGCATTACCTCCGATACTGCCGGAAATTTTCTTTTTCTTCATCTTTCAAATCCCCCTTCTGGAACAGGACATTGGATAGATAGAATTATTTGTCAGAAATACAATTTGCAGCAAAACCAATGGACAATTGATACTTTTATGGGGCTTAATGGAGGACCTGATTATGCACAGGATAAGGAATGGATTGCTATTGATAAAACAAATAACAATATGTATGTTACTTGGACTCAATTTGATAAATATAACACCAGTAATCCTGCCAAAAAAAGTAATATCCTATTTTCAAAATCTACTGATAACGGAGCCTCATGGTCGGTAGCAAAAAGAATAAATCAAACTTCCGGCGATTGTGTAGATAGTGATAACACCGTTGAAGGTGCTGTTCCTGCCGTGGGACCTAATGGCGAAATTTATGTTACTTGGGCAGGACCTGATGGACTTGTGTTTGATAGAAGTATCGACGGAGGAAACACTTGGCTCGACACCGATATTGTCATAACATCAATACCAGGAGGTTGGGACTATGATATTCCAGGAATTAGCCGTTGCAATGGTCTTCCAATTACTGATTGTGATGTGAGTGGAGGTCAATATAATGGAAATATTTATGTCAACTGGAGTGATCAGCGCAACGGAACCGATAATACTGATATTTGGGTTGTAAGTTCTTCTGACGGTGGTAACAATTGGACATCCCCAATTCGTGTTAATAATGATACTACTCAAAATCATCAATTCCTTACTTGGATGGATATTGACCAAAATACCGGCTTTATTTACTTTGTTTTTTATGATAGACGCAATTATAATAATAAACTTACAGATGTATTTCTAGCTGTTTCGAAAGATGGTGGTCAAAGTTTTGAAAACTATAAAATTAGTGAGTCTCCTTTTATACCTACATCAAATGTTTTCTTTGGAGATTATAATAATATCTCTGTGCAAAATGGAATAATAAGACCTATTTGGACTAGATTCGACGCTAATAATCATCTATCTATCTGGACTGCTATTATTAATCCTGAAACTAATTTATCAATACAAGATAACTCAACGGATATACAAGAAATATCATCTTCTATATATCCAAATCCAAGTGATAATATTATTTATTTTTCATTTAAACTAAAGCATACAGATGTTGTTAGTCTTGATGTTTACGATATTAAAGGTAGTTTTATAACTAGAATTATTGATAATAAAAAATATAAGCAAGGAGAGTATATTCAAGAATTAAATGTAAATAAATACAAGCTTAGCCATGGTGTTTATCAATTCAATTTTACCGCTAGCAACAATAGTTTTAGTAAACAGTTTATAATCAAATAAAACATCTAAGGGAGTTGCTAAATACTATTAAGTGAAATTTTATATTTAGCTTTATTAATATATAAATATTGATTTAGCATAGTCGTGACCATAGGACCCAATATTTATAACACCAATGCCAGAAAGGGTATCATTATAGGCTTTAATGTCAAGCTGAACAGGCTGTTCAAAGGTGTGAATAAATTGTCCATTATCATCGGTATATCCAATGATTTCTACATCACCTTTTGTCATTTCTACACGTACATCTGGCATAACAACCATAGTGTCTGACATTAATTTTACAGTAATAACAGCTTCCATACTCCTATTCTTTCGGCAAGAATAAGTAGTTATTATTCCACCAATTATGATGAGAACAAGTAAAATTCTTATATGTAATTTTAACTTTTTCATAGACTTTATACGTACTGACAAAAGTAATTATAAAAAGTTTGCCTGAAATAAAAAATTATTCAAGTCCAATATCATATTTATTAGCATAATCTTCTGCTTGAGAATAAAAATTATTCAATATTACGTCTAAATTTTTATTCATTTGTGGATAATATTCATTTAGTCTATCTATATCCTTTTCATTTACATCTTCCGCTTCAATAATCTCTATTAAAACAGGTACTGCCTTTGAAAGTTCCAATTGATATAAATTAAAAAGCTCTATAGTAGTATTTAACAATGCTTTATTATCTTTATATATTTCTATATTTTCTAATCTTTTCCTCTCTTTATTTATAAAATTTATTATCTCATCATAACTATCTCTCAGTTTAATAGTATCATCATTATAATCAGTAATATTATTTGATAAGTCTTCTTCTGTTTGCAAATGATACTCTATTTCTTTCTGTAATTTAGTATCGAAGTCTATAAGTTTCATCACTGAACCAAAAATATCATCAAAGAAAACTATTTCAAGCTTTCTATCCTTACAGCCATCCATATAATAAGTATCCATATAATTATTTATTACAGATTTAATTAATATACAAAAGTATATTATTAACAAATCAAATTTTATATTTTTATTTACACAAAAGCATATTTCTATCTCTGGTTAAATTTTAAATATTTTTGCAACACGGCAAGTACATAAAGTTCAATTTACTTTGGTTATTATTTTTTTTCAATTAGTTACAGTCATTTTTACACTTAAAAAGCCATTTTTATATATCAAAAGATTATATCTTTGCTATATCTAAAACATAGACTTCACTAATATGGATTATTCTATTCATCCTCGGGATATTAAGCAAGAAGAGGTAAAAGAAAATATTAAATTCTTACAACTTTTATCAGAAAAGTTTCCCAATATAGAATCTGCTAGTACAGAGATTATTAATCTTGAAGCTATTCTAAATTTACCAAAAGGAACAGAACATTTCCTTTCCGATATTCACGGAGAATACGAAACTTTTAAGCACGTTTTAAGCAATGCTTCCGGTGTTATCAGGCGCAAGATAAATGAAGTTTTTGGCGACAGATTAAGTAAGCAAGAACGACAAGAACTTGCCACACTTATTTATTATCCTAAGAGCAGGTTGAGTATTAATCGTAAAGAAATTAATGGCGATATTGGTAAATGGTATGAAAATAAATTAATGCTTTTAATTGAAATTACTCGCATATTGGCATCGAAATATACTCGTTCCAAAGTACGTAAATCTTTACCTTCAGACTTTCAATATATTATCGAAGAATTATTAAATGTAAATGAAAATCTAGTAAATAAAGAAGCTTATTTTTCAGCTATTCTTAAAAGTATTATTGACCTTGATAGAGCTGAAGACTTTATCTTTACATTAAGTAAATTAATACAACATTTAGCAATAGACAGGCTTCATATTGTGGGCGATATTTTCGATAGAGGACCCTCTCCCGATAAGGTAATGGATGAATTACTAAAACATAAATCTGTAGATATTCAATGGGGTAATCATGATGTGGTATGGATGGGAGCAGCAGCAGGCAGCTTAGCTTATATTGCTATTGTAATTAGAATTAGTGCGCGATATGATAACCTTGATACTTTGGAAGATGGCTATGGGATAAATTTGCATCCACTGATAAATTTTGCTTCAGAAGTATATGGTAACGATAAAGCAGACCTTTTTGTACCTAAATCCGGTATCGAAAACCTTAGTAGAAAACAACTAGCTCTTATAAAGCAAATTCATAAAGCCATTAGCATTATTCAGTTTAAATTGGAAGGACAAATAATCAAGAGAAATCCTCATTTTAAAATGGATAGTAGAACTATTCTGGATAAAATAGACTATAAAAAAGGAACTGTTATTATTGAAGACAAGGAATATTCTTTATTAGATAATTATTTTCCAACTATCGACCCTTCAAATCCATTTAAATTGACTAATGCTGAGAAGGAAGTAATGAATAAATTACAAGATTCTTTTATGCGAAGTGAAAAATTACAAAGACATATTACTTATCTCTATAATAAAGGTAGTATGTATTTGAAATATAATGGTTTATTACTATTTCATGGTGCTATTCCTTTAAATGAGGATGGAAGTTTCAAAGAGTTAATTTGGGATAACAAAAAATTAAAAGGAAAGAAATTATTAGATTATTTCGATGATATAGCTAGAAAAGCTTATTATTTAAGAGAAAAAAATAATTTTAAAACAAAGAGTCGTGATACTCTTTGGTATCTATGGTGCGGTCCCGACTCCCCACTATTTGGTAAAAAGAAAATGGCAACTTTCGAAAGATATTTCTTAAAAGAGAAAGAGACGCATGCAGAAGATCGTAATCCATACTTTAACTATCGTGATGAAATAAACGTGGTGCAGCATATTTTATCAGAATTTGGCTTGGATCCTAATAAAGGGCATATTGTAAATGGCCATGTGCCAGTAAAAGTAATAAAAGGAGAAAACCCTATTAAAGCTAATGGGCAATTAATAGTTATCGATGGTGGAATGTCTAGAGCATATCAGAAAATTACCGGAATAGCCGGCTACACACTTATCTACAATAGCTTTGGCCTTGTCTTGGTTGCCCATCAAACTTTTGAATCGCAGCTATCAGCTATTACCGAGGGGAAAGATATGGTGTCTGATGCTAAATATTTGGCCAAAGTAAAAACTAGAAAGCGCGTTGCTGATACTGATATTGGAACAAAACTTAAAAGCGAAATATACGATCTAAAACTTTTACTTGCTGCCTATCATTATGCGCTTGTTAAGGAGAAGAAATAATTTATATATTTGCCAAATCATATTAATTGGGGGATTAGCTCAGCTGGCTAGAGCGTTTGACTGGCAGTCAAGAGGTCATCGGTTCGACTCCGATATTCTCCACGTTGATTTACAAGCACTTATAGAATTTTTCTGTAGGTGCTTTTTTGTTAGGTACCAACAAAAGTACCAACAATTAGAAAGTTAAGGAGGAATTATTTAGTAATTAACCTTCGGTTTTGTGCTTCTTGTATGATAGGTTCAAGTCGTAAACCCTTAACGGAAGTATGCCTAATAAAAGGCATTGTTTATGTTAAAAAAAACTTTTGACAAAGATACGATAATTTAAAAAACTAGGTTTTAGAATATTTGAGACCAAATTACCCTATTGAGGTTGCTAATGGGATTGCAAAAGAGAAGAGAAGATTTGGAGTTGGTGGAAAAAAGGAGGCTTATTGATGATTAGATAATTTGTCATCCAAACCATCTACTTACTTAAACCCAATCGCTTTCCTATCAATCAAATTACTTTGATTATCCTCAGTATTAAATAAATCCCCAATCCTAATTGGTTCTTTACCATCATAAGATATATTATTTAATTCTGCAATTTTCTTAGCTTTTTCGATACTTAGTTCTTTAAATTCGTACCTATTAATAAGTCTCCCTTTACGCAAAAGAGCCTTGTCAATGTTTGCAATACCCGTATTAAAAGTACAAATTATTTTTATTCCAAAGGCATCGCTTACAAGTCCATCACTTAGATTTAATAGTGTAGATATTCCACCATCATTATTAGAAGTTCCTCTATTGGCTATAAGTTTCTCACTATCTTCAATTATTAATATGCTATTTTTATGCTCAATTAGAAAAGGTAATAAATCAGGACTGTTTAACTCCTTAGCCATAAACAGTGGTAAAAAGATAAATTTGCGATTTACCTTTTTTATTAAGTGCCTTATGTATGTTGTTTTGCCTGTACCAGGCAAACCATGTATTAATAATAAACCTGTTTTGTCTTTCTGTTTTAGGAAACTAAGTGCGCTTTTGTTAAACTCCTCAATATCATCATTATAATGAAGTTTTATGTCAATTTTATAGTTTTTTATCTTAAATTTATTGAGGCTAAAACCATCAATATCTTTTGCAATCATATAAAAGTGATTTCGTCTCTTTTTCTTAGTGAATTTTAATATCTCTTTCTCTAATTTTAAAACTTCTGTTAATTTAATAGAATCGTCATAAACAACATTATAGTAGTTGTTTTCAATCATTACAATAAACCCTTCCTTGATAATAATATAGTAAGTCATCGATTCAATGTTATTTCTATAAATTTCATTAATTGAATTATCAATGTTTTTCTGACTAACTTGTATCAATGACCTTATTTGTCCTGGTTTGTTTTCAAGCGCATAAGTTTTGATAATATAATCAGCAGCATCCTTGGCTTTATATTCATTTCGTATTCTTCGTTCATTAGGAAAACCTTTATAAAGTTCTAAAAATATTCGTGCTAAGAAATACTCATCACCACTAAATCCATCTAGGGTTAAATTGTTAATGTTGTTGAAATTATTCATTTTATTATTGTGCATAGGAATGAATATTTTATATTATCGTTCTTCAAAAATAGATAAAATTATTATTGCAGCATTTGTTTTTTCTTGCAATCATAAATTTATACGTTTGTGAGCATATCCCCAGCGTCAGACTGTCTAAAAACCCTCTAAAATATTTTTAAATTATTAGTAAAATATTATATAATATATTAGGTTATTTTATTGATTATTAGTATCTTTATACTCTAATTAAGTGCCAATAACTATGAAATACATCCAAGGAGTGGACAGGAATCAGACAGCTATTTTTCCAACAACGATGGAAATGGCAATTGACGAAGATAATGAAGTTAGAGTTTTATTGATTTTTTTGTTGAAAG
>JAMOQL010000200.1 GCA_027064025.1 Bacteroidales bacterium
TTCATTCGGAAAAAGTTGACTGAAACCATTAAAATCAAGTTCCTTAGCCATTGCTCTTGCTTTAACAAGTGCTTTAACATTGATCAGTAGCTTTTTATTATCTTCTTCTAATTTATCGTTTAACTCATTAATTTCCGCAGATTGAATTTTAAGTTTTTTATTTACTTCAGATAACTCTGAATTACTTATTGTTAATGCAAATTCGGATTGTTTTAATGCCTTGTTTTTATCTTGTAATTCTAAGGTTCGTTCTTTTACTTTTTGTTCAAGTTCTCGGTTTACTTTTTCTTTCAACTCTTCGTTTACTTTAAGTTGATTTATTGTTTTTTTCTGAGATTTTTGTAATTTGTGAGAAATAATTTTAATACTGTCTGATAAAGCAAAAGAGAATAAAACAATCTCGAATAAGGTACCTATTTGATAAGAATAATATGTAAGTATTGAACCCCAAGTTGCACTAAAACTTAACCTGAGAATAAGAAATAACATTCCTACAACCATTAATGATTGACCAATTATAAAGAATCGTGCTTGCTTCACCCCTTTTTTATAACTAATAACCGATGCTATAAGAATAAAAATATATAACAAAAAATATAGGACAAAACTAATATTAAGCTTGAATATTAATTCATTAAAGAAATAAAATACAATATAGACTACTAGGGCTAAATAATAATAATGGTTAATTCTTTTAAGCTTAGTTCTTAGTTCAAGAAAATTGCTTGAATAAAGCGAGAAAAAGACAATTAATAATATTGGAGCAACGAAACTAAGAATTGGGTTAAACGATGGAGTATTAGGCCATAAATATTGAAACCCTAGGCCGTCTTCAGAAAGAGCAATTAATGCTAATGATAAAACATACATTACATAATAAATGTATATCCGCTTTTTTGTTGCAATAAATACAAAGAAATTATACAAAAGCATAATAAACAAAATACCGTAATATATGCCAAGAATAAGGTATTCGCTTAGGGCATAATATGTAAAATATGATACAGGTCTAAGTTTAAAAATTAATGGGTTTTGATGCTTCGTTTTTATTTTAATGTAAAATGTATTAACGTTTTGTTCTATAGGTATTTGAAAAACAAAGTTTTTGTGTTTGAAATTTCGTTTATTAAAATTTATTGAGTAACCCACCTCATATTTTATGTATTTCTTACTTCTTTTATCAGGAATATAAAATTCGAATTTATCGATATGTTGATCAAGATTTTCAAAAATAAAATTTCTACCATCAAAATCGGCACTTGCTTTTACTCGAAATCTAATCCAATAAGTTGAGTTTGAGTTTTTAATGTATGGAAAACGACTTAAGTCTTCCCATTGTTTAAACGGTAATTCTGACTGTTTTACTATTTCTTGTATAGAAAAATTATTGGAGGTATCTTCAAATATTTCAAGATACTCTCCAATAATCATATAGTTATAGTCATCTTCTGTATTAGAAATAACAAGAGTGTCGGCTGCAAAACTGTTTACTGCAACTAAAACAATTATTATGTATGACAAAAATAACTTCATTTATTCTTTTATAATTTTAGAACTAAAGCTTCTATTTCCATCTTCTATTTGTAAAAAATATAAGCCATTTCTAAAATTAGAAATATTTATTTGATTTACACCATTTTTAATACTTTTAGTTAGAAGCTTCTTACCGTTACTACTGTAAATAACAACAGTTGCATTTTTATTTAATGTTTTAATATCAAAATTTATGTAATCTGTAGTAGGGTTAGGGTATACACTAATAAATGTCATTTTATCAATAAAATGAATAGAATTATTAGTTGTAGTGTCAACATCTAAGAATAGATCATCGAAGTAGAATGTTGTATCTGTTGTTCCATTAAAATCGAATGACATTATAAATTTATTATACACGTTTGTTGTTGAGTTGGAAAAATCGAATTCTAATATCTCCCACTCGTTAATTGTTGTATTTGATGTAGTTACTGAATCTGAAACGCTTGAGTTTCCTTGTTGCTCAATTTTAATATTAAATGCTGTTATTATTGGAGAATATATTTTCATTCTTATTACATTGTTATTTTCAAACATAATAGTGTGGCTTGTATTTGCCCACATTCCAGACCATGTTTCATTTCCAGAATGTACTAATCCTACATTATTACTTGTGTTAATACCTGTTATATGTGGGTTTGTTACTTTTTCGAAGGTGCAATTTCCATAACCAGCAAAAGTAATATCCGTATTTTCGTAATCGGCATACATTGTGTCGATTGGTTGTGCTGGTAGTGTATCCGCTTCAACAACATCAAGAAATAAATCGTCAAAATAAAATGTTGTATCTATAGTGTCATTATAAGCAAAAAACAAAACAAATTTATTGTATAAATCTGTTGGTACTCCTGAAAAATCAAACTCAATTTCTTCCCATTGATTTATAACCGTATTTGTTGATTCTACTTCATGATAAGTACCTTGATCATTTTGGTCTTCAATTTTAAGATTAAAAGTAGTAATTATTGGAGAATATACTTTTATTTTAAAAGTATTAGTGTTTGTAAATTTAATTGTTTCGCTTGTATTTGCCCATAAACCAGACCATGTTTGATTTCCAGAATGAACGACCCCAACACTATCGCTTGTATTAATACCAGTAGAATATGGATTTTGAATAACATCAAAAGTAGAATTTCCAAAACCTGCAAATTCAATATTAATATTTTCGTAATCAGCATACATTTTATCTGTTACTGTTTGTGCGTTTGCAACAATAGTAAGTATTAAAATTGTTACAGAAAGTAAAATTGTTTTCATAATATTTAAATTTAATTAATGTTAAAATAGTTTTTTAATAATTTAGAATTGATAATATGTTATATAATTGATCGTCGATTGGTTTACGTCCTTTAATAGCCAAATCGAATGATACATACTGGCTTTGTCCACATTTAACTCCTATCATTATATTTTTTTGTTTATTAGTTAACGCCTCTACTGCTTCTACTCCCATTTTAGAGGCAGTTACACGATCGAAAGCTGATGGACGACCTCCTCTTTGTATATGACCTAAAACGGTAACGCGAACATCGTAATTCTCAAAATCTGTTCTTACTTTCTTTGCAATTTCATAAGCTCCACCTTCGTGATCTCCTTCAGCAACAAGTATAATCCCACTCGATTTTGGTTTTTTAAAGCCATTTTCTAAGTACAGATGAAGGTTTTCTAAATGTGTTGGTTTTTCGGGTATAAGAATAGCCTCGGCACCACCTGCAATTCCAGAACGAAGTGCTAAAAATCCAGCATCTCTCCCCATAACTTCAATAAAGAATAAACGGTTATGAGCTGTTGCTGTATCTCTTATATTATCAATAGCACTTACGACTGTATTTATGGCTGTATCATAGCCAATAGTATAATCTGTACCGTATAAATCGTTATCAATGGTACCTGGTATTCCTACAACTTTGATATCGAATTCAGTTCCAAATATTTTTGCTCCTGTAAAAGTTCCATTTCCTCCTATTACAATAAGTCCATCAATATTCTTTTCTTTAAGATTATTGTAAGCCTGTAACCGCCCTTCTTTTGTTGTAAATCTTTTACTTCTTGCGCTTTTTAATATAGTTCCTCCTCGCTGAATAATATTACTAACATCTCTAGAGACCATTTGCTTTATATCTCCATCTATTAAGCCTTCATAGCCACGCATAATTCCAAAAATCTCAATTTCTTTATATAGGCTAGCTCTAACAACTGCCCTAATGGCAGCATTCATTCCTGGTGCATCTCCGCCCGATGTCAGTACAGCAATTCTATTCATTCTTATTTTTTTTATCTTCTTTTAAATTCTTTTCGGCTTCTTTTTCTATATCCTTTTTAGGATTAGATAGATCAAACTCCGAAACACCAATACTAATTGTTACTTTTTTATTTTTATTATCTATGGAAAAAAAAGAATAATTAATCTTATTCTTTATTCTTATTGATAATTCGTTAGCACCTCTCTTATTTGTGTTTAATGCCATTATTATAAGTTCGTCGCCAAGCTTATACCTGAAAAACAAGTCCGTATTTCTTAATTCAGGCTTAATTCTATTCGTTATCTCTTGTAATACTTTATCTCCAATTTTATACCCGAAATTACTGTTGATTGTTTTAAAATTATCTACATCTATTAATAAAATTGATAATGGTAAATGGTATCTTTTGCATCTGTTAATTTCAAATTCAAACCTACCATTAAACGCCCTATCATTATGTAAACCAGTGAGTTGGTCTGTTAAACTTAATTGCTTGTATTGTTTTATTTTTTTTGATAATAATAAATAAACGATTACAGCTCCAAAAGACGAACCTATTATAAAAATCAATATTTCTATAGGGTTTATCATTAATTTATTTTTTTCTTAACGGATATTTTTTATTCTGTAAATAATCATATCTAATATTTCTACCAGCCTGGTAATTAAGTGCCATTATTGAATCTTGCCCTTCTTTTATTGAACTATATTCAGCAAAATCTAAAGTTCTAATAACGGCCTCAAAAACACGTAAAGCCCCAGAATGATCGGCTAATAAAATCCTTTTACCTAAGTTTTTTTCTAATAAATCGATAAAGCTATATGCAATTCTCCAATCGGCTTCTATTAGAGTTTCTCCTTCAGGAAAATGAAAAAATCTATTTTTAAAAATCTTCTTTAAAGAATTTTTTTTCTCATCGTTGCTCCCGCTCATTGTTGGTCCATATATTTTAAGCATTTCATTTATTACGTCTTTTTTATGTTTATGAGTTAATGCTCCATATTTTTGAGAATTAAGCCCATAATTAGCATCAAATGTTATGTTTGAGTATCCTGCTTCTTGCAAAAAATACCTAGCGGTTTGTTCTGTGTTTTCCGATTCGCTACCAAAAACAGAAATGGGAGTATCTTTAGACCACGACCATAGTGGGAAACCTTCTTTTGTGCATAAATCGGTAATTACTTTAAAATCTTTACCTAAATCTTTTGCTGTATTAATGCCATCAGGTTTTAAAGTATTGCCTATTGACCCGCTTATTCTTTTATTTTCTTTCCAATTATCCCAAAAACCTGAGCCTACAAATTCGGGGTTATCTCCTCCCGATTCGTGAATAGATTTTCCGTGGCGGATAACAATTACTTGTGTTTGATTTAATGGAACATATGCTTGTGGAAAAAGAATAAAACCTTTACCGTTTGGAAGCCATATTATACCTTCTTTCATTATTAAACCACTACCATCGTCTAAATTTCTACCTTCTTTTCTTTTTTTACCACCAATATTTACTTCCATATCTTCTTCTGCAAGAACTAATTTTGTTCTATAGCGCGAGTTTGGTGAGCTTGAAGATGGAATATGTTTAGGTGCTAATTTTTGACTAAACCCTTGTAAACTAAACTTTTGCAACAACAACCTTTTAAAACTATCATTCTTTATTAAGCCATTCCACGCAAGAAAAAACAAATGAGGATTTTTATTTGGAACATTTTTTTGTAAAAAATCGTGTTTATACTGAATGTAACTTTGTGGCGATACGTCGTTTTCTAAGGTTAGTAAAAAAAAGTAAATGTCTTTTCCTAATTTTCGTAATATATTTCTGAAATTAAGGTCAACATCTTCGGGTTGTAATTTTAATTTTTTTCCATAAATATATTGTAAAAACTTAATATCATTTACTACACTCTCCTTTGTGTATTGATTATGAAATTCAGCATGTTCTCGTGTTGTACTTTTGCTATTATTGTGATCTTCTTTTCTCATTATTTTTTTCTTTTGTGATTAATTTTCCCCACATATATGGATGACGGTAAAACCCATCTTCTTTACTATTCCATCTAAACTGTTCTTTCCTTTCTGTTTTATCTCCGCTGTCAATGGCTATTTCAAAGTCGTGCCAGTTCCCTTTAGTTAGTTTTAATTTTGATACCGATTTATATGGAATTTTTACTTCGAAGTTATAACCCGTTTTGGTTTTCTGCATTTTAACCTCGGCATTAGATAATTGCTCGTTCTTTTTCCAAGACCAAACATAAGCCTGCTCGCTTGCTTTAATGGCTATATGTATATCATCATCGCCAAAATTGGCTCTGTATTCTTCGGCTTTATGATTAAATCCAATGGCAACTTCTATGGCATCACCATTCCAAACTTCACCATTGTCTTTAGAATTTTGTAATGGCGTTTTGTCAATAATTTTACCTGCTATATAATAATTATCATCATCAAACGCAACATAAAATATTGAACCATTACTAACTTCTCCTGTTGGATTACCCCATTCATTATCCGATATTTTACCATCTATTATTGGATTGTTAATAGTGCTAAAATATGCAGATTGTTTTTTATCTAAATACTTTTTTACAGCTTTGCTTTTCTTGCTTTCAAGCATTTTAAGATAATCTTTAATAGTAGGGATATCGGTATCATTAATTAATGAAACATCGGTTTTATATGTATTTATTACATTGTTTAATCCTGCTGATGATGATCTATTAAATGTATCTCTCATTATTTCTTGAAATGCTTTTTGGCTTTCAGGAGAACTAGCAATTCGCCAATCTGCTTCTTTATTAATTTCAAAATAATTATAAAGTTTTAACCTTGGAAAAAGTTTCTTTATATCATCATTCATATCTATAAACCACTGTCCTTTATCGCCACCCTCTTGGTTAGTTGCAAATTCTGATATTTGAATTGGTTTATTGGGAAAATTCTCTGACATATATAAATACTGCTCTGCAAACTGCTCCTTAAAATCTTTCCAAACCTCGTCGTATTTTGGAAAATAATTATAAAAATCTACCCCTACCCAATCTACATATTCGTCGCCAGGATATGATGCTATTGGCTGATTCCATTCTGCATCTTGTACATCGCTATCGCATCTGTCCATTTTGTAGAAGCAGTAAACCCACTCAACATTTTTGTTAGCTCCAACCTCCGAGAAAATATCGTGTATACGTATCCATGCCATTTTTAACTTTTCGGCACCCTCTTCTCTCCCATTAATTTTTGGACCCCACGGATACCATCCTCCACCATTAAATTCGTGAAAAATACGGAT
The DNA here is from genome assembly GCA_027064025.1 of Bacteroidales bacterium. GTDB lineage: Bacteria > Bacteroidota > Bacteroidia > Bacteroidales > JAFGXI01 > JAFGXI01. The sequence goes on from JAMOQL010000200.1 coordinate 7,067, forward strand.
TTGCATTTTTCCTGAAAGTTGTTTTATATTTCTCGCAGTTTGCTTTATGTATTTGTCAAATTTGCCTTCTAAAATATCATCTAATGTTACACCATCGCGAGTTTGCATGCTTAACATGGCTTCCCATATCATATGAGGAGTATATCCATCATCAATAATTTTCTGGATAACATCGAAATCAATTTCGTGTCCCCAGTCAGAATACCACATAACGCAAGCAGGTTTTCTGCCTGTTAGCAACGAAAATTCTTTGCCTGTTCCGCTTGGGCTATTTGAAATAAATCCACCAATAAAACAGCCTTCTGTCGATGAATCTTCTTCCGAAATAATATTTTCGTCAGCAATAAATACATCGTACCGCTCCTTATTAAATGGGTTTGATGATTTTCCCTGATATTTAATTAGCTTAATATCATCAATAAATACTTCGTGAGAAGTTTTCTCATACCAATTTGAGAAGAAAATTATTTGTTTAATATTCTGAGTAAGAATACCTTTACTGTCAAATAGGTAGTCTTTTAAAGGAATAACAACACGTTGCCATTCGCTGCTGAAAATTGTATCTTTTATATAGCGATCGTCTAAACCAACATAAGACGATTTTGCATAAATATCTTCGAAACCAACTTTTATTTCGGAGTTAGATTTGTTAGTAGGATTTTTATGTTTAATGTAAAATTCGAGGGCTGTTTCTTGCCATAACTCACTTATATCTAAAACTTCGTTTTCGTTAATACTAAATCCCCAGCCAACCCAATCTGGTGCATTTGCATAATTCCAAGTCCACGAAATAGATTGTGAACCACTATGTTTCTCGACAGAAGAAAAACTAATGTTCTTATTCTTTGTTTTATCGAAACCCCAATGTGGCACAGCGAAATCGTTTTCGTATAATGCCATTGGTAATTCTAGTTTTTTTGCTTTAAGTATTGGGTAAATTTCGTTTTTAGATTTGTTAAAAGGATTTTTACTTTTACCCGAAAATTCTACAATTTCTATTTGGTCCATAAATATGGAGCCTTTTCCGTCGAAAGACATTATTAGTTGTCGAATTTCTTTTGTATTTACACCTTTCTTTTTTAGTTCGAATTGCTTTAATGGAATTAATACTTTTCTCCAATTTGTATCAATTTTATCGGCTTCAAAATATCGATAACCAATTTCTACGTAGCTGTTTTTTTCGTTTACATCTTCAAATGCTACTTTTATTGTCGGAAATTTAGATTCCCCTTTCTGATTTTTTACATATAGTTGAAGAGCCGAATTTTCAATTATTTTAGAAAAATCCATTTTGTTGTTGAAGTTCCAAGCTGTTCCCCAGCCAATCCAAGCACATTTAGATTGATCCCAAGTTAACGATAATGATGTTTCTCCTGATTTGGATTCGCATCTAGTTTCTTCAAATTGTTTGCAATTATTATTATCGAGTCCCCATTTTTCTTCAATAAAATCGTTATAAATATTATAATGTTTAAAGAAATTATATTTTACAGTGTCGGTAATTACAATATCAGCTGTTATAACTTTCTCATCAAAATCGTTAAGGGTATATTCCCCAAAATGCACTCCACATCCGCTAAGAGTAAGGAGAGTAATAAGAAATATTATATATTGATTTAGTTTTTTCATATTTATAATTTGAAAGGAGCACCTTTTGTGAAAATTGGAAATGCAAATTTTGCTGTTGCTGGAATAGCGGAATCATCGGCTCCTAAAACAAATTGCACATACATAATTCTATCTACTTCTTGAATACCATTTCCAGAACCTCCATAGGCAGCTTGTGTGCTACGTGAACATTCGCTTAGTTTAAACGAAATTAATTTCCACCCATTCCAAGTTGGCTTAATTGGTCCATAGCCCCAAGTATCATCGCTGGCATCATTATATACGCCAAGATTATTATCATCTGCATCATCTTCTTGAAACTCTACATTTATAGCTGTTGAATTTTCGCCAGTGCCATAAACAAATACGTTAAAATATAAATCTTCAATATTGTTCGTTTCAGTTTCGAAATGTATAGCTCCAGTGTAATCTTGAAACTTAATTGTGCCAATAAACCAGTTAGAGTTTAGGTCGTTACCAATAAAGCTATAATAGCTTCCCATATTAGTATTTACCTTGTTTTCAACCGCCTCGCCAGCTTCCATATACGAACCGTTTACCGTATATTTCCCCGACGAAAAATCGGCAACAATACAGCCTTTATTAGAATAGTCTAATGCTGATTTAATTTCGACTAAAGTGGAACTTATAGTATCTTGATTTGCTGAAATAATAAAGTATACATCG
>JAMOQL010000201.1 GCA_027064025.1 Bacteroidales bacterium
GCGCTAACGGCAGTCCGTCTAAAAACCCAAAAAAATTAAAAATTTTGATTAAATATAAGCAATTTTAAGCAATTGTTTTTTATTTGATTTATGAAATTGTTGAAATTATAAAATTGCTTAAATTGGCTTAATTTAAGCCGTGTTTGATGTAATATGTTAGTAAACAAAGAGATAGCAAGCATCAAGTGTTCTTTCAGCACTTCTGTTCCAAGTATATTCATTAATCTTCGCAAATTATATGCAATAAATATTAATCCAACATCTGCTTCGGCTCTGTGTTTATACTTCTTGGTCATGATGTGATTAAATCCCCACTGCCGTTTAATGGTTCCATAAGGATGCTCAACTATGGCTTGTCTTTGCTTGTAGTAATTTTCGTTGTTTTGTATGTTGATTTTATTATTCTCAATAAGTTCCTGATACTCACTTCGCTGAATGGCTTTGCCATATTTAGCTTTTGAGCATTCTGTTTTTACCGGGCAGTACTTACAAGCTTTCGTGGTATATCTTTTAAAGTTGTATGTGGCTGCTTTGTGTAGTTTCCCGCTTGTTGTGAGCCTATTTTCTTGTGGACAAAGGTAATAATCATTTTCTTTATCGTAAGTAAAATTTGCAACATTGTATGCGGAATTAGGGGCTTGAGTTGCAACTTTTGGTATTGCAACAAGTATGTTTATTCCTAGTTTATCGGCTGTTTCAAATTCGCTTCCTGTATGGTAACCTTTATCGTAGAGTGCTGTAAAATTATTGGTTCGGAGTATGGATTTTGCTCTGCGAAGCATGCATCCCATGGCTTTGCTATCGTTAGTATCTGTAACTTTATAATCTATTGGAATATTATGTTTTCCATCTACGGTAGTTTGTGTATTATATACTACTTCGGTTATATTATTACGAACTATCATTTGACGACTTTCCGGATCAGAGGTAGATATTTGTTTTTCGCCTGTATCATCCAATTGCTTTTCTAAGCTTTTATAGCTTTCTTTTCTTTTGTTTTGTTTTTCAATTTCTGATTTAAGTTTTTTAATTTCTTCTTCTCTTTGTGTATCATTTGTGTTTTTATCTTGGTCTTGTTCAGATAGTTGATTGTTATACTGCTCAAGTTTATTTTCAATATATGCAAGATGTCGGTCAATTTTCTTTTTATTAAAATTATTTTTTTTACTGTTTTGTGCTCGCAGCTTCGTACTGTCGCCGGCTATGAGTTTCCCTCCGATAAGATTAAAGTTTTTAGCAATCTGCACAGTTGCTCTAAAAACTTTTTTTATTGATTTTGGATTATCTTTTCTAAAGTTTGAAATAGTATTATGATCTGGCTGTAAACCTTTCATAAGCCATATAAGTTCAATATTTATTTTTGTTGCTTTTTCTAATTTCCTTGATGAACGAATACTGTTAAGATAACCATAGATATAAAGCTTTAAAAGATCTTTTGGGTGGTATGCCGGACGACCATTTTCTATCTGATTTATATTAAAATTCATATCACTCATATCAAGACTTTCAACGAATAAATCTATAAATCTTACTTCATTATCTGTATCAATTGTAGCATCAAGAGAAGTGGGAAAAAGAACAAGTTGTTTCCTGTTTTGACCGATTATGTATTTCATAATAAACTAAGTTTAATTATAGGTTTAAAATACAAAATATCAGTTAATTATCAAAACAATATTCCTAAATTTTTTCAGATTTTTATTAACAAAATATTTGATATTTGTTATTTTAATAATAAGGAA
>JAMOQL010000202.1 GCA_027064025.1 Bacteroidales bacterium
AGAGATTCGAAAAAATGATTTCCAAGGACAAATATTTTCAACAATTGGCTCCTATTTCAATACCTATTATTCTAAATATTTGCCTTTTGAACTAACAGGAGCACAAAAACGAGTTATTAAAGAAATTCGAACAGATGTTAACACAGGCAAACAAATGAACCGTTTGCTACAAGGCGATGTTGGAAGTGGAAAAACTTTGGTGGCATTATTTTCTATGCTAATGGCTGTTGATAACGGATTTCAATCTGCAATAATGGCTCCTACGGAAATTCTAGCTAATCAACACTTCGAAAGTTTAAGTCACGATTTATCAGAAATAGGATTAACGATTCATTTACTGACTGGTAGCACAAAAAAATCGTTACGAAAAATAATTCACGACGATTTAGAATCGGGAAAGGCTGATATATTAATTGGTACCCATGCCTTAATTGAAGACACTGTTAAATTTAAAAATCTAGGATTAGTAGTTATCGACGAGCAACATCGTTTTGGTGTTGCCCAAAGAGCTAAATTTTGGAAAAAAAATCTAATTCCTCCACATATCCTAATAATGACAGCTACGCCCATTCCTCGTACACTTTCAATGACTCTATATGGAGACCTTGATGTTTCGGTTATCGATGAACTCCCTCCTGGACGAAAACCAATTGAAACAGTACATATGTATGAAAATCAGCAACCAAAGCTCAATAAATTTATGCGAGATCAGATTGCTTTAGGTAGACAAATATATATTGTATATCCATTAATCAAAGAATCTGAGAAACTCGATTTTAAAGCGCTCGAAGAAGGTTTTTGGCAATTAAATGAAGACTTTCCTGCTCCTAAATATGCAATTAGTATCGTTCATGGTCAGATAAAAGCAAAGGACAAAGAGATCGAGATGCAAAAATTTATTAAAGGACAAACTCAAATAATGGTTGCTACCACTGTAATAGAGGTTGGCGTAAATATTCCAAATGCTTCGGTAATGGTAATAGAAAGTGCAGAGCGATTTGGCCTATCGCAGCTACATCAATTAAGAGGAAGAGTTGGCCGTGGAGCAGAACAATCGTATTGTATTTTGCGAACGGGCTATAAGCTTTCGAAAGAAAGTCGAACTCGCATAGAGGCTATGGTTGGAAGTACTGATGGTTTTAAACTCGCAGAAATAGATATGCAATTGCGTGGCCCCGGAAGTATAGAAGGAACTCAACAATCTGGGGTCCCCTTCGATTTTAAAATGGCTAACTTGGCAACTGACCAAACAATTCTACAAAGGGCTAGAAATTCTGTAGAAGAATTACTTAAATCGGATCCTTTATTACAAAACAACGAACATTATCAAATTAAAACTATTCTTAAAGCAAAATACAGTTCTAAAATTAACTGGAGTAGAATTGGGTAAAAGCCCTTGCTTTTGTTATTTTTGTGTTCTTTGAAAAAATAAATGTCTATCTATACACGTAAATAACAAACTATGCTCATTGCTGTAAATGTTCAATCCTTAGTTAAAAATCATTTAGAGGGTTTAGGCTGGTTTACCTACGAATCGCTCAAAAGAGTTGTACAGCAGCATCCCGAACATCAATTTTTATTTATTTTCAGCAAGGGTGTAGATGACGAATTTATTTTTTCTGACAATGTAAAAGCCATTAATATTTGGCCTCCATACTATCGCCCTTTGGCCTTATATTTAAAATTTGAATGGATACTTCCCTTTGTATTAAGAAAATATCATATTGATTTATTTATCTCTTCAGATGGTATTTCAAGTACAAAACTAAAAGTCAAGAATCTAGATGTCATTCACGACTTAAATTTTGAAGAAAATCCACAGTGGTTACCAAAAAACTTTGCCAATTATTATCAAAAATATTTCCCCAAATGGGCAAAAAATGCAACAAGAATAGCAACTGTTTCCGAATATTCTAAGCAAGATATTCATAAAAGATATGGAATTGAGTTAGATAAAATAGATGTGGTTTACAATGGTTCAAACGATTTATATAAATCTATTACAAAGCAAGAAAAAGAAGATACTAAACAACAATACACCAACGGTTTAGATTATTTTGTTTTTGTTGGTAGTTTGCACCCTAGGAAAAATATTGACCAACTTCTATTAGGTTTTGACGCTTTTAAAGCTAAGGATCAAAAAAATATTAAATTAGTAATTGTTGGAAGTCGATTTTACTGGTCGGGACCTATCAAAGAAGCCTACGACAATATGAAATTTCAGTCCGATGTTATTTTTACAGGACATGTAGTCACTCAAGATTTAAAAAATATATTATCCTCGGCAATAGCCTTGTCTTATGTTTCTCTTTTCGAAGGCTTTGGAATTCCACTGGTTGAAGCTATGAATGCAGAAATAGCTATTATTGCATCTAACACCACTTGCTTACCAGAAATTGCAGGAGAATCGGCCCTTTACGTTGACCCAAATTCCACTTTGGAAATTGCAGATGCTATGCTTAAGCTAAGTACTGACGAGAAATTGCGATTTCAATTAATAGAAAAAGGAAAAATTCAAAGGCAAAAATTTTCTTGGCAAGCCACCGCCGACAAGCTCTGGATAGCTATCGAAAAAACAATTAACGCCAAATAATTATTCTTAAAAAAGACTTTCTATTTTAGGAATAAAAATAATGGCACCTACTATCACTGCACTGAATGCAGAAAGTAGTACAAAAGCAGCACTCATATCTTTAATAGCTCCTATCTTTTTGTCTTGTTCCATTTTGATAAAATCTAGTGTTTTTTCAATTGCTGTATTTACAGCTTCTGAGATCAATACCAAAGCACTAGCCAGAACAACAAACAACCATTCTATACTAGAAATTTGAAAATAAACAGCCATCGAAATTACCAATACCAAAGCTAATAAATGAAGTTTAAAATGATCTTCTTTCCATAAAAACCTAAATCCATTAAAAGCATAACCAAAACTACGATACCTATTATTAAGAAAACTTCTAAGCATCCGCAAAAATTTTATCTATTAAACTTTCGTATTTATCAAGCCTTTTATTTTTTTTGATGGTTTTATAAACCTTATGTTGATTCTCGAACATATATGATAAATATTCCCAATGTGTTTTCATTCTTCCTAATAAATGAGATTTTTCTAGTTTTTCTGAATTAATAATAAATAATTCATTATGAAATAATTTAAGAATTTCCATTTTTTCATCTTTAGAATAAATTTTACCTTTTATCTCACTGGCTAGAAATGGATTTTTAAGAATTCCACGACCAATCATAAAAGTATTAATATTATTATTGAATAATGTTTTAGCAGACTCTATATCTGATATTTTAGAAATATCACCATTATAACACAGTGATGCTTTTGATTTATTGATGATTGGAATTAGAGCTTTGGGGTTTGCAACACCCCTATACATTTGTTTTGCAGTTCTTGCATGTATTGTTAATTCTTTGATTGGAAAGCCATTAAAAACCTCTATCAATTCATGAATTTCTTCTGGATTTTCAAATCCTAATCTACACTTTATCGATAATGGAATTTCTATTTTTGTAAAGACGTCATTTAATATTTGTTTGACCAATTTAGGCTTCTGAAGCAAAGCAGACCCGAAGCCTCTATTTGTAACCATCGGATACGGACAGCCCAAATTCCAGTTCATTTCGGAATATCCCCAATTTTCAAATTGCTTAGCTAATTGAATAAATATTGAAATATTGGTTCCTAATATTTGTGGTACAAAATTTAAGTCTTCATTGTTTTCTGGATGTATATCTTTTATAACCGACTTTTTATGTTCTTTACCTTCCTCGAAACGTAAATAAGGAGAAAAGTATTTATCTACACCTCCAAAATATTTGTGATAAAGATTACGATAATCGTGATTTGTATATCCCTGAAGAGGAGCTAAGTAAATTGCTGAATCTTTCATATAAAAAAAGGTCTAAGTCAATGAATAACTTAAACCTTCGTTTTGATTTTTATTACATTAATCTCTTAAATCAATAATCTCCACATCTGGATATTTTGTTTTATCGTATTTAAACATAGAATCTTGAAGACTGTTATTCTTCTCAAGTTTATTTATAGTAATTGTATAATCATTTCCATCTTTTCCATAACGAATAATCTGATAAATCTGATTTTTATCCTTATCAATTTTTAATTTTATTCTATTAAATTCTGAAGTTTTAACTTTTTCTTGAATTGGAAGTAAATCAATAAATTGTAAGGCTCTGTTATTCTCGAACATTTCTTTTTTGTACTCCACTCTATAACCATTCTGATATTCAGTAAACAATTGTGTTGGATTAAAAGAGTTTTTATCGTTTGGATCGGGGCTAGTTACATTAACTTCCTCAGCATCTTTCATATAAGACCATTTTGTAGTTCCGTCGAAATAAGTTTCCACTCCCATCAAATTAATTTTATACATCTTATTTTTTGCCCAAGCTTTTCCTTTAGATGTTTCGTGAACATCGCTTTGAGCATTATCCATTTTCAATGAAAAATCGATAGCAACACCCTTATAACTTTTGTATTCTTTAGCTACTTTATCAAGAATAATAGTTGCTTTATTTTTGGTTTGACCAAAAGAAATACTGCTCATTAATAAAGCAATAAATAGATATAATATTTTCATGTTTTAAATTTTAAAATTAAATATATAATATTGAATTATTCTAGTGTTTTCAAAAACTGTTCCAAAGCGTATTCGTCAGGATATAAAACTTTACGAGCCTTACTCCCCTCATACGGGCCAACAATTCCTATAGCTTCTAATTGATCGATAATTCGTCCTGCCCTATTATACCCAATAGAAAACTTTCTTTGGATACTCGATGTAGACCCTTGCTGAGTCTGAACCATAAGACGCGCTGCATCTTCGAACAAAGGATCTCTTTGTTTCATATCGATTTCTGGAGCTAGTCCTAAAGCTTCGGCATCGGGTTCTGGTAATAATAATGCTGTTGGATAAGATTGTTGTTCAGAAATATGCAAAACCAATTCTTCAATTTCAGGGGTATCGACAAATGGACATTGCAAACGCACCATCTCCCCTCCACCTTGGTTAATTAACATATCGCCACGACCAATTAATTGGTTGGCTCCAGGACTGTCTAGAATTGTTCTAGAGTCGACCATTTGCATGACTCTAAAAGCTACACGGGTAGGAAAATTAGCTTTAATCATTCCTGTAATTACATTAGTAGATGGTCTTTGAGTGGCAACAATTAAATGAATCCCAATAGCTCTAGCAAGTTGTGCAATACGTGCAATAGGATGCTCAACTTCTTTACCTGCGGTCATTATTAAATCGGCAAACTCGTCAATAACAACCACAATATATGGCAAGTAGCGATGTCCTTTATCTGGACTTAATTTACGATTAATAAATTTTCTATTATACTCAATAATATTTCTGACATGTGCATTCTTTAGCAAATCGTATCTAGCATCCATTTCTTTTGCCAAAGAATTCAGAGTGGCTACAACTTTCTGAACATCGGTAATAATAGCCTCTTCCTCATCAGGTAATTTAGCCAAATAATATTTTTCTATTCTTGAATATATTGACAACTCAACCTTTTTAGGATCAATCAATACTAATTTTAATTCTGAAGGATGCTTTTTATATAATAATGATGTAAGGATGGCATTAATCCCCACCGATTTTCCTTGTCCCGTTGCTCCAGCTACCAACATATGCGGTGTTTTTGCCAAATCAATTACATGTGTTTTATTATAAATTGTTTTACCTAAAATTATGGGTAATTCATATTTCGATTCTTGAAAAACTTTTGAAGCAATTGTAGATCGCATCGAAATAATTTGTGGTTTTTTATTAGGCACTTCAATTCCAACTGTACCTTTCCCTGGCATAGGAGCAATAATTCTAATTCCTAAAGCCGCTAAACTTAATGCAATATCGTCTTCTAAATTCTTTATTTTATTAATTCGAACTCCTGGGGCAGGAACAATCTCATACAATGTAATAGAAGGTCCTATTGTGGCCGAAATACTTGCAATTTCAATCTTGTAATTTCTAAGAGTTTCAACAATTTTTTCTTTATTCTCGTTGAGTTCTTCTTGAGTTACTTTTTCGTTATTAACTTCATGATCTGCTAAAATATCTATTTTAGGAAATGTAAAATGCGATAAATCGGCCTTCGGATCATATTCGCCTAATATTTCAAGAGGAGTTTGTTGCTCTTTAGACTCTTCCTCAGGCTCTAACTCTTCTACTTCCATTCCTAATTCTTCCTCCGAAATTTTTGAAGATGATTCTAAGGGTATTTCATCTTCAAAAATTTCATCTTCTATAGGTATATCAACATCCATAGGAATATTCTCAGACAAACTAGAATCTTCATTTTTAGCAATTATTTCTTCAACAGGATTATTGACAATTAATAAGTCTTCAGTTTTTTTTTCTTCAATATCTTCTGGAATAGTATTTTCTTCTATTTCTTCGGAATCTGTATGTACGGGGTCTTCTATAGATTGGTCTTTTTCTTTTTTCTGTAATAATTGTTTAACTTGCTCGAACACCGTTTTAGAAACAGTAATAACAAAGGCAAATGTGAGAATAAACAATAAAATAAGTGTTCCAACAACACCAATAAATGAATTTAACCAAGATATTACAAAATAACCATGTTCCCCTCCAAAAAGAAAATCGTTAGACTGAAAAATTTTATCGAACAAGCCTAAAAACAATGAACTTAATATGATAATAATTAATCCATTATTAAAGGTTTTTCTTACATTCAAAAACTCACGACCTATTAACGATGCTCCCAGTGTAACAAACAAAAATGAAAAAGCTATTGATGGAATACCAAACCATTTATTGATTAGAATATTGGAGAAATAAGCTCCCAATTTGCCTCCCCAATTTTCAACTTGAATATCAGATCCAGAGAAGATATTTATCCATTCAATATTATCGGTTTTCCATGTGAAGAAATATGAAATCATAATAAAGAGCAAATAAAAACCTAGTAAAATAAAGAATATTCCACTAAGCATTTTAAATCTTTCGTTTTTTAAAAAATCTAGATTCCCTAACGATTTTTTTTCTTTCTTTTCTGATTTTTCTTTTTTTGCCATACTCTTCTCAAAAGTAAATATTCAAAGACTTATTCACAAATTTATGATAGTTCTTATTGTAGGAAGTTTTAAACAAAAAAACGAGATACTCAATTAAGAATATCTCGTCTATTTATCGAGTATTTAAACTCTTATAACTTAATCAATTTTGAAACTTTTGTTCCTTTTTCGTCAGAAATTTTAACGAAATAGATACCTTGTTTTAAATTAGAAACATTAATGTTTTGTACTGTCTTAACATTATTTATTAAACGTTGAGTTTTACCGTTAATATCAATAATCTCTACTGAAGAAATATTCTGTCCTTTAACTGTTAAAACATCGTTAACTGGATTTGGATAAAATACATTTCCAGAAGTTACAATATTGTTAACATTTACAGAAAATGCCCAATATGTATTTTCTTGCCAAGACGAACCATCACCTTCTGTCAACCAATTTGTAGCATAATCACAAATACTTGTTAAAGCAGTTGCTTTGTCTGTTACAGCAAGAGGAGTTACTGTGTAATATCCATTATCTTCTGAAGGATCAAAGTGTAATGCATTAACACCATCAGTTAAAGCATCTGGTAAAAATGAAGAATGAGAATCAGGGATACTATCTGGATATAAATTTTCATCTATCCAGTTTCCTGCAGGTGAAATAGCAAATACAAAAGATGTAGGATTTGAAAGGGTTCCGTTAAAAACAAAAACCTGATCTCCTGAAGAAGAAATACCACTCATTGCACCTGTTGTTCCTCCTAAAGAAACGCCAGCACCATCTCTATAAGAAACAATTGTGTTTCTAGCAACACCAGCAGCAGGAGTAAACCAAGTTAATAAATTCTCACTTGTTTTAAAAGTATCTACACCTGCAGAAACATTTTGCCATGCATTATCTGTAAAATTAACATATGAATTTCCAGGAAGATCTTCTAAGGCAACAAATACAAATCCGTCAGGAGAATCTGAACTAATTTGAATAATTGCGATATCACCAACTGCAGCATTCATAGGGTTAGAAGCTACGTTAAAGTTAACGGTATCGGCAACCAGAGGAGTAAGATCATCATTATTATTATCTACTAACTTCATAATTAATTGATGAGGGCCATCGGCTAAACCAGTTAGAGCAATTGGATCTACATTATCTTTTGAAGTCATTGCTCCGTCAATAAACCAATTGATATGGCCATCGCCTCCAGCAGCAGCAACATCAAAGTTACCAACTACAAATTCAACTGTTACGTCTGTAGACATTGAATAATCATTCTCCATAGGAGTTGATATATTTAAGGATGGATCTAATGTAAAATTAGGGTCTATTACAGCGAAGTCATCAACAATAATATACGAATGATCAACAAAACCTGTTTGATCATAGTATCTTAACCCAACTTCTACATCTCCTGTTGCAGAAGGTGTATAAGCATAAGTAATTTCTTGCCATTGGTCTGTTAAAGTATTATCTGAATAATCTTGCCATCCATCAACATATAAACG
>JAMOQL010000203.1 GCA_027064025.1 Bacteroidales bacterium
TTTTTGCAGTAAAACTAACAATTTTATAAACCCTCTTTTTTTGTTCAATTGTTAAATTAGAAAAATCAATAGAATTAATATTTTCTAATTCTTCATTGGTTGGTACATAAACTAAATCGTTTGGAGAAAGCGTAAATAATAGTTTGCCTTTTGTATTATCAACAGGAATAGTTGTGCGTTGTTCTTTTGGTAAATTTGCCATTTGTTTTTGGTGTTCAATTACCATATTTAAAGGAATTGTGTCAAAAACACGCTTTTTATTACCATTTTTGTCTCTTGTTTCGTAAACAGCAAAAAACAAATTTGTTCCCTTAGCTGCTTCAACATACTTTTTGCTTTTTGCACTATTTTTGTTTTCTGATAGAGCGAATTTAGAACCAACTTCATATAAACGAACTTTATAAATCGGCTGATGTTTTTTTCCTTCGTTTAATTCAACAATGTTTTTATTTAATTCTTCAATTCCTTCGGGGCTGAAAGCTGCTTCAAAATTCTCGTTTCCTTTATCATCAGTGTAATTTTTAAGATGATTTTCAAGAATATTTACAATTCCTTTGTCGGTAATTTTGTCTAAATGTTTTCGGTTTTTAATTTCTGTTAACGATGTTCTTACAGCTGTTGCTATTTTACCTTTTGGTGCATCAAAACTAATTTTACCAGATACGGTTTCTTTGTGCATTGGTTTACGAATAGCCCAGTTTTGTCCTTTTTGCTCAGCCAATACTTTTTTGTAATTTCCGTTTTTATCTTTTTCCCATTTTTGATATTTGTTTGTAGCTTTATTTATTACGCGTAAGTTTTGCTTAAAACTAACAATAATATTATCCAAGCTGTTTTTTACATCAACAGGAAATGTATTCCACGGCAATTGAAAATGTTTAGTATAATGCCCTTCTTTGTTTTTAATTAATAATGATGGTTGTAATTCGTATTTCTCTTTTTCGTTATTCAATGAGTTTAAATATTGTATATGTTTACGAGTAGTTGCTGCTATCACAATAGCATCGAGTGCATGATGACGGTGGTCTATTCGTTTTTTCTTAAAGTTTTTTTGCAAATTATCTGGAACAGTTATTCTGAAAAATTGTTTTCCTGTTTTGTTTCCTCGTTCGTCTCTTTCATAGTCCCAGTATCCGAAATCATTAGAATTTGTCAATTTATTAAGTCTTTCAAAACGAGGTCTAATTATTTCGTTCCATTTATCATTTAACCCCCAATCTTGTTTTAATTTGGAGGTTATAGCTCCTGTTATCGGGATTAAATGTTTTGATGTTTCGCTTTGTTCATCTTCATCTCTTACAATATTACTTAAAAGACCTTTAACCAATTTGCTTATATATCGGCTGTCGTTCATTTGTCTTTCAATAAATCCGTCAGGAATATCTTCAGAAAGTAATTTTTTAAGTTTTGCTATGTTTTTTGCAAAATACCGTTTGCAATGGGTTTCATATTCATCAAACTTTAGTATCTCAACAGATTCGCCTTGTCCTAAATCAACTTTCGAGCCGCCTTTATCTTTGATAAACTCATAAGCTGTTTGATTTCCTTTTAGTGCATTTACTTCACTTTCGCAAATCACTTTATTACTCATTGAATTATCAAAATAGCGAGATTGCGGAATGATGTGTTCAATTTGATAATCGGTTGTAAATAACTTATTTAATGGTATTATTTCTCCTGTATATGGTGAAATATAACCTTGTTCAAGCCAAAGCTTGTAGCGTATAATGTCATTTTTGGTTGGTTTAGAATTTTTTCTTATTTTTTCAATATCATCACTTACATCAGAACTTTGATAAACACCTTCTTCGTAAATTTTAAGAATTTCTTGATGGCTTGGTGAATAATCTTTTACTTTGGGAACACCATCATTCATTAATTCTCTAAGAATTTCCCTGATTCTATGATTTGTATTCTCGTTTTCTGTATTCTTTTTTGAGAGTTTTTCACGAATACTTGCTGGATTTTTCATTTCTCTGCCTAATTCCAAATGTATTTCGTTAAAATCTCCGTATTCTTTCCAAATATCTCTTACTGTTCTTAATGTTTCGGTAACTACTTGTTCTACAATAGGATTCCGCAAACTGTGTTGCTTAAAGTTTTTTAAATACTCATCAATATCTTCGGGCTTTTTCCATTTTGTAATATTATCTGTTTCGGAGTGCCTGCCATAAACTGCATATCCTGCCTGATAAGTATTTAAACCTGAAAATGGATTTTTATCTTTAAATTCAACAAAACTTTTAAGCATTTGTTTTTGAATATCATCGTCTTCAACTTTCTCAATTTTTGATTTGTCAAAATCAATAGCTTTTAAGCGTTCAATAATATCGTTTATTCGTTGTTTTGCACTTTTTTGAATATCGTTTTCATTCCAATATTTCCCCATTCGCATTAAAGGAAGTAGTTTTTTAATTGCTTTTTCGGAATATGCTGCATAATCGCTTTTAAAAGGAGGGAATTTTTCGAATTCTGATACAAAACTATCTACATCAAAATTATTTTTTCTTGCAAAAGTTTTAAGAGCTTGTTTGTATTGTTCTTTATCGTTTACAGAATAGATTATATGCCAAAGCTTTTGAATTAATTTATTATTGATTTGATGACTCAAAGTCATCAAATCAATATTTTTAACTTTTTTAAATCGAGATAAAATTTGAAATCTTGTTTCACTCATTGGATATGTTTTATCCTCAACATAATTCCAGCGATAATTTTCTTTGTCTTGTTTTGCAATATATTTTTCTTTTACAAGAAAATCAATTAATTGCGATTGTTTAATTTCTTTTTTGTTGTTTAAAAAATCAAATAATTTTGTCCAATCATCATCTGTTTTAAAAATCTCTTGTGTAACATCAACATCTATTTTAATCTTTCCGTCGATATTCTTTTCTTTTTCGTAAATTCTTAAATTGTGTAACCACTGCCACAAACGAAATTCTTGAAATAACGGGTGTGATTTAGAAATAGCTTGAATTGGCTGTTTTACTTCTATCTCTTTTGGTTTACCTGAATCGGTATCTTTTATTTCCTTTTTAAAAATTCTATATTCGTATTGACAACCGCCAATATTAGATTTTTGACTTTTTAGAGGTCGTTGATAAAAAATAATATCATCAATAAATAAGTAATCAAAGCCCTTATTTGATATATTGTTTTTATGAGCTTCGTTATGTTTGTAAAGTTCATTTATTGCTTTATAATATAATTCTTTCCCTAAGTCTGTTTTTATATTTATTTTATTGTGAAATTCTATTTGTTTTTCTAAAATGGCTTGTAGTTCTTTTTTGTAAAATTTTCGTTCAATAGTTTTTATTAACTTACCTCTTATTTTTTGGTTTGGATTAGTTAAAAGTGTATCGTAGATATATGTTCCGACAGATTTATTTTTGTAATCATTATTAATATATTTTTCTATATTTTGTTCGGTTTTCTTTTTTAGTAAACCCCAATCATCTTCTTTTGGTGCTCTAAAACTTCTTTTAATATTTCCATTTTTAATTGTTGTAGTAACAATAAATTCTTTTTTCTTTCCAATCCAGTTATTTAAAGTTTCTTTACTTTGACGCTTATACACCCAATCGTTTTCTTCAAAGTAAACCTGATACCAAGTTCCTTTTGCGTTTTTGTCTTCTGTTTCTATTACAGATTTTACGGTAAGAGCATAATATTTTTCATCTTTCTCGTCTTCTTTACTTAACTCATCTCCCCGCAATTGATAATACCCGCGCTTTTGATTAAAATTAAGTAAAACCCAAGACAGTTCTTCTTTGCTTATTTTTTCTTTTAATGCTTTTTTTCGCAGGTAATATAAAGTCCAGTCGTATGGTATTTTGGATTCTTCTCCGTTTTTCTTTATAAAAAATAATTCAGGGTGTTCCTCTTTAAATTCTTTAACCATTTCATTAAAAGCATCAGTAAAAATAAATTCGTATTTTTCTTTTTGATTTTTTCTATAATTTATTTTTACTTCCGATTTAAGTTGACCTAATTTATCTTCGAAATCAATTTCATTCTTATAATGTTCAGGTAAAAAATCTAAAATATTTAAAACACGGTGTAAACGTTCTCTGCGTAAATTATCTCTTTGATATAACCTTCTTGTTCCTCTATATCCGGTACGTTCGGTAGTTCCTGTTTTTATGGTTCCTCCACTACCAAAAGCGTCTAATATTCCTGCATCCATCGGAATAATTCTACTTCCTGCATCAATAATTCCCCCTTGTTTTTTATCAAAATCTTGTTCTATCAATGCCCAACCGATGCTATTGGTTCCTAAATCCAATCCTAATATTTTTTTCATGTCACTAATTTTTTGAAATTATATTTATTTAAAAATCATATAATTAAAAGGTTATTATAATCTAATAATATTCTTTTTATCTTTGGACTGTAAATGTAAGAATAATTTATTATATTTGCTAAACAAAATAAAGCAATTCACAATAAGGATTATTCCGTTGTGAAAACATTTAAAATGGCCAGCTAATAGTTGGTCGTTTTTTTTGTTAATATTTATGTCAAATTGAGGTTAGTAAATTTGGGTATTTTTTAAATATCCAAATTTAAGTTTTTCTAAATCAGTTTGTCCTGAACTTGTTTAGGGAGGATTTTTTCCGCATTGTACTCCGCTATTCTATTTATTGCTTATACATACAATTTGCTTTGCTTTTGTATGAATAATGCGGGTTAATAAATGGAAGTAGGATAGGAGTATAAAAAAAGAGAAAGGTTTCCTAAGTGCCTTTCTCTTTTACTTTTGTGAATCTAAATTCACTCTTCTGTTTTTGATATGAATAACGTCATAAAAACTATAAACCGAGCTTAGTTTTTAAGTTATTCTAAGACCTCAAAATACGCTGCATAGTAGTGTTAAAATTAAAAATGCAAGCGATATTTTGAATAGCAATGTTAAACCTTTCATTAGTTTTTTATTAATGAATTAAGAGAGCTTTACAAAAGTAATTCAAAATGGGAAAATTTGGGTCTTTTTTTTAATGTTTTTTTTTGTGTGTATTGCTAATATAGTGTAATACAATTATATATAAATACAATTATATTTATGAGAAAAATTCTCTAAAACAAAAAATGCCCCTTTTAAAGGAGCATTTTTAAAATTTGGAAATAATTATCTTAATATTTAACTATTATTAGAATTAGTTTTAGTGTATGATTCTTTCTTTGAAGACTCTATAACCTCTTTACTTATTTCTGTATTAGTTATTTCTTCTCCATCTACAGTTGTTGTAGTGGTGGTAGTTGTAGTTTTTATAGTAGTACCATCGTCTTGAGTTTCAGCATTAACTACAACTTCTATTTTCTGTGAATTATCAACAACAGCGGTAGTATTATCCGAATTTAATGCAATACTTGGTGCTATAACTAAAGCAACAACACTCATAAGTTTTAATAAGATATTAAGTGATGGACCTGAAGTGTCTTTAAATGGATCTCCAACTGTGTCACCTACAACAGCTGCTTTATGTGGTTCAGAACCTTTTCCATATTTTACACCATCTACTTCAATTCCATTTTCAACCATTTTCTTAGCATTATCCCATGCACCTCCGGCATTAGATTGAAAAATTGCCATTAAAACGCCTGTAACTGTAACACCGGCTAATAAACCACCAAGCATTTCCGGACCTCCTAAGAAGCCTACAAGAACAGGAGATGCTATTGCCATTACACCTGGCATTACCATTTCTTTAATCGATGCTGAAGTAGAGATAGCTACACATTTCTCATATTCTGCTACTCCATCGGCTTTATCGAATATTGCTCTCTCTTCAGGAGTAGCTTTGCTTATATCAGAGTCGTATTTTTTCATTATTACCAAAGCATCTTTAAGAGCAGGTATGTTATTAAACTGACGTCTAACTTCTTCTATCATTGCCATAGCAGCTCTTCCCACAGCACTCATTGCCATAGCAGAGAATACAAAAGGAAGCATACCTCCAACTAATAGGCCGGCCATAACAGTAGATTTGGAAATATCTATGCTGCTAATATTAGCTTGCTGCATAAATGCTGAAAATAATGCTAAAGCTGTAAGTGCTGCTGAAGCAATTGCAAACCCTTTACCAATAGCGGCAGTAGTATTTCCTACAGCATCTAATTTGTCAGTACGCTCACGTACTTCTTTTGGAAGTTCAGCCATTTCAGCAATTCCTCCAGCGTTATCAGATATTGGACCATAAGCATCAACTGCTAATTGAATACCTGTATTTGCAAGCATTCCTACAGCTGCTATTGCAATACCATATAATCCTGCATAATAATATGAAAGTATTATTGCTGCTGCAATTAATAAAATTGGTATTGCTGTTGACATCATACCAACACTTAATCCTGCAATAATGTTTGTTGCCGGTCCTGTTACACTTTGACGAGTAATAGAGGTTACGGGTTTGGTTCCTGTACCAGTATAATATTCTGTTATTTTTCCTACTCCTAATCCTGCTACAAGTCCTACTATTGTAGCTATAAATACTCCAAATGAAGAGTATTCATGACCATTAAAAGACCATGCCGTTGGAAGAAATTTATCAATAAGGAAGTATGATACAATTATCATTATTCCTGCTGAAAGAAATTCTCCAGTATTTAATGCAGTTTGTGGATTTCCACCTTCTTTTACTTTTACAAAGAAGGTACCTATTACTGAAACTACAATTCCTGATGCTGCTAATGCCAAAGGAAGAAAAATAGCCCCTAATTTGAAGTTGGCAAACTCAGGTAATCCAAAAAATACGGCTCCTAATACCATGGTAGCGATAATTGAACCAACAAAAGACTCAAAAAGGTCAGCTCCCATACCTGCAACGTCACCAACATTATCACCAACATTATCAGCAATAGTTGCAGGGTTCAGTGGATGGTCTTCAGGAATTCCCGCTTCTACTTTACCTACAAGATCAGCACCAACATCGGCAGCTTTAGTATAAATACCACCTCCAACACGTGCAAATAATGCTATTGATGATGCTCCTAGAGAAAAACCAGAAATAATATTTAATACCATTGTTATTCCTGATTCTGTTGATATGTCATACATTGCAGCATAAAGGATAAACAACATACTTAAACCGAATACTCCTAATGAGACAACTCCTAAACCCATTACAGATCCACCAGAGAAAGCTACTTCTAAAGCTTTATTTAGAGATTTTTCTGCTGCGTGAGTTGTTCTAACATTTGCTTTTGTAGCAATTCGCATGCCTATGAATCCTGCTAATGCAGACATTAAAGCTCCTACTACAAATGAAAGGGCTACAAATCCTGTGCTTTCTGCTTCAGAGTTTCCCTTAAAAATCAAAAGTACTGCAACAGCTAAAACAAAAACTGAGAGTACTTTATATTCTGCTTTCAAAAAAGCCATTGCCCCATCGGCAATATTTTTAGCAATTGTGGCCATTTTTGGTCCGCCAACTTCTTGCTTTTTAACCCAAGCAGATTTTATAAACATAAATAAGAATCCGATTAAAGATGCTGCTGGGATTAGGTAAAATAAATAATCCATTTGTGATTTTTAATTTAAAGGTTTAATTAATTAATCTATTTGTCTTGTGATCTATGGAACGCAAAAATATAGAAAATTCCCTATTGTTTAACAATAAATACAATAGGCTGTAATCAAAATTTTGATAGAAAATATTTGCTGATTTTTGATTTAAATACTGTTAAGAATAATTCTTATATTAACATAAGGCTATGCCGAAAAGTAATTGAAATTAACTATCGTTATTTGGTTATCCTATCTATTTGTAATAAAATGAGTGATGAGTATTGGGATGTAACTTCTGCCTTCTGTTGCTCTTTGATAATCAGGTGGGGCAAATTTTAATTTGGATATTCTGAAATATCATATATTAGTTTAGTATTAAAAATAATTCTGATAATTAATTGAATACTAATTGGTAATATTTATAAAATAATTATTTACGTAACATTTAGTGTCAAAAGTTCGTAATAGTGCGTGATATTTTTTCGGGGATTAGATTAATATCTTACGGTTAACTTTTTAAATTGCTCGACTTTATAGTGAAGATTGCTCGAATTGATGGCTTCTCTATGGTTTAATGCTTTGAATTGTAACTAAAAAGGTATTACAATGAAATTAACAACTTTCTCTTTAATGTTTGTGGGTATTTTGCTTAGCTCACTAAGTTTTTCTCAAAGTTATAATTACTCTTACACAACGGGTAGTTTAGGAACTACATACTCATGGATCGACTGTTCCACCTCTAACGGCGGAACAGAAATCGCTGATAGCGAATGGCTTCAAGAAGATGGATTAGGTGACAAAAAGGATGATGGTTATGCCATTATAACTTGGCCATTTAACTTCCAATTTTACGATTCGTATTACTTTTCTGGTGAGAACTTATACGTTTGTACAAATGGTTTTATTAGATTTGATGATATCCCAAATGATGATGCAACAGATACTTATAAAAATTCTATAAGTAGTTACAACCCTAATTTGGGTGAAATCGTTAGTTTGGCTATGGAGGATTGTGGAGTGGAGAATGATAAATCACATGTGTATTACAAAACAACGGGAAGTTCTCCAAATAGAGTTTTTACTATTTCGATGGATAGTTTGGAAATTAGATTTGATAAATCTAAGTATACTGATGTTCAGGTTAGTTTTTACGAAACTTCTAATAAAGTAGTTTTGAAATTTAAAGAAGAAAATATTTCCGTAAGTGCTTATATGGGTATTCATAGTGGTAATTCTTCATATAAAAATCAATGGCAGGATATTAACGGAGCTACTCCTAATCGTTGGAGAGCCTATACTCCTCCTTCTAAAAGTTCACCAACTTTAACGGTAACACAAGCTTCCACAGATGATATTTTTCCTTCTTCTGATAATGAAATATTGCGCATACAAGTGGATATTAGTGGTGGAGGTGGAGCATTTAATCTTACATCATTAAAGGTGACAGCGAATAATACGAGTAATAGTGATGTTGGAAGTGTTCGTTTATATCATACTTCAGATACTGTATTTTCTACTGATTATCAGATAGGTAGTGATGTTACTATCTCTGGTGGAAAGTATAGTTTTACCGGTATATCTTACGATATGCCTGGAGGAACTTCTTATTTGTGGATTACATATGATATAAATAGTTCTGCTTCAAATGGTAATACAGTAGATGGATATATTGCTGCTAATGATATTACTCTTGATGGTAGTACTTATCCTGCTTCAAATCAGAATCCGAGTGGGGATAGGGAAGTAAGTTATTTAAAATGGGATGGTAGCTCTAGTACTTATTGGAATGTCTCAGCTAACTGGTCTAATAATACTATACCAACCAGTTCTGACAATGTTATTATTCCTTCAGCACCTACTAATCAACCAGTTTTAAGAACATCGCATAATGGTTATTGTAATAATTTAGAAATACAATCGGGAGCAACTTTGACTGTGAAAAACTCTGATAAAAATTTGAGAGTATATGGAAATATTGAAAATGAGGGAACTTTAAATGTTACAGGAACTTATAATATATTACTATTTGGTGCTGATAATGAAATTTCAGGATCTGGAAATTTCTCAACTGCAAGATTTAGATTAAGAGGAAGTGGTGTAAAATATCAATTGAAAACAGATTTGTCTATTACCAAGTTTGTTATTGACGGTAGCTCTGAGCTTGATGTAAATGATAAGGATTTGGTTTGTTCCGGTATGTTTAATGCCAAATCAAGTTCCACAATTGTAGTTACTACCGGGAGTATTTCTGTAGGAGGCTCGGTAACTTTAGATGGTACTTTTACTCCAGGAACAGGTACATTTTATTATTCCGGAAGTAATTCTCAAAGTATTGTTAATAAGGATTATTATAATCTAAAGGTTAGATTATCGAGTGGTACAAGAAACTTAAATAATGTTTCTAGTAATTTTCGTAATTTAGAACTTGTAAATTTGTCAACATCTACGGGAACAGCAAATTTAAGTGCTGATCTGAATTTTGATGGAAATATAACTGTAGGTAATTATTGTGTACTTGACTTAAATGGAAATGATATTAATATAGTTAAAAACTGGTATAATAATGGAAATGTTACCTTAGGTAGTAATACTGTTATTTTTGATGGAATTGGGTCATCTCATATATATGGAAATACAAGTTTTTATAATCTAACTGTAAATAAATCTACAGGAGATGTGTATTGTGAAAATACTACTCATGTTACTGATACGTTAGCTCTGACAAATGGTGTTGTTTTTACAACAGTATCTTCACCTTTAATTGTTGATGCTGGTGCCAGCACAACTGGTGGTAGCGAAAATAGCTATGTTGACGGGCCATTACGTAAAGATGGAACATCGGCATATACATTCCATGTAGGTGACTTTAGAAGATATGCACCAATAGCCATTAGTGCTCCATCTAGCTCTACTCAATTTACTGCTCATTATCATGAAAATGTGCATTCAAATTCAAATTCGTTTGATTCACCATTAGAAAAAGTTAGTCAAAAAGAATATTGGGACTTAGATAGGGCAGGGAGTAGTTCTTCTGTAAATGTTACTTTATATTGGGAAGATGGTACTTTTAGTGGAATCCAAACTTTATCGGATTTGAGGGTAGCGCATTATAATGGTTCTGATTGGGAGAATAAGGGTAATGACGCCACAACAGGAGATGCATCTAGTGGAACAATTACCGTAAACAATATATCTAATTTTAGTCCTTTCACTTTTGGAACAATTGATGCCGATAATAATACTTTGCCTGTAGAACTTACTAGTTTTGATCTTATAAAAGTAGATGCTGAAGCTATGCTAAAATGGATAACATCTTCAGAAATAAATAATGATTACTTTAGTGTTGAACGTAGCCTTAATGGTGAGAATGTAGAAACAATAGCAATAGTTAAAGGTGCCGGAAATAGTAATGTACAAAGGTCTTATTCATTTATTGATAAAAATCCTCCAACCGGAATAGTTTATTATAGAATTAGGCAAACTGATTTTGATGGAAAAACAGAGGTCTTTAATTGGAAGAGTTTATATTTTGGTATGAACAATAAGTTTGAATTACATCCTAATCCAACATCTAATGGTAAAGTGAATTTATTATTTGGCGACTATCAAGGGCGGGGAATTGTAAAAATTTATGATCTGCAAGGTAGAATGATTTTTTCGAGAATGCTTGATTTTATTAATGGACAGGCTTTAATTAATATTGATTTAATTAATGGTTATTACTTAATTTCAAGTGAAATAGATAATCAAATATTCACAAAAAAGCTTATTGTAAAATAGCTTTATTGGATTAGAAATAAAATAATAAAAGCCATAAATCTGAAAATTTATGGCTTTTTTCGTTAATTTAAACTGTAAGTAAAATTAATACTCTCACTTTTTCTGTTTTCAATGGATTCCGAAAATCTATTTATATATTCAATTGTTGTATTATAAATTTTGGCTCCTAAATTCTCTCCAATTTCTGCAATATTCATAATCTCATCATCGCTTGCGTTGGGATTGAATTTGTAATCTGTGAGATAATTGTTAATTGTATAATCTTGCATAGGCATTTTATGGGTTAATAATCCCAATTTCAACGCCAAGAAAATATATTTATTGTTTAATGAGAAAGAATAATATCATTTTCTTCAATCATTTTTCTTAGATTGATAATGGCATATCTCATTCTCCCCAATGCCGTATTAATACTAACATTAGTTACTTCGGCAATGTCTTTAAAACTCATCTCTTGAAAATGACGCATCTTTAATACTTCACGCTGATTATCAGGGAGCAATTCTACTAATTCTCTTATCTTTGCGTGTGTTTGAGACTTCATTATTTCATCTTCGGCATTTTTGTCAAATATAGGTAAAGTGTTGAAAATATCATACTGATCATTACTTCTAACCATTTTAACTTTACTCTCTTTTCTGTAATGGTCAATAATAAGGTTGTGAGCAATTCGTAATACCCATTGAATGAATTTCCCTTCCTCATTATACGCGCCAATTCTTAATTTATTGATTACTTTAATAAAAGTATCTTGAAATATATCATTAGCTATATCAATATCTTTAACAGACATAATGATATAACCCATCAACTTTGACTTATGTCGATTGATAATTTCGTTAATGTTAGAATGTTCTCCTGAAATGTAAGCGCTAATCAACTCCTGGTCGCTAAACTTAGTTAAGTCCATTTTAAATAGTATTAAGTAAAAAAATGGTAAAGTTTATTCGATAGTTGTCCTCCTTATTAGTTAATATTAGCTTATTTGATTGAATCTACCAACTTATAAATAAGTTGATAATGATATGCAAAGTTACAAATAATTTTAATTATTGCAAGCTTTATGTTAAAAAAACATTATTTAATAGATTGAATTGTTGCTTTTGGTTGTCTGATATTTTTAAATTATTTTAATAATTCTTAGTTTTTATTAACACTCCATTTTTATAAATTTCTACTTTTAGTTTTTTATTATTGATATCAAAATAGAACCATTTGCCAGTTTTTTTATCATCAATATATTGTCCTGACATCTTTGTTCTTGAGTTCTCATAGTATTCAGTATAAATACCTTGTAATTGATTGTTAATATAGATTTTTTCTGATTTTACAACTCCATTATTATAAAATGTTTTATTAATTCCATTTAGTTTTCCCTGCTTGTAATTATATATTGCAATTATGTTTTCGTTTTGGTCATAGTATGTGGAAGTGCTATCTTTAAGATTATTTCTATAGAAACTATGTTCCATAAGTTTTCCATTGTCGTAATATTTGTAGAAATCTCCACATAGTAATCCATTTTTAAAATATCTCTTAGTTATAATAATTCCTTTTTGTGAGTAATAAATATTGAGTCCATCCAGTTTGTTGTTTTTAAAATGTCTTTCGTTTCTTAATAATCCATTATTGTCTAGTACAAAACTAACGCCATCAAGAACTCCTTTTTTGTATTCTTGTATTAACTCTGGCTTCCCTGTTACGCCATAAGATATCCATACTCTATCCTTTTTATTGTCAACGTAAAATCCTTCATCTCTCGCCATTCCACGCTCTAATACCCATTTGCCTTGCCTCATGTTTTTTGCGTCAATTTTATTAATTGTATCGCCAATTGAGTTAATTTTTATATTTTGAGAATAGATGTAATTGGTTGAAAAAATAAAAAATAGTATGAAAAATACTTTGAACATCTTTATTAATAGTAATTTGCAATTTTGTTTGCTATGATTTATCATCGGTTTTAATTCTATCTTAGAAATAATTTTTTAAAGTTTCTCACCACAATATTTACAGTATAATGCATCATCTTCGTGATTGTCAGCATTACAACGGCTACAAACTTGGGTGTTAGTATTAATTTTTTTCTTTCCACCAACAATATCAGCTGTTATTATACCTGTTGGTACAGCTATAATTGCATAACCCAATAGCATTACGATAGAAGCAAAAGCTTGTCCTAAAGTGGTCTGAGGAGCAATATCACCATAGCCAACAGTTGTTAGTGTAACAATGGCCCAGTAAATACTTCTTGGAATACTTGTAAATCCACTTTCCGGACTTTCAATAATATACATTGAAGATCCTATAATTGTAACAAGTAACAGAACAAAAAGGAAAAATACAGTAATTTTATGTCTGCTATTTTTAAAAGAGTTTAATAAAATATCAGAGGCTCCTGTAAACTGGATTAGTTTTAATACTCTAAAAACTCTTAGTAGTCTTAATATCCTTATTACAATTAAAAAATGTGTATTTATTATAAATAAACTTACATAGGTTGGGATGATACTTAATAGATCAATAATTCCATAAAAACTTCGTATGTATTTAATAGACTGCGTTGTTGTCCATATTCTTAGTGCATATTCTATGGTGAATATTATTGTGAATATCCATTCTAGAATAATTAAATATTCTTTATAACGATTGTGATATTGTGGAACACTATCTAACATTACTACCACAACAGATAGTAGTATAAGAACCAAAAGAATTTCGTCAAATAACTTTCCTGCAAAAGTATCTGCTTCAAAAATTATATCATGAATGCGCTTTTTGAAATTGTTTTTTGACTTTACCATATTAATTTATATTTTAAATATGAAGTCGTAAAAGTAAATATATTTTTTATTAATATGATGATCTTGTACTTATCATATATCATATTTTTATGCTTTTGTTTTATTGATTTATAATATAAATGGATTAAGTATTGGAAATGTCTTTTAATTTACAAAACCTGTTTTTACCTCTGAAATCTTTAATTATCTCAATATTCTTAAAATATGACTGCATTAGAATAACCAATTCATTGGCAAGGTGCTCATTGATTTCAAACCAAAGTTCTCCATTGTTTTTTAATTTTTGTACTGATAATTCTGCTATTGCTTTATAAAATACTAAGGGGTTATTATCATCTACAAATAGTGCAATCTCCGGCTCATAATTCAATACATTCTTTTGCATATATTTTCTTTCGGAATTTCTTACATACGGTGGGTTACTTACAATGATATTTAAATTATTTGGTATTCTTTTCCAATGCACTTTGTTAAGAATATTACACTGTACAAAATTTATTTTTACTTTTGCTTTATCGGCATTTTGTTGTGCTAATTTAAGGGCATATTCTGAAATATCTACTGCAAATATATTTGATTTTAAATGCGATTTAAGGGCTATGGCAATAGCACCACTTCCAGTCCCAATATCTAATATATTTAGATCTGTAGTTTTATTATTTCGTATTATAAGATTAACTAACTCTTCAGTTTCAGGTCTAGGTATTAATACATTTTCATTAACATCAAGTTCTAAATTATCAAATGAAGCTTTGCCCAAGATATATTGCAAAGGTCTGTGCTTGATTAAATCCTTTACTCCAAAATGAATTTTTAACAGCTCTGACTCACTTATTCTTTTGTCTAAGTTTAAACTTATTTCCAGTTTAGGAATATATGTAAAGAAAGAAATTAGCTCTCGAATCAAATTTGCAGATTCTTCTTGGCTAAATTCCTGACTAAGCATATAGGTATAATGCTTAATAATATCGGCAATTTTATTACTTCTAACTTTCAATATGTTAAAGTTTTAACTGAAATGAATCTTATGGTAATCAGAGTAGCTTTCGTTTTGTTCTTGCTTTAATTTACGTATGACATTTGCTAATACAATAAATACTTGAAGTTTGTTTTTTAACAACCAGGCTTCAGTGCCAGGTTTCATATTTATAGTGTCATTAAGTAAAATAAGAAAACTAAATTTATGTTTCTTTAACCATATTATTGAACTTTCATCATCATCAACGGCATTGCAAAAAGCAGCGTAATGATTAAATCCATGTTGCATTAACCAGTTGAAAGCATCTTTGTCAGCTTGCAGTGATGAAACTAAAGCTGCCAACTCAGGATATCCATTGTTTAGTAACCATAAATGAATCTTTTGATTTCCTTTAATGGCTTCAATTACAGCCAATAATATCTTGCTTGGATAGTCGTAGAATTCTTTTCTTTTCGTCATTATTTATACAATAGTAATAGTAATTAATCACGCACGAAAATAATAAAAAACTTATTTAGTTGATAATAGAGTTTTATTGTTACTAATGTGCAAAAGAATATATCTTTGCAAGTGATTAATTTTTTTTAGTATAAAATTTATGAAGTATTATTTAATCTTTTCATTATTACTATTATTGGCATTTTCATGTCAGAATGATAAAGATGTTAAATATAGTATTACTTCACAAGATTCTTCTTACAAAAAAGCTGCAGAGTTTGATTATAATTTAAAATTTAAATATACATCAAATATAAAGGTTGAAAATAAAATAGATTATAAACTAATAACGTTATATAATCCGTGGCAAAAAGGTGAAAAATGGATAAGCTATTTATTATATCCAAAGAATGCAAAACCTGATACTTCATGGCCGAAAACGGATTTTATTATTCCTGTTCCTGTTGATAAAATTGCTGTTGTAGCCGCTTCATCAATAGGTTTTATTGAAGAATTACACCAATTATCTAAAGTTAAGGCTATATCAAAACGTAAATTTATCTATAACAATCAAATTCGTCATAATGTTGACAATGGAGATGTTTTTGAAATTATTAGTGGTGAACAGGTGAATATTGAGCATTTGTTAGCTTCTAATTCTCAGCTCCTTATTCAGACCCCTTTTAGCTCAGAAATTAATCAAGATAAAAAAGTAATAGATGCAGGAATACCAGTTGTGTATAATTGTGATTGGCTTGAAACGAATCCCTTGGGAAGGGCAGAGTGGATAAAATTTATCTCATTATTTTTATGTAAAGAGAGAATGGCTGATAGTGTTTTTACAAGTATTGAAAATAAATATCATAGTTTAAAAAACTTTGCCTCAACGCTTGATACAAATGTTGATTTTTTGGTAGGCGGTTTGTATAAAGATGTGTGGTATATGCCTGCTGGCGGTAGTTACAAAGCATTCTTGTTTAATGATGCTGCAACAAATTATTCATGGAAGCATTCAATTAGTATTGCTAGTTTACCT
This sequence comes from Bacteroidales bacterium, assembly GCA_027064025.1. Taxonomy (GTDB): domain Bacteria; phylum Bacteroidota; class Bacteroidia; order Bacteroidales; family JAFGXI01; genus JAFGXI01. The sequence continues at coordinate 16,545 of JAMOQL010000203.1, forward strand.
CTTAGTATTGAATCAGTTATAAAGGAGCAATTAAATGCAGATTATTGGATTGAGGCACCATACAAAACATATGAAGAATTGGAAGCTAGCAATTCTCGTTATGTAATTTTTAAAGCTTTTAAGAATAAAAGAGTTTATCATTTCTTAAAACAAGCACGTTCTGATGGTGCCAATAATTATTGGGAGAGAGGAGTTTGTAGGCCTGATGAAGTATTATCAGATTTGATAAATATATTTCATTCGCAAGATTATAATTCGAATATGTATTATTACGAAGAATTAAAATAATAAATTAAAATCCTAAACAACTGAAATGAATAACCAAAAGAATTATAAAATTAAATTTTTAGTACTAATATTATTTTTAGTATTTTTTATAGTTCTTGATTTGTTGGTGGGGAGTACTTGGATAGGATTTGATGCGTTTTTTCATAATTTACTTAATGGCGTTGATTCTACAGCAAATTCATATATAATCTGGCAATTGAGAATGCCTAAAACTATTGCAGCTGTATTAATTGGTATAGGGTTGCCATTATCAGGATTATTACTTCAGTCATTATTTCGAAATCCTTTGGCAGGGCCTTTTGTTTTAGGTATTAGCAGTGGCGCTAGTTTAGGTGTTGCAGCTTTTGTAATGCTAGGTGGTGCAAGTATCTTTACATCAGCTTGGCTTTTCTCTGGCGGAATAAGCCTGTTCTCTATTTTGGGTTCTTTATTAGTATTGATGGCTGTATTAGCAGTTTCGCTAAAGGTAAATGATAGCCTTTCTTTGTTGATAGTTGGACTGATGTTCGGAAGTCTAACTTCAGCTTTAGTAGGAGTAATGCAGTATTTTAGTTCTGCTGCTATGTTGCAACGGTTTATAATATGGACATTTGGAAGTCTTGGTGGGTTCCAGTGGGACCAAGTATTTATACTTTCTATCATTGTTTTATTATCACTTCTTTTAAGTTTACGGCTTATAAAACCTATGAATGCATTATTGTTAAACGAAGAATATGCAATTTCTCTCGGTGTGTCGGTCTCTAGAGTTAGGCTTACAGTTATAATTATTAGTAGTTTGTTAGCTGGAGCAATTACTGCATTTGCAGGTCCAATAGTTTTTATAGGAGTTGCTATTCCTCATTTGGCAAGAAACTTCTTCAAAACTTCTGATCATAAAATTCTATTACCAGCTGTTATACTATTAGGGGCTATATTGATGTTGATTTGTGATATTATATCTCAAGTGCCAGGAAGTTCCACAGTGCTACCAATAAACTCCGTAACAGCTATTTTTGGAGCGCCAATAGTGGTTTGGATAATTTTACAAAATAAAAAATCACATGCTAATATCTGATAATGAAATAAATAGACTAATTTTATCGTGTGAAAATCTTGAATTGGGATATCGCAATAGAGGTAGAGATGCAATTATACTATCCAATGTAAATTTACAACTTTATACAGGTCAGCTTACTGCATTGATGGGAGCGAATGGAAGTGGTAAATCTACTTTAATACGAACGATTTGTTCCTTGCAAGAGCCAATATCTGGTGAGATAACCATTAATGGAGAATTACTTTCCAAAACAAATGTTGCAAAACAAATAGCAGTTGTTTTAACAAGTCCAGTTTTTGCAATGAATTTTACCGTTTTTGATATGGTAAGTACCGGTAGAATACCTCATACAAATTGGCTTGGAAAATTGCAGGAAAGAGATATTGAAGTTGTTAATAAATCATTGGAAGCTGTTGGAATTAACTCCCTTTCTGACAGATTGGTTAGTCAACTCAGTGATGGAGAACGGCAAAAAATGATGATAGCAAAGGCTTTGGCTCAAGAAAGTCCAATTATTATTCTTGATGAACCTACTGCACATCTTGATTTGGTAAATAGAGTAGAAGTGAGCAAATTACTTAGAAAATTGGCACATACTGAGAATAAAACTATTTTAATGGCAACACATGAACTTGATTTGGCTATTCAAATTGCTGATAGAATCTGGCTAATAGAAAATGATGTTATTCACGTAGGTGCACCTGAGGATTTAATTATTAATAATAATTTACAAAGTACTTTTAATAAAATGTCTATTGACTTTGATGAAGTTTCGGGTACATTTAAGGTTAAGCCACAAAATATTATTCCAATATGTTTTATTAATAAAGGAAATTCTCAGTTAGAAATTTGGACGGAGCGACTATTAAAAAAAATCGGATTTTATCTTTCTCAAGATAATACTACTGAATTGAATATTACAATTGACAATCTTAAAAATACCTGGACTCTAAATTATAAGGAGAAAAAGGAGGAGTTTTATAATTTTGCATCTCTAGGGGATAGACTTAGGAAAATTATTATTTCAAAAAAAAAATAAAATAATATCCATTTTTTGTTTTTGTATTAAAAAAAATATTAATTTTATCATTCAATAGAAATCAGATTTCTTTCTGATTATTGGGTTATTGATCTTTTTTGCATTTATGCAAACCTGAGTGAATTTTTTTAAACAATTATGACTAATACAAGTGAATCTTTACATAGTGTATTAAAGTCTTTTTTTGGCTTTAATAGCTTTAAGGGGGAACAAGAACAGATAATAAAAAGTGTTTTAAAAGGACATGACACTTTTGTAATTATGCCTACAGGTGGTGGAAAATCTTTATGTTATCAATTACCTGCTTTAATGTCGGAAGGTACAGCGATAATTATCTCGCCCTTAATAGCATTGATGAAAAATCAAGTTGATGCAATTAGAAATTTCGGGTCTGATGTTGGTATTGCACATGTATTGAATTCGTCTTTAAGTAGGGTAGAGATGGATATTGTGAAATCCGATTTGTACGCTGGAAAAACTAAACTACTCTATGTGGCCCCTGAAAGTCTTACAAAGGAAGATAATGTAGAAATGTTCAAGGAATTGAAAATTTCTTTCTTTGCGATAGATGAAGCTCATTGTATCTCTGAATGGGGACACGATTTTAGACCTGAATACAGAAGATTAAGACCTATAATTGAAGAAATTGATGATAAAGCCGCAATTATTGCATTAACGGCTACTGCAACTCCAAAAGTTCAGAATGATATCCAGAAGAATCTTAATATGCTAAATGCTGATGTTTTTAAGTCTTCTTTTAATAGAGCTAATTTATATTATGAAGTTCGCCCTAAAACAAAAGATGTAATTAAAGATTTAATTCGATTTATTAAGCAAAATGAAGGTAAATCCGGCATCGTTTATTGTCTAAGTAGAAAAAAAGTAGAAGAGGTTGCCGAAACCTTACAAGTTAATGGCGTAAAGGCTCTTCCTTATCATGCTGGTTTAGACACCGTTACTAGAGTCAGTAATCAAGATCGTTTCTTGATGGAAGATGTTGATGTTATTGTCGCTACCATTGCCTTTGGTATGGGGATAGATAAGCCTGATGTTAGATTTGTGATACATCATGATATCCCTAAGAGTTTAGAATCGTATTACCAAGAAACAGGTAGAGCAGGACGTGATGGAGGAGAAGGTAAATGCATTACTTTTTATTCTTATGACGATATTCAAAAGTTAGAGAAGTTTATGAAAGGTAAACCTGTTGCAGAACAAGAAATTTCTAAACAACTTTTGAATGAAACCGTTTCTTTTGCTGAATCATCAATATGTAGGAGAAAGCAGATTTTACATTATTTCGGAGAGGTTTATCCTGATGATAATTGCCATAATTGTGATAATTGCAATCACCCCAAAGAGAAATTTGAAGCAACAGAAGATATAAAACTTGCTATAATTGCGGTTCAAGAAACTAAGGAGTTATTTAAAGCTAAGCATATGTGTAATGTGCTTGTTGGCAAGGAAAATACTGATATAAAAACAGTAAAACATCATTTATTGCCTGTTTTTGGAAAAGGGAAAGATAAAGATGTTAAATATTGGATGGGTGTAATAAGACAAGCATTAATTCAGTTACTTCTTGATAAGGATATTGAACAGTATGGTGTTCTTAAGCTTACCCAAAAAGGTAAGGATTTTATTAAAAATCCATATCCTGTTTTTATTGCCAAAGATCACGATTATGAATCTAATGATGATGATGTTATTGTCAAAAATGCTGCTAAATCTGGTCAAGCCGGAGATGCTAAATTGTTTAAAATACTTAAGGATTTAAGGCATGATATTTCAAAAAAGGAGAAATTGCCTCCATTTGTTATTTTTCAAGATCCTTCCCTGGAAGATATGTGTATTCAGTTTCCTATCACTCTGGATGAAATGCAACGTATTACTGGTGTTGGAGTTGGTAAAGCCAAGAAATATGGACAGCCGTTTTTGGATTTGATAAAAACATATGTAGAAGAGTATGATATTGTTAGACCAAACGATATGGTCGTAAAATCAGTTCCTAAGAAGTCAATTTCAAAGGTTTATATAATTCAAAGTATTGATAGAAAGCTTTCCTTAGATGATGTAGCTAAAGCAAAAGGCTTAACATTGGATGAGTTGATTTCTGAAATAGAAAGAATTGTAAATTCTGGTACTAAGTTAGATATTAACTATTATATAGATGAGAAAGTTGATGACTATCACATTGAAGATATAATGGATTATTTTAATGAAGCAGAGACAGATTCAGTGGAGGAGGCGTTGGAAGAGCTTGGTGAAGATGAATATTCTGAAACAGATATACGATTGGTGAGAATTAAATATTTATCGGATGTTGGAAATTAGGAGTATTATAAATATTGATATTTTAAACTTTATATTAATCTTTTCGTGGTAATTCGAAAATCTTGAGGTTCTCAATTTTATCTTTATTAATATCAAATCGCATTGCCGTAATAACTTTATGAAAGCCACTATTGCCTGCAGCGCCTGGATTTAAATGTAAGCATTCATATTTTTTATCATAAATTACTTTTAGAATATGAGAATGGCCGGCTATGTACAATTTAGGCTTTTCATTCTCTATTATTTTCCTAATTCTTGTTTGGTATTTGCCAGGGTAGCCGCCAATATGCGTAATTAATACTTTGACAGATTCGCAATTAAAGATTAGATTTTCTGTTAAATACTTAGAAAAGTTTGGTCCGTCAATATTTCCATAAACACCTTTTATTATGGGAGATATAAGTTTTAATTGATTGTATACTTTAATGTCTCCCCAATCTCCAGCATGCCATATTTCATCGCTGCCTTTTAAGAAATTAGCTATTTCTGCAGGTAATAAAGAATGTGTGTCAGATAAAAGACCTATCTTTTTCATTCCACAGGTTTTAGTCCAATTTTGGCTGCTTCTGCAAGCATAAGATTATATGCATCTTCATAGTTATTCTCAATTTCGCCCTCAAGTATAGCTTCTCTTATTACTTTTTTTAAGTCACCAATGGTTTTACAAGGTTCTATTCCAAATATTCTCATTATTTCGTCACCATCAATAGGTGGTTGCCAATTTCGTAACTTATCTTTTTCTTCTATCTCAATAAGCTTTGCTTTTACCTGATTAAAATTGCGATGATATCGTTTTACTTTCTTTTCATTTTTAGATGTAATATCTGCATGGCAAAGAGTCATTAGATCTTCAATGTCGTCACCTGCTTCAAAAAGTAATCTTCTAACTGCTGAATCGCTAACACTATCTTCTACAAGTACAATGGGTCTCAAATGTAGTCTTACTAATTTTTGAACATAATGCATTTTTTCATGCATTGGCATCTTAAAACGTTTAAATATTTTTGGTACCATTTTGCTGCCCAGATGTTCGTGACCATGAAAAGTCCAGCCAATACCATTAATAAAACGCTTAGTTGGGGCTTTAGCAATATCATGCAGTAATGCTGCCCAACGTAAATATAAGTTGTTGGTGTAAGGACTTATATTGTCCAATACTTCAAGAGTATGATAGAAATTATCTTTATGTGATTTGTTGCCAATTTTTTCAACTCCTTGCAATGCACTTAATTCTGGAAAGATGATATCCAATAATCCTGTGTCGAACATTATCTTGAAACCAATTGATGGCTTCGCTGACATAATTATCTTGTTCAATTCAGAAGTAATACGCTCAGTAGTAATTATTTTAATTCTATCTTTATTTCTTGAAATAGCTGCAAGAGTAGATTCTTCAATAGTAAAATCGAGTTGAGTAGCAAATCTAATTGCTCTCATTATCCTAAGTGGATCATCAGAGAAAGTAATATCAGGGTCGAGAGGTGTTTTTATTAAGCCATTTTTTAAATCATTAAGTCCATTAAAAGGGTCAATAATATTATTAGTTTGTGGATCCGTAAGTTCCACAGCTAATGCATTAATAGTGAAATCCCTTCTGTTTTGGTCGTCCTCCAAACTGCCATTTTCTACAATGGGATTACGAGAATTGTTTCTGTATGATTCTTTGCGGGCTCCAACAAATTCAAATTCTATTTCTTGAGCATCATTACTCAAATTTAACATTGCAGTACCAAAGTTCTTGAAAACTGATAAGTGTGCATTTAATTTTTGAGAAACGCTCTTAGCAAGCTCTATACCAGAACCTTCTACAACAAAATCAATATCAGTAGATTCTCTGTTGAGAATATAATCTCTCACCCAACCACCAATAACAAATACACGTACATTTTGTTCCTTAGCAGTTTTATACACTGCTCTAATGCTTGGTTTGTTGAGCTCTTCTGATATGTTTATTGCCTTATTCATTGAAAGCGCAAAATTATTCATTTTAGTTGTATCTTTTTGCAAAATATTTATAGATTTTTTTAAGTTCTTCAATGCATATTATTTTTATCTTTGTTTTTCTAAATCTATAATCTAATATTTATTATTTATGGAAAATCAAGAGAGTACTTTTAAAATGGCATTAAAGCCAGGGATTATAATTGGTGCTATAAGCATTGCAATTTCTTTATTACTTTGGGCAACCGTATCTGATTTGGGAATGCGTCAAAACTTTGGTTATGTTACTTGGTTGGTTTTGGCATTTTTATATCATTTTTATACTAAAAATTATCGTGAAAATAATCTGGGAGGAGCATTGTCGTATGGTCAAGCATTTAAGTTTATGTTTTTTATCACTATCGTAACCTCATTAATGACTGTAGTTTATATGTATGTTTTATATAGTTTTATTGATCCTGGAATGCTTGATGTGATTAAAGATCAAGCTGCTGAGAAGCTTTACCAACAACCAAACCTAACCGAAGAACAAATAGAAAAAGCCATTGAAATGCAATCAATTTGGATTAATCCAACAGTTATTACAATTACCGGCTTTTTTGGAAGTATATTTTTTGGTGCTATATTGTCTCTTGTTGTGGCAATATTTGTAAAGAAAGATGTGCAAATAGAAGAATAAATTATATAATAAAGTTATGCAAATATCAGTAGTAATTGCATCTTTTAATGAGGAAGAATCATTACCAGAGTTAAAAGATTGGATTGTAAAAGTAATGGACGAGAATAATTTTTCTTACGAGATTATTTTTGTTGATGATGGTAGTAAGGATAATAGTTGGCAATTAATTTCTGATTTTGGAAAAGAAAACCCTAATATCAAAGGTATTAAATTTCGTAGGAATTATGGCAAATCAGCGGCATTAAACCGTGGGTTTCATGCTGCTCAAGGTGACGTTGTTATTACAATGGATGCTGATTTGCAGGATAGTCCTGATGAAATTCCTGAATTGTATCGTATGATAGTTGAAGATGGCTATGATGTAGTTTCCGGTTGGAAGAAAAAGCGTCATGATCCTATTTCAAAAACAATTCCTACTAAAATATATAATGCTGCTACACGTTGGGTTACAAAGACCAAACTTCATGATATGAACTGTGGATTAAAATCTTACAGAAAGGATGTAGTGAAGTCTATAGAAGTTTATGGGGAGATGCACCGTTATATTCCTGCAATGGCTAAGTGGGCCGGGTTTTCTAATATTGGAGAAAAAGTAGTGGAACATAGAGCTAGACCATATGGTACTTCTAAGTTTGGTATTGAGCGATTCATTAATGGTTTCTTAGATTTAATGTCGATAACTTTTATATCAAAATTTGGTAAAAAACCAATGCATCTTTTTGGTACTCTCGGCACTCTGTTGTTTGTAATAGGCTTTGGAATAGCCGCTTGGCTTGTATTCGCTAAATTCTATTGGCATCAGTTTCATATGACTGAGCGTCCATTATTTTATTTGTCACTTCTTTCGATGATGGTCGGTTCAACTTTATTTGTTTCAGGATTCTTAGGTGAGCTTATTTCAAGAAATTCCTCTATTAGAAATGAATATCATATTCAAGAATTATTAGGCTTAGATGATGATGAATTCTAAGAAAACCGTTGTTATTGTTGGTAGTGCTCACCCTTTGCGTGGTGGATTAGCAAATTATAACGAACGTTTGGCTTTAGCATATCAACAAGCAGGTTATAAAGTGAAAATCTTTACCTTTAGTCTTCAGTATCCAAATTTCTTATTTCCCGGTAAAACCCAATTCTCTAATGAGTTAGCACCTGATAATCTTGATATCGAGGTGGCTCTAAATTCTGTAAACCCTTTGTCATGGATTGCATTGGGTAATAGAATCAGAAAGATGGCACCTGATATGCTTATAATGAAGTTTTGGATTCCTTTTATGGGGCCTGCACTAGGTACTGTAGCCAAAATTGCTAAGAGAAATAATAAAACCAAAGTAGTAAGTATAATAGATAATATTATTCCGCATGAACATCGTCCCGGTGATAAAGTATTAGCAAAATATTTTGTTGATAATGTTGATGGTTTTATATGTATGTCTGAAGCTGTTCTTAATGATTTGAAAACTTTTGATCAGAATAAGCCTACAATATTTACACCTCACCCTTTGTATGATAATTTTGGCCAGCCTATTGATAAATTGCTGGCAAAGAAAAGATTAGGTCTTAAAACAGACATAAATTATATTATGTTTTTTGGTTTTATTAGGGATTATAAAGGTCTGGATATACTCTTGGAAGCAATGGCTGATGTTAGGATAAAGGACTCAAATATAAAGCTTATTGTAGCAGGGGAATATTATTCTAATGAACAGTATTATTTAGATATTATTAAGGATAAGAATATTGAAGATAAATTGGTTTTAGCAACTGATTTTATTCCCGATAGTAAGGTTGGAGAGTATTTTAGCGCATGTGATATGGTGGTGCAGCCATATAAAACTGCTACTCAAAGTGGGGTAACGCAAATAGCTTATCATTTTGAAAAACCAATGCTTGTTACCAATGTTGGAGGTTTGCCGGAGATTGTGCCTCATATGCGCACAGGCTATGTAGTTGAAGTAGACCCTAGGGCTATTGCTGATGGTATAGTGGATTTTTATAATAATGATAGAGAGGCTGATTTTAAGATAAATTGTATTGAAGAAAAGAAGAAATATACTTGGGAAACATTATTAGATAAAATAAACTTTCTATTCTCAAAAAACTAATTTAATAGATATAATCAATTAAATAATGATTAAAAATAATAAAAAAAATATTGCACTTGTTTTGGCAAGTGGTGGTGCTAGAGGTCTTGCTCACATTGGAGCTATTGAAGAACTTGAAAAGCGAGGTTATAAAATAAATTCTGTTGCAGGAAGCTCAATAGGAAGTGTTATTGCTGGTCTTTATGCTGCCGGAAAGCTTACTGAATTCGCCAATTGGGTAAAAACTTTAAGTAGAATTGATGTTTATAAATTAATGGATTTTACTTTTAATCTGGGATTTGTTAAGGCCGATAAAGTTTTTGATGAGATTAAAAAGTTTACTGGCAACTGGAGGATAGAGGATTTACCTATTAGCACTTCAATCGTTAGCGTTGATATAAATACTCGAAAAGAAGTAGTCTTTACCTCAGGTGACCTATTTACTGCTATACGTGCAAGTATTGCATATCCTACCGTTATTACACCCTTGAAATATGATAATATGTTGCTTGTAGATGGTGGACTTCTTAATCCTATACCTGTAAACAGAGTGAAAAGAATTGATGGCGATTTGTTATTTGCTATAGATTTAAGTGCCGAAATTCCATACCCAAAAAGAAAAAAGAAAAAAAGGAATTTACAATCAAGTCATTTAATGTCTTATTCCCAAGTAAAGAATATTTTAAGTAAATGGGTAAAAGAAGATTCCTCACGGAAAAATAAAGAAAGATGGTCTTATCTTAAACTTATGGAAGAGTCGCTTTTAACTATGCATAGACAGATTAGTAATTTGACTTTGGAAAATAATAAGGTTGATTTGTTAATTCCAGTATCTCACGAGTGTGCGGATTTATTTGATTTTTATTATGCTGAAGAACTGATTGAGTATGGTCGCATGCAGGCTGTTGAGGCTCTTGATAAGTATGAAGCTACACTTTAAGTAAAGTTTATGATTAAAAGATTCACAGCTGATTATATTTATTTAATAGATGAACATCCTTTGAAAAATGGGGTTGTGAGTATTGACGCTAACGGAAGAATTATTGATATTTCTACCAGGCTTCAAGGAAACGAAACGTATGTTGATGGTATTATATGTCCCGGGTTTATTAATGTGCATTGTCATACCGAACTTTCTTTTGCAAAAGATAAGATTGAACCAAATTTAGGCATAGATTCTTTTATTTATCAGCTTGAGGTACTTAAGAAAAAAATAAGTCTTGATGCGAAGAATCAGGCTGTTATTAAAGCATTAGAGGAGATGCTCAATAATGGTATTGTAGCTGTTGGTGATATAATGAATACCGATTTAAGCATTAATGCTAAAAGAGAGTCTAATTTGTTATTCTACAATTTTATAGAAGTTTTTGGGTCCCAGTACAAAGATGCTGAAAATATATGGTATTCTGCGCTTTCATTGTTTGATAAAGCTGATAAGCCTAAAAATATCGTGCCACATGCTCCTTATTCATTATCGCGCACGCTTTTTCAGAAACTAAGAGATTTCAATAAAAGTAGTGATATTATCAGCATGCATCACCTTGAGAGCAAGGGCGAAATTGAATATTTTGAATCTGGTAGTGGTCCTATTGCCGATAGAATGAAAAAGTGGGGACTAAGTATTCCTGCACATATTCCAACATCACAACGACCACTTAAAAGTATTTCTGAATTTATTGTAAATAATGATAATATATTGTTAATTCATAATTCTTTTGCTGATAATCAGGATGTTGAGTTTGCTAAGGAAACGTTTAACAATACATATTATGGACTTTGTCCAAAGGCAAATTTATTTATAGAGAAAGTCTTGCCACCTATTGATATGCTTATGAATAGTGGGGTTAATATATGCCTTGGTACTGATAGTTTGGCTTCCAATAATAGTCTTAGTATTTTTGATGAAATGAAAACTATTGATAAAGCATTTAAGATTCCATTAGAGGAATTAATTGCTTGGGCTACAATAAATGGTGCAAAAGCACTTAATCTTGACTTAGATTTGGGGAGTATAAGTATAGGTAAAAAACCAGGATTAATTGCTATCACTAATCTTGATAAAACAGATTATCATAGACTTGCAAATGCAACTTTTAGTGTGTTGAGATAATCTGGCTACAGATAATATTTATTAAATTAGAATAAAGAATATATATTTTAGATAGTAATTATGCGTAAAGAAATTGATTTCTTGGTAATTGGATCTGGTATAGCTGGGTTAACTTATGCACTAAAAGTAGCTAATTATGGCAAAGTAGCTGTTGTATCTAAAGCCTTTGCTGATGAGACTTCTACTAAATATGCACAGGGAGGAATAGCAACTGTAATGTATTCTCCGGATTCCTATAAAAAGCATATCGAGGATACACTGGTGGCGGGTGCTGGTCTTTGTGATAGAGAAGTTGTGGAAATGGTTGTTAGCGAAGGCAGGGATAGAATAGAAGAGCTTATAGCTTGGGGAACTGATTTTGATAGAGAAAATGATGGTAACTATGCTCTTGGACGCGAAGGTGGGCATTCCGAAAATAGAATTCTTCATCATAAGGATACAACAGGAAAAGAAATTATTAGAGCTTTGTTGAAACGTGCTAAAAATCATTCTAATATAGAATTATTTGAAGGATATTTTGCAATAGATTTAATTACGCAGCATCATTTAGGAAAAAAGGTTACTAGACATGATAAAGATATAACTTGCTTTGGGGCGTATATCTTGAATCCTCAACTTAATAAAATTGATACTATTCTTTCAAAAATTACAATGCTTGCAACTGGAGGGAGTGGTAATGTTTATCGCACAACAACAAATCCAGTAGTTGCTACTGGAGATGGTATTGCAATGGCTTATAGAGCTAAGGCTGTTGTTGAGAATATGGAATTTATACAGTTTCATCCTACTAGTCTTTATAATCCTGGAGAGAAGCCTAGTTTCTTGATTACTGAGGCATTACGTGGTTTTGGTGGAATATTACGCAATCATAAAGGTGAAAAATTTATGCATAAGTATGATGATAGACTTGAACTGGCACCAAGAGATATCGTTACGCGTGCTATAGATACAGAAATGAAGAAACAGGGGAGAAGTCATGTTTTTCTTGACTGCACTCACTTAAATCCAAATGAATTGATTTCTGAATTCCCCGGGATTTATGCTAAATGTTTAAGCATAGGGATAGATATCCGTAATGATATGATTCCTGTTGTGCCTGCTGCACATTATACTTGCGGAGGTATTAATGTTAATAAATATGGGCAAACAACAGTAAGTAATTTATATGCTTCTGGTGAATGCTCATCAACAGGCTTACATGGTGCTAATAGGTTGGCTTCAAATTCCTTACTAGAAGCAATTGTGTATTCTCATAGAGCCGCACAAAAATCTATACAATTGTTTAGAAATATAGAATTTAAACGTGAAGTGCCTGATTGGGATGATACTGGTTTGATATTAAATGAAGAGTTAATATTAATAACACAAACACAACGCGAATTGCAAAATATTATGAGCTCTTATGTTAGTATTGTAAGGTCTGATTTACGATTGCAACGTGCTCTTGATAGGTTGCAACTTATTTATAAAGAGACAGAAGATTTATATAAAAAGTCAATTCTTAATAGAGAATTATGCGTCTTGAGAAATCTAATTAACGTTTCATATTTGATTGTTAAAATGGCTATAAATCGAAAAGAAAGTGTTGGGCTTCATTATTCAATTGATTATCCTAAAATAAAGTAGTAATCGTAGTATTATATTTTTTTGTCAGAAATATAACTTTAAGTCGATAAATAAGCATTATTATTAACGGATATTCATCTTGACAATATTGTCAATTTTAGTATTTTAGCAAAGTTTTTATTTTACAGTTTTATATACCTAAATATACATTATATCAACGATAAAACATTAATTATGAGGAATATACAAATTCTTTTTTTAAGTATTTTTTTACTTGCCGCTAATTTTTCTATTAATGCTCAAAGTTTAAGTAATTTTGGGAAAAAGGAAGAAGTAAAAGACCCTGTAAGCTGGACTAAGTCATATGCTAAAACTGGAGACAATGAATACATATTGACTTTTAAAGCTAAAGTAGAACCTCATTGGCATTTTTATTCTCAATATAGTGAGGGAACAATGCCTATGGCTTTTTATTTTGATGATATTGTTGGATATGAAAGAGTTGGAGATGTTTTGGAATCTCCCAAACCAAAAGAAGAATATGACGAAACATTAGGTGGGTTAACAAAATATTGGGATAAATCAGCAACTTTTACTCAGAAAATTAAACTAACAGCACCTTCTGCTAATGTGCATGGTGCTATTGAGTTTCAAGCTTGTATAGATGGTGCTTGTACAATGCTTACCTATAACTTTAGTTTCGATATTAAAGGTGATGTAAATACCAAAGTTGAAAAGCCTAATGAAGTAGGGAAAAAAACTAATGTTGATATAACCCCTAAACTAGTTGATACTGAAAAGGTTGAAAATAATATTGCTGACAATAAGATTCCTAATGTTAAAGAAAATGAAGTTGATAAAACAACAAAAGAAAATAAAATTGAATTAAGCGATGAAGCGTGGAAAGAATTGATCTATGAGCCTATAATTGAGGACCTAAATCAATTGGGTAATGAAAATTCCATTGCTAACAAGAGTTTTCTTATTATCTTTTTATTAGGATTTGTTGGTGGATTTGTGGCATTGATGACACCTTGTGTTTGGCCTATGATTCCTATGACAGTAAGTTTTTTTATTAAGAAAGCAGATAAAGCTTCAGGTAAAAGAGATGCTTTTATTTATGGGATTTCTATTGTTTTAATATATCTTATTTTTGGTCTTGGGGTAACAGCTATATTCGGTGCTGATGCTATGAATGCAATGGCTACATCTGCAATATTTAATATTATTTTCTTTGCTATTTTACTTGTCTTTGCTATATCCTTTTTCGGTGCTTTTGAAATAATGCTACCAACAAAGTGGACAAATAAAATGGATGAAAAAGCAGATAAAACTTCTGGTTTGCTTAGTATTTTCTTTATGGCCTTTACTCTGGTTTTAGTTTCTTTTTCTTGTACCGGTCCAATCATTGGAACTTTATTAGTAGAAGCTGTAACTAAAGGTATGTGGGGACCAGCAATAGGTATGACTGGTTTCTCTCTCGCTTTAGCACTTCCATTTACACTATTTGCTATATTCCCTTCAATGATGAAGAAAATGCCAAAATCAGGTGGTTGGTTGAATTCAGTGAAAGTAGTTTTAGGATTCTTAGAATTAGCTTTAGCATTAAAATTTCTTTCTGTTGCAGATATGGCATATCACTGGCATTTGCTTGATAGAGAAGTGTTTTTAGTGTTATGGATAGTAATTTTTACTCTATTAGGAATGTATTTATTAGGAAAACTTATGTTTAGTCATGATTCCAAAATGGAAAAAGTTGGTATTTTTAGATTCTTTCTTGCCATAATATCATTTTCTTTTGCACTTTATATGGTTCCCGGACTTTGGGGCGCACCTCTTAAAGCTATTTCTGCTTTTTCTCCTCCTATCACAACTCAGGATTTTAATCTTTATGAAGGAACTGTTGAAGCAAAATTCGATGATTATGATGAAGGAATGGAATATGCAAGGAAGCATAAAATGCCTGTGATTATTGACTTTACAGGTTGGGGATGTGTAAATTGTAGAAATATGGAATTGGCTGTTTGGGCTGACCCAAAAGTTAAAGATATTCTCGAGAATGATTATGTACTTATTTCTCTATTTGTTGATGACAAAAAACCATTGTCTGGCGAAAGAGTTAGAGTTTCAGAATTAACAGGAAATAAACTGCGTTCTGTAGGTAATTTGTGGAGTGATTTACAGATTAGTAAATTTGGACAATCATCTCAACCATATTATTTTGCATTAGATTATAAAGGTAAACCTCTTACTGCTCCTATAGCATACGAATTAGATGTTAATAAGTATAAGGAGTTTCTAAATAAAGGTTTAAAAGAGTTTAAAAAGCGTTTTCCAAATAATTAATTTTATATTTTCTTGATAGAATTTGGTGAATATTAACAGAATATGTACGAAATCCCACGTTTATTTAATTGTAGGATTATTTAATCATATTAATTCATAACAATAATTTTGATTGTGTTTCACCGTTTATCAATGTTATATTGTAATTTATCGTTTTATTTATCTCGTATTATTTGAGTTAAATCATTAATACTTAAATTTTGGTATCATAAGAATTAAAAGTACGTTTGTTAATTTATTGAAATACAATTAAATAAAGAAAACTAATTTAATACGGTGAATAATACAGATTAATTATCATTTTTATTTATGAATAATCACTGTTTAAACTAGAAGAATAGTTTTCAAATATTTTATCAATTATTTTAAGGTATCTTTGCACAATTATATTTTAGACTATGAAATTCCAAGATTACCGCATCGATAATGATATAAAAAGGAGTATTGCAAAAATGGGTTATAAAAAACCTACTGATATTCAATATAAATCTATTCCTCCAATACTTAGAGGAGAAGATGTGCTTGCTATTGCACAAACAGGAACAGGTAAAACTGCTGCTTATGCAATTCCTATTTTACATCTGTTACAAGAAGGAATTTTACGTGGCAAAAGTCGAGGTATTAAATGTCTTGTTATGGCCCCAACTCATGAATTGGCACAGCAAATTGAAATGGTTTTTAAAGAGTTAGGGAAATATACTAGAGTGAAAATATTTAGTATTCATGGTGGTGTTGACCAAGATCCTCAAAAAGAAAAACTTGCTAAAGGTGTAGATGTATTAGTGGCAACACCTGGAAGGATGTTTGACCTTGTAAGTCAAGGGGATTTAAATCTTAGTAAAGTAGAGACATTGGTTCTTGATGAAGCTGACCACATGCTAGACCTGGGTTTTATAAAAGATATTCGCGATTTAGTAAAGCATTTACCTAGAAAACGTCAGACATTATTTTTCTCTGCAACTATTGATGATAAGATTAAAAAAATTGCCTATTCGCTTGTTAGAAATGCCATTAGGATTCAGATTTCCCCAAAAGATCCAGTAGCAAAGAATATAGAGCATTCTGTAGCTTTTATAGAAATGGATGATAAGAGATTTTTCCTTGAATATCTCCTTAAATCTAATGCCGAAAAGAAAGTCCTTGTTTTCGTTAGAACAAAAGTAAGAGCTGAGAGAGTTAAAAAAGCCATGGGTAGAGTAGGTGTTACTACTGATACTATTCATAGTGATAAATTGCAACAAGAAAGAGAAATAATTATGTCTTCTTTTAGAAATTCTACTCTTAAGGTTTTAATAGCTACCGATGTTAGTGCTAGAGGAATTGATATTCCAAATGTTGAGTATGTTGTTAATTATGATTTACCTGAGACTTCAGAGTATTATGTACATAGGGTAGGGCGAACAGGTCGTGGAAGTCAAAAAGGTCAAGCAGTATCATTCTGTGCTAAAGAAGAGAGAGATTTGTTATTACAAATTGAAGAAAATCTTGGTAAACCAATACATCGTATAGAAATATCGAAGCGTGAATACGCTATTACTATGCAAATGACTAATGAAAATGATTATGATTGGCGGAAAGTAATTGATGAGATTGAAAAAGAAGATATTGCCTATACAAATAGAAAAAAGAAAAAGAGAAAACGTTAATTTTATATGAACTGGGATACTTTACTTAATAGCCAACGACTTGGTGATACACGAAAAGATTATGATACTTTTATTCATAGGTCTGCCTTTCAGCGTGATTTTGATAGAATAATTTTTTCATCAGCTTTTAGGAGAATGCAGGATAAAACACAAGTTTTTCCTGTGCCAGAAAGTGACTTTGTTCATAATAGACTTACTCATAGTTTAGAAGTAGCAATGGTAGGGCGTTCACTAGGTAATCTTGCCGGTGAATATATTCTTGAAATAGAACCTAGTTTGAAAGAAAATCACAGTATGAATATGTTTGGCGATATTGTGGCAGCAGCAGCATTGGCTCATGATTTGGGAAATCCACCCTTCGGACACTCTGGTGAAAAGGCTATTGGTGATTATTTTCAGAAGAATATTGAATTAAAAAAGAAATTTAATTTATCAGATTTGCAATGGAACGACCTTCTAAATTATGAAGGTAATGCTCAAGGATTTAGATTATTAACTAATCATCACCCAGGCGAAGTGCAAGGTGGTATGCGTTTAACATATTCAACATTAGCTACTTTTGCAAAGTACCCAAGACTTTCTTTGCTTGATAATTCTAAACTGATAGATAGCAGTATTAAACGTACTTCTGCCAAAAAATTCTCTTTCTTTTTTAGCGAAGCAGATACTTTCAATAATGTAGCTATTCAGACAGGATTGAAGAATATTAGTGATAATTCTCAAGAGAAGGTTTGGTGTCGGCATCCTTTAGCATTCTTGGTGGAAGCTGCTGATAATATTTGTTATAGAATAATAGATTTAGAAGATGGTTTTAAGCTTGGTTATTTAACAATT
>JAMOQL010000204.1 GCA_027064025.1 Bacteroidales bacterium
TGATAATGGAGAAGAAATTCTGAAGCCCTCATACGATAAAATTTTTCATTTTGGTGATTATCAAAAATCATGGGCTATGGTTAAGAAAGATGGAGAATGTGGTTTTATTAATGGTAGAGCTGAAGAGATAGTAAAACCGATATACGATAAGATATATTATTTTGGTGAATACAATGAGAATTGGGCGATGGTTTATTTGAATAAAAAATATGGATTCATCGATAATAAAGGGGACGTAATAGTGCCGGCGATCTATGATAAAATTTTTCATCTTGGACTATATAAAGAAGATTGGGCTTTGGTCAAAAAAGACGGGAAATATGGTTTTATAGATAATAAAGGGAAACAGATTCTGGATCCAATTTACGACCATATTGGATATTTTGGAGAGTATAAAGAGGATTGGTTGAAAGTAACAAAGGATGGATTAGAGTCTTTCATAAACGATAAAGGAGTAGAGGTTATCTCATTTAAGAAAAAATTCTACGATAATTCGATGCAGTATGAGTTTAATGACGATAAACTTATTATTAAAAATAAAAAAGGTAAGATAATGAATAGAGAAGGAGAGTAGTAGATAGACCTTTTCGAGAAGCTTTCAGAATAGAAATAAGTATCACAAAATAAATATCAACTAATAAATTGAAAATTATGAAACAGAAAACAATGTTAACAGGGGGGCTATTTGCATTCTTTATGGCGATTTCCATATTTGTGAATGCTCAATTAATTTATGAGAAAGAGTATAATGAAGACTATTATATCCCTGCTCAATCGGCTTCCAATCACTATACAATATGGTGTTATGGTATGTGGAAACAAAATGGGAGGAAAAATATTGAGTTTAACCAAAAAAACAAGATTAACGATCAATCGCTAATTACTTATAAGGTGAAAAAGAAGGGGATGCGTTTGATAGAGAAATATAGAACCGAAGCGAAATATGATATCAAAGGTCGTTTGCTCGATTATCAGAGATTTAGAAGAGGTAGAGAAAAAAATCATTTCTTATTACAATATAATTCAGCAGGTTTCTTCACTCATTATCAGAAATATGCAAGAGGAATTTTTAAACTCAAAGAAGCATTGGTGTATAACAGCGATAACAATGTTCTTGAATATCGAAGATACAAGAAAAAAGGGCTCCAGCGTAAATGGATTGCAGAGTATAACGATACCTTACTTAAGGCTCAGTGGTCATATAAAATTAATAAAAATGATAGTGTAGAAATTAGAAATAAATGGGAATATGAGTATTATCCATCAAATGAAAAGAAACAAACTAAGTATTATAAAAATGGAGAATTAAAACATACTTGGTTGTATACTTGTGATGAAGAAGGGGTGGAGTTAGAGTCTAAAAAAGAAACCAAGGTTTGCGAAATTAAACAATATAATAACGATGGCACTTATGTAGTGATAAAGCGAAATACAGGTAAAAAAGGAAAGATTAGCAAACAGAGGTATACTTACGATAAGACCGATCATTTATTAATGCGAGAATATATTAATGAGAAAGGGAAAATAACTAATAAGCAATCTTATCAATACGATGATAAAGGAAAACAAATTGCTTGGTATTATTACCGAAGGGGAAAGCATTCAGATGAAATTAGATATGGAAATGAATTTGTTTTTAATGATGATAATAAAATTATAGAACACAGGTATATTGGTAAAAAAGGAGTTTATGCTAAAAGGATTTTTTCTTTCGATTCTAATGGTAGAAAAATTGCTTCGGTATATCTAAGTACCAAAAAAGGTCAGATATCATCTAATACATATAAATATAATGATAAAGGCTTAATAATAGAAACCCATCGTTTCAATAAAAAGAATAGACTTGTAAATCAAAATAAAATAAGTTATCAATATTATTAATCTCTATATAGTTCTCCCTCTGGAGTATATAAGTTAATTTCATTAATACGATACCAATATCAGGGCTAAGCATATAATATGGAATTCAAGTATTGCTAATGATAAAATCCACATGAGTATTTTTTATGTGGATTCTTTTTTTGTTTAGAATTAATATTAGTTGTAGATATAGAAAACAAAACACTCAACCTTAAAAGAGGATGAGTGCTTAAAGCAGTACTATATGTTTGTATTCTGAAGATTAATGTTACTGATTAATCATCATAGGCATAAGCAACATTAAAGTATCTTCGGCTTCATTTTCAGAATCTTTAGGAACAATGATTCCGGCTCTTGCAGGGTCAGAAAGTTCGATGCATATTTCTGGAGTTGTCAAATTATTAATAATTTCAATCAAAAATAAAGATTTGAAACCTATAGTTATATCGTTACCTTCGAGTGTGCTATTGATGGTTTCGTGACCTGCAATCGAAAAATCGATATCCTGAGCCGAAACTTTCGTGGTATTAGGCGAGAAGTCTAAACGAACCAAGTTACTCGATTGACTAGAACAAGCCGAAACTCGTTTTAGAGAATTGTAAAGCTCTAGTCTGTCAACAGTAACATTTATTGGATTCTCGGCAGGAATTACAGCAGCGTAATTAGGATAAGAACCTTCTATTAATCTACAAATTAAAGTGTAATTTTCGGTTGAGAAGATCGCGTTTTTACTGTCAATTTCTAACGAAACATTTCCTTTTTCTTTAGGAAAAATATTTCGTAAAATACTAGCAGGTTTGTGAGGCAAAATAAATTCGCCTTCTGTGTCTACTTCTATATCTCGTCTAGTGTATCGTACTAATTTGTGAGAATCTGTTGCTACAAATTTGATATCTTCAGGAGAAATTTGAATAAAAATACCATTCATAACAGGTCTTAACTCATCGTCGGCAACTGCAAAAATAGCTTTGTTAATGCCTTGTAATACAAGATCAGATTCAAATACAAAGGCTTTTCTATCGTCTTCTTTAATTTTCTGAGGGGTTGGAAAATCCTCAGAATTTATACCTACAACAGAAAACTTACCATTGCTAGTTACAATATCAATATTTTTTGTTTCGTTATCAATATTTAGAGTGATAGGTTGCTCAGGAAATTCTTTAACAATATCCATCAATCTTTTAGCATCGATACAAATAGTACCTTCTTCGTTAGAATTTTCTAGATTGTGTTTGGTGCTAAGTGTGCTTTCTAAATCGCTAGCTGTAATAGTTAGTACTCCAGCTTTTAGTTTGAATAGAAAGTTATCTAATATTGGTTGTGTATTTTTTGACTTAATAACTTTACTTACAGTTTGTAAGCTGTTTAAAAGTTCGCTACTCGAGATTACAAAATTCATTCTGATTCTTTTAAGATTTATTCGTCTCAAAAGTAATGAAGATTCAATCTGTTTGTAAATATTTTCTTGGTTCGTTATCAACAAAAATAAGAAGTATTCAACATTTTATATCAGATATCGCTTAATAATATATAAGTCAACAAGCTTAGTGTTTCCCAGATCTACGAATTGCTTTTTTATGCTTTTTTCTTTTGAGTGCTGGACTTCCAGAGTTTATTTTACTATTCTTTTCAGATTTCTTGTGAGTATTTCCTTGCGAGTCTTTGATAGAGGCAAGTTTAACCAGATGTTTTTGTTTTGGTTTCGAAATTTCATCATCAGTAAAGATCTCTGAAATGGCGACTTCATCGGGCATAGGAATAATCTCGATGGCTTTATGCATCAAATCTTCAACCTCTATTTGATATTCTTGCTCGGCTTCATTAATAAATGAAATAGCAACACCATCTTTGTCTTTACGACCTGTTCTACCTATTCTGTGAATGTAATGTTCGGGAGAATTGGGCATATCGAAGTTGATAACATGACTCACATCTTCAATGTCTAATCCTCTAGCTAAAAGGTCTGTAGCTATTAAGAATTTAATTTCCCCATTTTCGAATTCGTCTATAATCCTAAACCGAAAATTTTGTGACTTATTAGAATGGATGACACCAATTTTTTTTTGCATCTCTTCATCAAATTGGTCAAACAGTTTGTCGGCTAAGCGTTTACTGTCAATAAAGATAAGTACCTTACTGAAATCTCGATTGTCTTGTGATAATAAATATTTTAGTAGATTTGCTTTTGTAAAAAAGTTAGGAACATGATAAGCAAATTGTTGAATTTTTTCTAGGGGTGTTCCCGATGCTGCAATTTCTATCTTTTCGTGTTGGCTGAAGAAATCGTGAATGATAATTTCGATTTGTGGTAACATGGTTGCCGAAAACATGAGATTCTGTCGCTTAATATTCAGTCGCTCTAAAACACTGGTTAATTGGGGTAGAAATCCAAGGTTTAACATTTCGTCAACTTCGTCAATAACTAATTTTTTGACGTTTTTAAGTTTAAGTACTCCTGTTAAATTGAGGTCTAATAAACGACCAGGAGTTGCTACAAGAAAGTCGCAACCTTCGTTTATGGCTTGTTTTTGAGTATTGATATTTGTGCCGCCATATACACCTATCACCCGAAGGTTAATAAATTCTATTAAGGCCTCTATTTCTTCTACAACTTGAACAACTAGCTCTCTAGTGGGTACTAAAATAAGTACCCTTGGGTCTCTTGAATTAGAATATTTATGCTGTTGAATTAGAGGTAAAAGATAGGCTAATGTTTTTCCTGTTCCTGTTTGCGCAATACCAACTACATTTTTCCCCGACATAATGGTCGAAAAACTTTGTTTTTGAATGGCTGTGGGATAAAAAAATCCAAGCTCATTAATCGCATTTCGTAGTTGTTTGTTTATTTTTAAATCGTCAAAAGTTATATTCTTGTTCTCAATCATTTTGCAAAGATAGGGTTATGTCGCTTAACATAAGAATTATATTTTCCTAGATTTAAATATTTTCCAAAACCAAACTTTAAATATTGTCGTATAGAATGGGTGTTAGAGCTGTTATTCATTAACATTAGTCTCTTTTCCTTTTTAATTCTTGTTGAATAATGTTTTTTAGATTTTGATAAGTCTCGTCTTTACTTAAGGTGCCATCGACATCAATAACTTTATTTTGTTTTTTGTAAAAATTGAGAACTTGACTTGTTTTTTTATCGTGTTCTCTTAATCGATTTACGATACTTTCGATGCTTTTGTCGTAAGGCATTGCATTTTTGGTTTTTCCTCGTTTTTCGAGCCTACTAATAAGTTCTAAAGAAGGAACATCGAAGTTGATAACTGTATTGATGTTGGTATGATGCTTTCTTAATAATCCATCGAGAATATAGGCTTGAATCATTGTTCTTGGGAAGCCCTTAAATAGAAATCCATTTGTTTTAGGTTTCTGGGCAATGCGTTTTTCTAAAAGGCGTACGACAATTTCGTCTGGTACGTGTGTCCCCTTATTCATATATTGTGTAATTTCCGATGCGTACTTCCCTTTTGCAGAGATTTCGTCTTGTAAAATATCACCTGTCGAAAT
Organism: Bacteroidales bacterium; assembly: GCA_027064025.1. GTDB lineage: Bacteria > Bacteroidota > Bacteroidia > Bacteroidales > JAFGXI01 > JAFGXI01. The sequence continues at coordinate 5,377 of JAMOQL010000204.1, forward strand.
ATATTCTAGGTTAAACTCTTTGGCTAATCTTTTTCCGTAAGTAGCTCTTCCAGATCCTGGTGCGCCATGCAATACAATATTCATCCATTGTTGACTGAGGCTAGCTTCTAAACTTTTAGAAATGCGTTTCTGAATATCTTTTATAGAACCTATTCCATCAATATTTACAAGATTCCCTTTCTCTTTATAGAAGTCTAATACGGGGACTGTTTTTTCATGATAGGCCAGTAGTCGTTGTTGTATTACTTCTAAATTATCGTCGGCTCTTCCCGAGTTTTCGCCTCTTAGTAATAATCTTTTTATCGCCTCATTATCATCAATATTAATATTTAACAGTGCAAATAGAGAACTGTGTAGCTTCATTAATAGGCCTTCTAGAATATAGGCTTGTATGTAAGTTCGTGGAAATCCATCAAACAAAAAACCTTTACTATCTTGATGTTCGAGCATGAATTTTTCGATAATCTGAACAATAATTTCGTCGGAAACAAGCCCTCCACTTTCTATTATTGATTTAGCTTCTAAACCTAATTTAGAATTAGATTTTAGTTCGTTTCTTAGAATCTCGCCCGTAGAAATATAAGATAAACCGTATTTATTGATTAAATATGAAGACTGAGTTCCTTTCCCAGCACCAGGGGCTCCAAATAAAGCGATGTTTAACATAAAATGTGTAATTTTATAATAGAAATCTTTTTTGGGAGTCGCTTATCGGACTCCCAATTTTAGTTTTATAGATTCTTCTTTTCCGTCTCTGAGAATGGTGAGATTAATAATTTCTCCAGGTTGATGTTGTTTTAGTAAATCTGAATAAGTTTTAAGATTGTCGATGTTATTGCTGCCTAATTTAATAATAATATCATTATTCTTTAGACCTGCTTTTTCTCCCTCTGAACCCGAAATAACAGAGCCTATTTTAACGCCACTGCCTTCGTAGGCAAAGTCGGGGACAGAACCTGTACTTACTTTTCTGCTAGTTTTATTTTCTTGTTGTGTAAATTTCTGTGGCTTTGTATTTTTCCCGGTAAAAGGCATGGCGTTTTCTCTGTCTGCAAGGTAAACAAGAACTTCCTTTGCTACAGTAGCAACTTTCACCAAGCCTTTGCTATCTATTTTATCGAAGGTGTCGGTAGGGCGATGGTAGTTACTTGTAGCACCTGTAAAAAGCTGAACTGCTGGAATTTGGTTTTCTATAAATGCAACTTGATCGCTAGCGTCTAATTGTTTTTCGACAACCTGAGATTTTACACCTGTTGTGTAATCTGTTCCCATAAAAATAAACTTCCATTCCTTGGCTGTATTAGCATTTAAAATTAAGAGTTTTTTATCGAATAAACTTCCGTCTGTGTCTATATTTACATTAGCAAATATCTCGCCTTCGATATAGTCTTTTCTGTGTTCAACAAAATATCTAGAGCCTATTAAACCTGCTTCTTCGCCCGAACAGGCTAAAAATATTATGGTTCTTTTGGGTTTGGTACTTTTGCCCATGGTTTTGGCTAATTCTATAATTGTTGCAACTCCACTTGCGTTGTCGTCGGCTCCAAAATGGATTTTACCTTCGTCGCCAGAATGAACATCGGGCCAACCTAGACCCAAATGATCGTAATGAGCAGATACCACAATAGGGTGGTCTTTCAATTTAGGATCGTTTCCTGGAATTATTCCAATAATATTTTGAAGATTTAGTATTCCTTTGTCTTTGAATTGGTGTGTGAATTTTTGATAATAAGAGTTATTAATAAGAGGTTTTAGTCCTGCATCATTAAATTGTTTTGCAATATAGTCTGCTGCCTGATCCAATTCTTTAGTTCCAAGCCCTCGTCCATTAAGCTCTTTAGAGGCTAAATATTTAATACTACTCATCATCCTTTTCTCTGAAAAAACGGGCTTTAATTCTGCTAATGCTGATCGTTTTACTATGGCAGATAATTTCTGTCCTTTTTTATCAAATACTTTTACTAGTGGAGAATTTATTACAGGCCAATTTCCTTTAGCAATATTTGTGGGTTCGTCTTCGCTAAAAGCAAGATAGCTATATTTACCATAATGAGGTAATTTTCGAATAAGTCCGTCAATTGCTTTTTCGTTATCTATATTTATTAAAATAGATTGATTGTTGGTATTATTCTGTGCAAAGAGGGTAAAAATAAAATCGTTTGATTTAATGGCCAATTTTGTTTTCTCTATCCATACCGAGTCTTTTGTAAATTTAGATTGATAATTGGATAGTTGCTGATTTAATTGAGTTGCAAATTTATTTTCAAAACCTAGAATCCAATTGGTAGTATTAGTTGATAATTCTTTAATATCTTTATCAAATATTATTTCAAATTGGTCGTTGTCAGTATCTTTCCATTTTTGTGCAAAAGATTGATAAATAGCTAATTGAGACTTGCTGACTTTCGATGGTAAGACGATTGTATTTTGTGGACTCCCCCATATTTTTGATAAGGTTGGTGGTACTTCATTGGGGTCTAGAATTCTGAAAATATTGTATTGAGGATCGACTACTAATTTTAGGGCTTTGTTTTTTAAATTGATTTGAAAACTTTGTTCTTTTTGATTCATATTAAAAACGAAAGTTTCTATGCCTTGGGTTGTTACAATATTTATGGGGACATCGATGTCGAAAGCATCGGCTTTCTGGATTTGAGCTAGTTTAATATTTATTCTTTCTTTTCCTCCAAAGATATCTTTATTAATTTCAACAATCTCTAGTTCTGGAGCACCGATTCTGTTTGTCCATTGTGCAAAAAATGCTTTTAAATCAAGTCCGGAAACTTCTTCCATGGCTTCTCTAATATTGCTATATGAAGCCGTTTTATATTGATTATTTTTGTAGAATAAACGCATTCCTTTAATAAAAAGTTTATCGCCCAATTTTCGACGAAGCATTTGCCACATCATAAGGGCTTTGCCATAGCCAATAGCCTCGCTTGGGCCATCGCTTCTGGAGTGAAACTTAGTTAGTGGGAAATCGGTCTTATTACTTACTAGATTACTAAACTTTTGTAGGGTTGAACGTCTGTATTCTTCGCCAGCTCCTCTTTGTTCTTTAATAAGATGGTCGGCCATAAAAGCAGTTGTTCCCTCACACCAATTTCCAGTTTTAAAGTCGACATATACAGAATTTCCCCACCAATTGTGTAGTAACTCGTGTGGGTATGATGAATGAAGAATAAAAGGAAATCTAATTATTTTTTCGCCTAGAAGGGTGAACGAAGGCATTCCATAGCCAGTCTCCCAAAAATTTTCTACTAGAGCAAATTTAGAATATGGATATCTGCCAAGCATAGATTGATACATCTCCATGTATTGTTCGGTTACTTCTAAATATTTATTTGCTAATCCCTCGTCTGGAGTGCGAAGAAAGGCCATTGCCTTAATACCATTGTTCATGGTATAAGCATATTCGGTGAAGGCTGCAGCAATTAAAAAAATCTCCTCTTGAGGTTTGTTGCAATACCAGGTATCTGTATGCTGTTCATTATTAATATTTTCGTAGATTCTTTTGCCTTGAGATACATTTTTCCAGTTGGCAGGTAAAGTAGTCGTTAATTTGTAGGTTAATAAACTTTTTTCGAAGAAGGGAATCCAATATGTAGAGCCTCCTAGATAGGTTCCTTTATCAGAAATTATTCCAGTGGTTTGAGAAAATCCTCTTTGATAATTGGCTTTTGAAGCATCCATTCCTGCATTAATTTTCCCTTTGTACGATATTACAAACTTGGAATCGTTACTCTCTATTTTCCATTGTGTTAATTTCAATCCTTCTTTGGTATTTTCACCGTCTCTATCCATTCCGATATCGGAACCTTGGGCTCGATCTTTT
>JAMOQL010000205.1 GCA_027064025.1 Bacteroidales bacterium
TAAACTCAACATTAACAAGTATCGATGGTAGCTTTACAGCTGCATCACCAACTGCAGACAGTTATCTAATAGTATACAGTACCAGTTCAACTTTAAGCTCCACCCCCGTTGACGGAACAACTTATTCCTCTGGCGACGCTCTTGGAGGAGGAACAGTTCTTGATAACATTTCAAGCACTACATTTACAGCTAGCGGATTAACTTCTGGTACAGAATATTTTTTCTTTATTTTTGCTAATAATAATTTATCATGTGCTGATGGTCCGTCATACAATACTAGTTCTCCATTAACAGGAAACGAGATTACAATACCCGATACCGTAAATTGGACAACTCCAAATTGTATTTCTAATTCGACAATTGAACTTAACTGGGATGCTGCACCAGGAGGTTCTACAGGTTACTTACTGGTTGTTAGGTCGGAAGCAACACCACATGTAATAACAAGTTTAGATCCAACTACAGATTTATCTGAGAATCTAGATTATTCTGTTGCTGCTCAATTTGGTTCTACAACCGAATACTCCCGGGTTTTATATAAAGGAACTGCAACTTCTGTCACCGTTACGGGCTTACCAACTACCGATTGTGTTTTCAAAATTTACACCTACACAATTGGTGCAAATGGATCGGACTATGTGTATTCGTCAGGAACACAACAAACTAACACCATAACTTTAGACAATGTTAGTTCTGCCGGAGCTAGCTGTGGAGACAGTCAATCGTCTATTTCATGGGCAAATCCAAATTTAACTTGTATTGATGAAATTTTAGTGGTTGCTAACGAAACTTCGGGCATTGATTTTTCTCCATCTGGTGATGGTACAGCATATTCAGCAAATACAATTTACACAGCTGCTAACCAAGTTGTTTATCAAGGTACAGGGACAACCGTAACCGTAACAAGTTTAACCAATGGAACAACTTACTATTACGAAATTTTTACAAGAAAAGGAACCGAATGGTCTGCTGGAGTTGAGGTTTCTTGTACACCAAACGAAGTAACAGTGCTTTACCCTGGTGATTTGGCAATTGTTGCAATTAATACACAATATACTACTTCTGTATCTGATGATGAAGTTTGCTTTTTTGCTTTTAAAGACATTACCAACGGAACAGCCATTGATTTTACAGATAATGGATACGAAAGACTAACTTCTGGAAAATGGGCGGATTCGGAAGGAACTATACGATTAGAAAGAAATGGACCAACAATTGAAAAAGGGACTGTAATTTGTTTCCATGGAAAAGGAGGCAGCAGTAATAATTTCACCATAAATGTTTGTGGTTCGAGCGATGATGCAAATTGGTCAATTTCAAGTCTAAATGGTTCCGGATCATACGATTTAAATGTTAATGACCAAATATGGATTATGCAAGATGGCAACTGGACTAATCCAAGTGGCAGCCACGATGCTACCTACGACGGCAATGTTCTTTTTGGTTGGACAGCAACAGGTTGGAAATCCGCTCCAGGATATGACGATACAAAAGGCTCTACTCTTTTTGATGGAGCAGAATGTTTCAATACTGATGTAGCCGCTACCACTAACGAAGATAAAGTTAAGTTTTTAGCGGACACTACCCAAACCTTAAGCCAATCGGCATGGATAGGTCAAATAAATTCAGATTGGAATTGGCAGGGATATTCAGATAATCCTAATTATAATTCTGGAGGATTAGATTACTCTGGCTCTTGCGTAAAGTTCAATATCGATAACTCGCTAGGCAATGGTGCAGGTATGTGGGAAGGTGGCGAAGATAATAACTGGTTTAATTGTGCCAATTGGTTAAATATGCAAGTACCTGATGAAAACATCGATGTAACTATTTTATCCAATGCTCACAACGAAGCAAATATAGATGATACTCAAGAAGATGCCAGTATTTATGGCCCAATTGCTAAATGTAAGAATTTAACTATTCAAGAAGGTGGAGATACGATATATATACAGATTGATGATGCAAATGATGAATTACAAGTAAAACAAACATTAACTATTGAGTCGAAAGCTAAAATACACAATGATAACGGAGGTACAGTAAGTATAGAAGGTGATTTAAACATTAACGATGGAGGATTATTTGATATTCATGCAAACCCCGGAATAGGGTCCATCATTAATCTAAAAGGAAATTGGACCGATAACAATACTCTCGACAACGATACCTTAGGCCTTTTTGAAACAGGAGGACAAGTCATCTTTATAGGAACAAGTCAGCAAACCATCAGTGATGCCACAGGCAATGAAACTTTCTATAATTTGAAAATAAATAATTCTAGCGGACTAGATATAAATGGAAACAATGCAACGATTAGTAATATATTGGATTTAACAAGTGGCGAAATTTCTACAGCAAATGACACTGTGATTGTAACAAACACTGATATTGGAAGCATTATTAACCATTCAAACTCAAGTTATGTCAACGGAAATTTACGCAGAAGCGTAAGCACATCAGGAAGTTACGACTTCCCTGTTGGAACGGTAAATCAATACGAGATTGCTAATATTAATCTAAATTCTTCGACAGGAATAAATAACTTTAATGCTAACTTCACAGAACACCCTGGTAGTGCAGCATTAGTCGACGGAGGAGGAATTCCTCTTAACTTAACAATCAACGGAACCACACTTTCTGAAATGCTCGATTATGGTTTCTGGACCATCAAACCTGATGCTACATCATACTCTGTAAATTATGATGTGACTTTAACATCAAGGGGACATACTAATGGTGGCTCTGATCCCGCTCAACACACTATCGTAAAAAGAGATGACAATACAGATAATTGGGCAACATACGAGAGTAATCATGACAACTCTACTCAGTCTGGTACAGGAACCAATCCAATAACAGCCAAGCTATCAGGGATGCTTGCTTTTAGCGATTTTGCAATTGCAAAAGATGCGCAATTCCCTCTTCCTGTTAAATTACTATATTTTACAGCTAAAGAAACAAAAAATGGCATATTACTGGAATGGGCTACAGCTTCCGAAATAAATAATGATTTATTTATTCTAAACAAGTCAAATCAAGATATGAATTTTGGCAAACTAAGTATTATTAATGGTTCTGGTAACTCAAACACAATCATTAAATATGAGTATCTCGACAAAACACTTACTTCAGGATTAAGTTATTACCAACTCATTCAACAAGATTTTGATGGGAGCAAAACAGATGAAGGAATTATTTCTATATCTCACGAGAGTATAATAAACTATAGAATAATAAACGAACATATCGAAATTTCTTCTATTAAAGAACCAGAAAGTGTGAATGTTGATATTTACAATACTATTGGTCAGAAAGTTAAAACTATAAGCAAAATAGAATCTAATAAAATCATTATTGACTTGAGCGATTTACCAAGCAAAGTGATTTATCTTATTAGAATTAAAACTTCTGATAATGAAACTTTAATAAAATATTTTAAATAATCCTCCCCTAAAAAAGCATTTAAAAGCTATTTCTTTTACATAGGAATAGCTTTTTTTGAAACTTAAATAATGCTTATCTTCACCAAACATTGTATACATTTGTAATAAATAAAACTTAAATCATATTGTTTACATTCGATCAAATAATTGTACTAATAGTTATCTTATTTATTCTTGTATCTTTATACAAAGAGTACATAGGACCAGCATTTACGTTTTTAATTGGAGTTCTTATTTTAGGCTCATTTAAAATTCTTAGCCCTCAAGAAATTCTAAATGGTTTTGCTAACGAACAAATTGCCGTAGTTGTTCTTTTGCTCTTACTTGGAGATATTATCCGACGAACTTCGCTTATTGACTCTTTATTCAACAAGATTTTTGGAAAGAATATGTCGAAAAGAAGTTTTCTGTTAAAAATGACTTCTTTAGTAGCAACTATGTCTGCATTTTTTAACAATACACCGCTTGTCGCCATTATGATGCCCTATGTTAGCAGTTGGAGTAAAACAAATAAAATCGCTCCATCCAAATTACTAATACCCCTCTCGTACGCTGCTATTTTAGGAGGATCTGCTACCTTAATAGGAACATCGACCAACCTTATTGTAAATGGTTTAGTACTCGACCAAAAGATTTTCCCTAACCTTGAGGCACTACACTTATTCGATTTTGTATACGTTGGTCTACCTATGGCAATTATTGGGATTCTTTACCTTACATTTATTTCTAATTACTTACTACCTTCCCACACTGCTAATATTGAAAAATATAATAAAGAAGCACAAAACTATATAGTAGAAACACAAATTAGAACAAATTCAAAATTAATAGGAAAAACGGTTGAAGAAGCACATTTAAGAAACCTAGAAGGTTTGTATTTAGTTGAAATAATACGGATGAACCACAGGTACAAATCTATTTCGCCCGAAGTTATTTTAGTAGAGAATGATATATTACGTTTTGCTGGACAAACAGAAATGGTTGCCGATTTAATAAACATGGACGGTTTAACTTTCCCCGAAATGGGTTTATTAAAAAGAAAGAAAAACACCGATATTATTGAAATAGTCATTACACATAACTCAACACTTATCAGTAAAACCGTAAAAGAAGCTAATTTTAGAGGTAAATACGATGCTGCAATTATTGGCATACAAAGAAACGGAGAGCGAATAGCTGAAAAAATTGGATCTATTCAACTCAAAGCAGGAGATGTTCTTATGTTACTTGCAGGAAATGACTTAACCAATCGAGACGATATCAATGATTTTTATTTTATATCAAAAGTCAAAGAACTCAGGCAAATGGAAGCCTACAAAGCTTTTATTCTTATCGGAGGAACTGTAGCTGCAATTGTATTCTCGGCCTTAGGCTTTATTTCACTATTTCTAGCCTTAATGTTATTATTTATTCCCATTTTAGGACTGAAAATTGCATCACCTAAAGATGTACATAGAAATATTGATTATAACTTAATATTAATCATTGTAATGTCGTTGGCCTTGGGTTTAGCTATGGTCAAAACAGGAGTTGCCGAATTAATATCCAATTCAATAATTGACCTCTTTTCAAGTTTAGGTCCGATAGGTATATTAAGTGGAACTTACCTTATTACAGCACTGCTAGCGGCATATATTACTAATAAAGCCGCTGTAGCTATTATTTTCCCAATAGCCTTAACCTTAGCCCAAGATTTATCGGTTAACCCAATGCCATTTATTTTAGTTGTTGCTTTTGCTTCAGCCGCCAATTTTATGACTCCAATCGGTTATCAAACCAACCTTATGATTTATGGGCCAGGCTCATATAAATTTAAAGATTTCTTTAAAATTGGATTTCCTTTAACCATTATTTATATGGCTGTAACTCTCCTAATTCTAAATTATATATATTTCTAAAATGTCCTTATCAAAGTTATTAATCAGCGCCACAAAAGCTTCAATCGAAGCAGGAAAAGCAATTATGAAAATCTATCATACTGATGATTTTGCAATACAAACAAAATCCGACTCCAGTCCTTTGACAAAAGCAGATTTAGCCGCTCATAATATTATTGTTAACGAACTTAAAAAAACAGGGATTCCAATTCTAAGCGAAGAAGATGCCAATATACCCTATCAAGAACGAAAAAAATGGGAACAATTCTGGTTAGTCGACCCTCTCGATGGCACAAAGGAATTTATAAAAAAAAATGATGAATTTACTGTAAATATTGCTTTAATAGAAAATGGAGTTCCCATTCTAGGCGTCATTTATCTACCTGTTTTTAAGAGTATTTATTTTGCTAATAAAGAAATTGGCAGCTTCTACAACTCAAACATTGAGGATATTGAGAAGATAATTGAAAAGGGAACTCGTTTACCCAAAGCATTACCGGAGACCTACACTGTAGTAGGAAGTCGCTCACATATGAACGAACAAACTCAAGCCTATTTTTCAAAATTAAAAAAAGAACACGGGAAAATTAATATCATCTCGAAAGGAAGTTCCTTAAAACTATGTATGGTTGCCGAAGGCTCTGCTCACGAATATCCTAGATTTGGATCCACTATGGAGTGGGACACCGCCGCTGGACACGCAATCGCATTGTTTTCAGGAGCTAAAGTAACAAAAGAAGACCACCATACAGATCTAACTTATAATAAAGAAAATCTATTAAATCCTTTTTTTATTATTAAACGTAAATAATTTAATCATCTATTTCGCTGTATTATCACTGTTAAATATTCTTAACAGCAATCCATCTTATTGTAAAAAGCAATATCTTTGAATTTCTATGAAATGGATGAACAAGAAATATATTTGGATTCTTGTAGTTGTTATTTTAACATCTATGTTAGGTCTAATTGCTATCCAAATTTATTGGATAACCAATTCATATACCATTAAAGAAAAATACTTTAATTACCAAGTCAACAAAGCCCTATCTCAAGTCATTAAAACACTAGAAACTAACGAAACCATTTTCGAAATATCTAACGAAGTTTTTCAACTTGCAGAGAATAAAGATAGCGTAATTGAACGCTCGGTAAGAAATTTTGACCAATCTATAGACGATCACAAAAACGATATTCATACTATTGCTAACAGAAGTAGCGTTACTGTTAGCGGAAACCAAGTCATAAAACTAGATACAAATCTTGCCATTTCTTTGAACCCTTGCACCGAAAAAAAAGAAAACAAGAATGAATTTCTTAAAATTTCATCTAGCGAAGTCAAAAGTATTATTCAGAACAAAGTTGATAATAAAACTCTTTTTGTAGAAAAAATTGTCAATCAAATATTAAACTATAACGAAGATATTATAGATAGATTGAGCAAAATTGATTTGAAAAAATTAATAGATAATAAATTAAAAGATCACGATATAAATATCGATTTTGAGTATGCTATCAATTCTGATGGAGAACGAAAATTCACATCAAAACCTTTCAAAGAATCGTCATCGAAGATATATTCCAAAAAATTATTTCCCAACAACCTCTTTCACGATAACGACTTTTTAGAACTATACATTCCTGGAAGAACTTCGTTTATTGTTAAAACCATGATTCCAATTATATTAATTACTATTATTCTAACATTTCTAATTATTGGTGTAGTAGTATTTAATTTTATTATAATACTTCGTCAAAAGAAATTAGGCGATATTAAAAATGATTTTGTTAATAATCTCACTCACGAATTAAAAACACCAATTGCTACTATTTCACTTGCCGGGCAAATGCTTTCCGATAAAGATATTAGATCTACAGAAGCAAGCGTTGAGCGATACGCCAAGATTATTGGTCAAGAGTCCAATCGGCTTACAAAACAAGTAGAGAAAGTGCTACAAATAGCATTAATTGATAAGGGAGAACTCAAATTAAGAAATACGAAAATTAACCTAAACCAACTTATCGAAAAAATATGTCGTCCATTTATCCTAAAAATAGAGAATTTTGACGGAGAATTATTAATTCATACCCCAAAACAACCAGTATGGATATACGCTGATGAATTGCATATCGGAAATATCATTAACAACCTATTAGACAACGCATTAAAATACAAATTAAACACTCCCAATATTAATATCTCCTTATTAGAAAAAGAAAATTCTATAGAAATATCAGTCACAGATAATGGTATTGGGATGACTAAGATTGATCAATTAAGAATATTCGAAAAATTTTATAGAGTAGAAGGAGGAAACGTACACAATATAAAAGGGTTCGGGTTGGGCTTAAGCTATGTAAAAAAAATCATCGACCTTTATAAAGGTAAGATTGAAGTAAAAAGCAAACTACATCATGGGTCTACATTTACTATCACGTTACCCAAACCTGATTTCACACATAAAGTAAAAAACGAATAAGTTATGGAAAAAAAATTAAAAGTACTATTAGCAGAAGACGATACTAATTTAGGTTCTTTATTAAAAGAATATTTAATTGCAAAAAAATATGATGCCGAATTATTTTCTGATGGAGAGAAAGCATTAGAAGGCTACAGCAAAAACAAATACGATTTGTGTATTTTTGATGTTATGATGCCCAAAATGGACGGTTTTACATTAGCAAAAGAGATTCGAAAAGTTGACCAACATATTCCAATTATTTTTCTTACAGCAAAAACACTTAAAGACGATCTAATCGAAGGGTTCCAATCTGGTGCAGACGATTATCTAACAAAACCATTTAGTATGGACGAACTAATGTTGAGAATCCAAGCCATTATGCGTAGAGTTGGAGATAAAAAGTTTGATAATGAAAAAACAAACTTTGTACTTGGAGGATACTCTTTTAATGCACAAAAACAAGTTCTCTCTTTTAATGGAGAAGATAAAAAATTAACAACTAAAGAATCTGAGTTATTAAGATTACTTTGCATTAATCAAAATCATCTTCTTGACCGAAACGATGCTCTAAACGAAGTTTGGGCAGATGACAACTATTTTAATGCCAGAAGTATGGATGTATATATTACAAAATTACGCAAACACCTTAAACAAGATGACCGAATCCAAATCATTAATATTCATGGGAAAGGATTTAAATTATTAATTGATGAATAAATCAATTAAATAAAGAGCTATTATAATAATATTAACGTCCTCGTTGTCTTGGCCTCGAGGACATTAATAAGAAATAAATATTACGAATAAAAACTAAATAATATTTGAAAACTCTATTATAGCTGTTCTTTCTGCTCCTGTAATAACTTTAGAAGCAACTCTCGTGCTCTAAAAAGCTGTGCTTTAACAGTACCAATAGGTAATTCTAATTCTTCTGAGATTTCCATATATGAATACTCTTTAAAATACCGAAGTTCTATTAATATAGTATATCTAGGTTTTAAACTCTTAACCAACTTTCGAAGAATTTCTGCCTTCTGATTCTTAATAAAACCCTCTTCAGGTGATAATCCACCATCGGTTATTTTAGGGTCAAATACATTCCCCTCCTCATCACTTTTATCAAGTGAAACAGTAATACCTCGTTTTTTCCTGAGAAAATCTATACAATTATTTGTAGCAATCTTAAAAAGCCAAGTGCTAAAAGCAAACTTAGGCGAATATTTATCGATGTTCTTAAACGCTTTCCCAAAAGCCTCAATAGTTAGATCATCGGCATCATCAGAATTCTTCACAATTTTTAAAAGCATAAAGAAAATAGAATCTCGATACCTGTTCATCAACTTTGCATAAGCCTTTTGATCTCCAGTTTTAGCTTGTTTAACTAATTGAAAATCGAGCTGTGCATTGTCAGATAAGTTAGGATTTTCCATCAAATTAGTATTAAGTTCTTTTTTTAGAGTTGGAGCAACAGCCATGCTCTCTAGAGTGTTAGTTTCAATCATAATTACAATTTTTAAGTTTAGCGTTTAGGTTTCGGGTATATCAAGTGTACGCAGAAATTTAAAAAAGGTAATAAAAAATCTAATAAAATAATAAATATTTTTAGTCTTGGTTCTTTAAACAATATAGTTGCATAAGATAAACTTATAATTAACAGCAATATACGAATTATTATCAAAATAATAAAAATATAATTATTATAATAGTTATTTAACAAACTTAAAGCAAGAATATAAAAGAGTTCTCTACTAAATACTTCGGTACCCAATAACAGCTTATGTTTATTCTTATATCTATTAAAAGTGGTTAAGTGTCGTTTTTTTTGCCAAATCCAATCTTTAAAAGTAGCTTCGGGTTCAGAATACACAAAACTTTCAGGATCAATTACGATAGCAGTATTATTAGAATTTGCAACCTCGTTAATAAAAAGATCATCATCACCAGACCTAAGATGAGCATGAGACGACAAACCTTTATTTTTTACAAAGATTTCTTTTTTATAAGCTAAATTTCTCCCAATACCCATATATGGAATTCCTGCTTTTGCAAAACTCAAATATTGCATAGCAATAAAGAGAGTATCGTATCTGATAATCTTATTAATAAATGTGTTTTTCTGAGAATATGGACCATATCCCAAAACAATATCGGAACTTGAAAATCCCTTCATCATTTCACTTATCCAATTCGCCGTGGACGGTTGACAATCAGCATCTGTTAATAATATATTTTCGTATTTAGAAGCCTTAACACCCAATGTTATGGCTAGTTTTTTTCCATGCCTAAGTTTTCCATTATTCTTAATAAAAGTATATCTGAGATTTTTATATTTCTCCTGAAACCCCGCAATCAATTGCTCAGTAGCATCTTCCGATCTATCATTAATGAGTATGAGCTCAAATTCCGGATAATTTTGTTCCAAAATTAAAGGAAGATTCTTTTTCAAATTATCATATTCATTATGTGCTGCTACAATTACAGATACGGGTTCAAAGATATTATCTATAGACTTCTTGGGCTTTAGAGTAAACACTCTTAAATAAAAAAATAAATAATATAGGATTTGAATAGAAGCAGCAATAATAAAAACGATAAAAAGAATCGGTTTTAGTACTTCCCAAAATAAAAGAATATCTTCGAATTTCATCATATTAATCCAACACAAAAATTATATTCTTAAACTGGCTTCTAACGATTTGACATCAATAAAAAGATGAAGTGCATCATTAATACTTGGTACAATAATATCAACATGATTAATAATACCAGAATGGATACCCTCGGCTTGTAATGTTGCAATAGAAATAGCTGCATTATCAAAAGTTCCAATATCAATACGAGCATTACCAATAGCAGCCGTTTTCTCTTTATCAAATTGTTGCATTTGCTTAGCTTTTTCTTGGCTATCAGCTCCTAAAAAGAGCTCAATATTCAAATCTTTAGCGACCATAGCCGCATTGCCCCTAATATCCCCAGAAATTAATACGATACGATAACCCATCGATTTCAATTTCAGAATTCTTGATTTTGTTTCTATCGAAACGTTACCATACACTGCTAAAGTTCCATTCAAATCTAAAACAATTGTTTCAATAACTAATTCTGAATTATTGGGTCCTATAATCAACATATTCTACTTTTTGGTTTAAACAAAAGTAAATAAAGCTTTTGATAAAGCCTATGTTCAAATAAGATTATTCTTTTATCTTTGTTTGTCGATAATTTATTAATTTATGAAATTAATATTATCTAATTAGATTCCATAAATTGAGATTATTATATATTCAATTACAATAGAATCGTAAATGTCTTTTTACAAAAAAACAACCATTAGAAATGCAAGTAAAAATTATAAATAAATCGAATCATCCAAATCCAGCATACGAAACCCGACTATCCGCAGGGATGGATTTAAGAGCCAATATAGACGAACCCGTATTGCTTAAACCTTTACAAAGAGCCTTAATTAAAACTGGCTTATTTATTGAATTACCCGAAGGTTTCGAGGCTCAAATTAGACCCAGAAGCGGTCTAGCTTATAAAAAAGGAATTTCGATTGTTAATTCTCCAGGAACTATCGATGCTGATTATAGAGGAGAGATCGGCGTGCTATTAGTCAATCTTTCTAGCGAAGATTTTCTTGTAAACGATGGTGAAAGAATTTGCCAAATGGTGATTGCAAAACACGAAACCATCAGTTGGAATTCTGTAGAAGTCTTAGAAGAAACTAAAAGAGGCGAAGGTGGATTTGGTCATACAGGTGTATAAGCCCCTTTTTTCACAACATTTATTCGACAATAACCTACCAGCTAATAATTAATTGGGCTGTGTAGAAATTAATAATTTAGCAAAATATTCTTATGAAAATAATTGTTCCAATGGCAGGTATGGGCAAAAGAATGCGCCCACATACATTGACTATCCCAAAACCCTTAATTCCAATTGCAGGAAAACCAATTGTGCAGCGATTAGTCGAAGAAATCTCTAAAGTAAGCGAAGAAAAAATTGATGAAATAGCCTATATTATTGGTGATTTTGGTGAAGAAGTTGAATTGGAATTAAAAGCAATAGCAGAATCGTTAAATGCTAAATGTAGTATTTATTATCAAGACAAAGCATTAGGAACAGCTCATGCCATATATTGTGCAGAACCTTCATTAGATGGTAAAGTTGTTGTTGCTTTTGCTGATACTCTTTTTAAAGCCGATTTTAAAATAGACACAGAAACTGAAGCCAGCATTTGGGTTCAGAAGGTTGAAGATCCAAGTGCATTTGGAGTAGTAAAAGTCAATCAAAATAATCTTATCACAGATTTTATTGAGAAGCCTCAAGAATTTGTTTCTGATTTGGCAATTATTGGAATTTATTATTTTAGAGATGGATTAAATCTAAAAAAAGAACTAGAATACTTAATCGATAACAAAGTGCTTGTCAATGGAGAGTATCAATTAACAGATGCTCTAGAAAACATGAAAAATAACGGGGTGAAATTTCGGCCTGGAGAAATTAAAGAATGGATGGATTGTGGAAATAAAGATGCCACTGTACATACTAATCAACGAATATTAGAATACCACAAAGAAGATAAATTGATATCTAAAACAGCTATTCTAGACAACGCTATAATTATTCCTCCTTGCTATATTGGAGAAAATGCAAGTATTAAGGACTCCATAATTGGACCGCACGTTTCTATCGGGAAAGGTTCTAAAGTCGAGAAAGCAATTGTTAGCAATAGTATCATCCAACAATACGCATCATTAAAATCGATTACCATAACCAATTCTATGATTGGAAATCATGCTTATGTAAAAGATGTTACTGTAGAAATAAATGTTGGAGATTTTACTCAAATAGATTTTGATGTTAATTAATAATCTTAGAATAAGCATTCGCATGAAAATACAGTATTTCGTAATATTTTTCCTCATTATTTTTTCTATTAGCTCATGCTCTGTATACAGAAACAGAGGTAAGATTGAGTCTAATAAAGATATTAAAACTGAAAAAAAGGAAATAGAATACACCTATTCATTTTTTGAAGGTAATAAACAAAAAATGCTAGGTAACCTTAACGAATCTGGAGCTTATTTTTTAAGATGCATACAATTATTCCCTGATAGAGCTGCTGCCAATTATGAATTTGCAGGAATTCTGGCTTTATCAGAAGATTACACCCGAGCCATAAAATTTGCTAAAAAAGCTTATGATATTGACCCTAATAATAAATGGTACGAAGCTCTATTGATAAGTATGTATAAATCGTCTGGTGATTTAAAAGAATCTAGTCTACTGCTAGAAGATATGCTCCAAAAGCATCCTGACGATTATAATAGTTATCTGGAACTAACTGATACTTATCTGAAACTAAATAAATCTAAGAACGCTTTAGAAACCCTTGATAAATTCGAAAAGAAATATGGTTTTTCGGAAGCATTAATGGTAGAAAAGAATAGAATTCATATTAGTAAAGGAGACTATGCTTCGGCACGATTAGAAGTTCAAAAGATGATTAATTTAGAACCTAAAAAGCCCACTTATTACCTTCTGCTTGCAGATTTATACGCCGAGGAAGGTAAACAAGAAAAAGCTTTTGGGATTTATCAAGATATCCTGAAAAAGGATTCTACAAACGGAAAAGTCCATTTATCCTTATCGCAATATTATCTAGAAAAAGGGAATGAAAAGAAGGCTTTTGATGAACTAGAAAAAACTATTCGCTCGAATGAAGTCGATTTAGACCTAAAAATAAAATTAGTTTTTTCTTATGTAGGAATAAAAAATTCATCAAACGAAGAAAAAAAACAAGTCTATAAATTAGTTCATATTCTATTAGAAAAATATCCTTCCGAGATGAAGGTTCACTCCGTCTATTCAGATATACTGGTAAAAGACAAGCAATACAAAACAGCTAAAAAAGAGCTCCTTATCATTACTAAAAATACTCCTAACAATTACTCAGTATGGGAACAATTATTGTATCTCGATAATCAAATTGGAGACTACAAATCTCTATATCAGAACTCTACAAAAATGCTAGAGTATTTTCCAAATAAAGCCATAGCTTATTTCTTTTCGGGCTTAGCCGCTTATCAAATAAAAAAATATGATAAAGCTGCCGAAGTTTTAGAAAACGGAATTGATTTTGCAATAAATGATACTACATTATCTGCTCAATTTTATACCATGCTTGGAGATACATATCATAAATTGAAGAAAAATAAAAAATCCGATGCCGCATACGAAAAATCCATTGCTCTTAATCCAACTAATTATTATGTACATAACAACTACAGTTATTATTTATCTGTAAGAGCAGAAAATCTAGCTCGTGCACAAACCCTTATGGAAGAGTGCATTAAAGCTCACCCTAAAAATGGCACGTATTTGGATACTTATGCATGGGTTTTGTATATGAGTAAAGATTATAAAAAAGCTCTATCTGTTATTGAACAAGCCTATACTAACGGCGGGAAAAATAATAGTATTATTGTTGAGCATTATGGCGATATTCTGTTTATGAATAATAATAAAAAGGAGGCTATCGAAAAATGGAAAGATGCAGAAGAGTTAGGAAATGAATCTAAATTATTACATAAAAAAATAATCGAACAAAACATCAATATCATTGATGTAAAGCCAGACAGCAACGGTAATAAATAAATTATTATTTAATACAAGACTTTGATGAATATAAAAAATAACCTTAAGTTCATCTAAAATAATAAACAATGAAGATTTCGAATATCTATATATTAATAATTGTATTTATGACCTTAAATTTCGAAGGCTATAGTCAATCTCACGATACTGTCAATACAGACGGTTCACGCCTACGAAAAATATCTGAAAGAAAACTAACTAAGCGAGTCATCAATCAGTATAATATTTACAAAAACTTAAGTTTTAAGATTGATGCAAAAATAAAAACACCGAAGAAATCTTATAATCTGAATATTATATTCCGCAACTATCGAGACTCTATAATCTGGATTAATATTAACCATAACACGGGAATTCCTGTTGCTCGAATCATACTTACAAAAGACTCGACTAAGATTCTTAATAGATTAGAAAATAATTATTTACTCCTATCGAACAAGCAAATTATAACTAAATTTAATTACGAAATTACTTTCGATATGCTTCAATCTATTTTTATGGGAGAACTGTTAAATCTTGATTCGGACAAAGAACTTCTGCAAGCATATAGTCACTATAAAGTATATATTGATTCTTGTAATTATATATTGCAAAACATCAAGAAAAAGAAAATTAATCGTCTTCTAAAAAAAGATAAAATTGACGAATATTATATCCATCAAAATATAATAAATTCAAAATATAAGCTGGTCTCTATGAGTCTTGAGAATAATAGCAAAAAGCAAAAAATAAAGGTAAATTATGTCGATTTCGACAACAAAGAAAAGTTTCCCAATAAAATAGACATAGCCTTAGAAAATAATGATGGGAAGACTCATATTACCATAAAAATTAGAAAAGCAAAGTTTAATAAAGATAACTTAAGCACTTCCTTCAAGATACCAAAGAAATACGAAAGAGTCATGCTGAAATAAGCCACTATTTTCTAATTTTCTTTTCTAAATGTTGATATTCTACTCCAAATTTTTCTTTTAATTGGTCAATTTTATCTAGATATTTATTTGCATTTGGGTTGGTCTTCTTTTTAGTTCCTACGACCATTACATTCTTATGCGTATGAGCATCTGCAATGAATTCGAATACTTGACTTTTATAGCCTTGCGATTCTAGGACTAATGCTCGAATAGTATCTGTTAATATTTCTGCTTGACGCTCTTCTAAAATACCAAACTGAGTAATTTCTTTTAATTCGTTATCGACATGGAGCTGATTGCGAACCTGTTTATGGCAACAAGGAGCGGTGATAATGATAGAAGCCTTAGAAGATATTCCATTATATATAGCATCATCTGTTGCAGTATCACAAGCGTGAAGTGCAATCAAAATATCAATCTTATCAGTATTAAAATTTTCTATTGCCCCCTCGCTAAAACTCAAACCATCAAAACTATTTTCTTTAGCTATTTTGTTGCAAAGTAAAACCAAATCGGGACGCTGCTCAACACCAATAATTTTTGCTTCTTTATGTAAAAGATTAGTTACATAATCGTAAAGTGCAAATGTTAAATAGCCTTTTCCAGAACCCATATCAACAATATTTAGCACAGCTTGATTATTAATTTCAGAAGATTTAAGAATACCATCCACAGTTTCTATATACTTATTGATTTGCTTAAATTTATCGACACTATTCTTATTTACTTTACCATTTGAATCGACAACTCCAAGACTTTGTAAATAAGAATTATTTTCTGCTTTAATAAATCGTTTCTTAGTTTTATTATGCTCAATAGATATTTGACTATCGAAAGTAGCTTTCTTACTCATCATTCTTCCTTCCATCTTTTTATTAAAAAGAATATTAATATCATTTTTAGTTGTGAAAAGTATCCCATTTTTAAAGTCTACTCCCAACTGTTTTCCTAATTCTTCAACGCTTTCGTCATAAGTATAATTCTTAGTAATATCGTTGGTTTTGTTAGTATAGACGCATTTAATTTTTTGCTCTTTTTGTACTTCTACCAACTGGTACGAAAATTTCTTGATAAAATTACTCTTACTTCTTGGATTACTTACAATGAGTTTTACAAAGGTTTTATCTGCTAACGATTTTTTATATTGATTTATAAAATCAAGGATAATATCTGACATCTTATTAATTTTTATTTTACAAAAGTACAGTTAATAATCGAGTGATTCTATTTACATAATAGAAAAAGCACTTGCCAATTTTTCGACAAGTGCTCGTTTATTATTTTTAATTAATTGTTTTATTCAAAAACTATCTTTTTATGATTAGTCCCGTTGACTCTCACAAAATATGTTCCTGCAGCAATTTGTTCTCTATTTACTATAAATTCACTTGCATTTATATCTTTGTATTGCCTAATCAACTCACCAGCAATATTGTAAATATTTACTGTTCTTATTAATGAGCTTGACTTAATTATTGCAAAATCTTTAACTGGATTAGGATAAATGTTAAACTCAATTTGATTTACTATTGATAAACCTGTATTTATTACCCCTTCGTCTTCGAGATTCGAAGTTGATTGATAATATGGACCTCCTGTAGCCTTGTTTTGAGAAGGATTACAAGTTGGCATATCTACTACAACCATAAAATATTCTCCATCAACAACATTCTCTACATTATAATTATATGAGCTTAATCCCCCAGACAAAGTTGATTCTAGAGTCATATTATAAGGATCTATACCTCTATACACTTTATAACTTGCAGGCGTATAACTACCACTCTCATCGATATATTTATTCCAGATTAATACAATTTCATCTGCTTGTGCTCCTTGAGCTTGACTCAAATTCATTGTTTGATGATAGTTGCTTAAAGGAGATTCGTTTCCACAAGTATCAACAACCGAGATTTTATACTTATCAGCATGTACATCTGGATCGGAAGAAGGATCATTAAACTCGCTTACATTAGCATAAAGAACACTTCCTATCACCTGATAATTATCTGTGGTTACTTCTCTATAAATATTATAATAATTTATAGCTCCTGTATTTGGCTTTTCCCATACAATAAGGTTTTTATTCAAACCACTGGTCGTATCTACAGTTACCATACATATTGAAGGAACCATAGGTTCTAAAACACTTACCGTTACATCACTTGGTGAATATATACAAGTCCCATTTGTTACGGTCAATCCATAGGTATCAGCACTTGACACATTGATAGAATTTGAGGTAGCACCTGTAGACCAATTTAAAGAATAATTAGGATTTATTGAACCTCCTACTGTTGCTCCTGATAATACAACATTATCAATTTCCCAATCGTTTAAGTCATAACTATCTCCTACAAATACAAAGGCAATCTGAAAAGTTGAAGAACCTACATCGGAATTAGTAATAGAAATAGTTTCTGATGTGGTTGCAATATCATCCGATACAGAATTTGACCAAACTGAATTCCACGTAGATCCATCTGATGATGTTTTAACTTCAACAGTAAAACTGTTGCTATAATGACTAATATAATGAGAAAAATCTAAACTTAATGAAGAATAAGAGCTTGCATCAATAACAGGCGAAACACATGACGATTCACCAACAAACTGTGAACTCCAATTTAATTTTAATTCAGGGCTATCTCCCCCCGCATTTGTTGTAGAGGCAATAGACCAATTTGTTTGACCATCTCCTTGAACAGTCCAACCACTTGCCGCTAAATCTACATAATCAAAATCTTCTGTTACTATTGGAGTGGATGTTGAAGCCCCTAAGGCTTCGATAGTAGCAGATGATCCACTACAAATATTAAAGTCATTAAAAGGGTTTAAACTCACAACAGGCGTATTGTATGTGACCACATCTTGTATAATAACATCGGAACAATCATCGTTTGTTACTGTCAATTTTACAGGCACAGTCCCTTCTGTTGTGAAAGAATGACTTGCATCAGCAGTTGTATATTCTACAGAACCATCATTATTAATATCCCACTGATAAGTAGTTGTTACATCTACTTGAGTAGAAGTATTTATTAATGTTGTTACGCCAGGCAAACAAGCTATATTACTTGTAAACCCTGAGACTGGGCTTTCACAGACGGCTTTAATTAATCCGGCATGAGTTCCAAACCATTTTACACCATCTGGAGCTATGGCAACGTCAAAAATATAGTCATCAGCTAAGCCATCATCGGTAGTATAAGTTGCTATATTTGTTTCATCCCATTTTTTTATTCCCCATTGATGAGCTATCCAATAGTTTCCATCGGAAGACTGTGCCATTTCTTGGCTTAAAGAAAACGGAGTTAAACTCCAACTTGTTCCATCAAAAATACTAGCTTGAGCTTGTGGGAAAGCCCAAATATCGCCATTATCTGCGATACTTAAATCATGTATGTAATTTTGAGATAAGCCATCGGAGGTCGTATAATTAGTAAAACTCGTCCCATTCCACATAGAAACTCCTCCTGAAGTTCCCACCCAAATATTTCCTGATAAATCAATAATAACAGCATGGCATGAATTTGCAACTAAACCATCGGCAGTAGTATATTCTGTAGTAGTTGTTCCATCAAAATGTATTAATCCGCTAGTAGATGCACACCAAACTGAACCATCTGAATCTACTAAAATATCTTCAACATCAGTAATACCTTCAGATGTTCCATAAGTAGTAAATGTATTTGCACTAACATCTAAATGTGAAATTCCATAGTTTGCCCCTGTCCAAATGTCTCCATTATTATCAATTGCAACACACTTCACCCTATCTTGAATTAGTCCATCTGAATAAAACCAATTGATCCAAGATGTCCCCGATAATTTTGACAAACCGTATTCTGTTCCTACCCATACATCCCCATTAGCAGCTACTTTAATATCATAAATCGTATTATTGGATAGCGAATTATTAACAATATATTCATTCCAAGAGTCTCCAGAAACATCATATCTATTTAATCCATATCTTGTTCCTACCCAAACTTTACCATCAGAATCAACAGTTATTGCATCAGTATAATTATGTCCTAATCCATTACTTTCATTATATATTGCTGTATTTGCCCCAGACGGATCAAATTTAGTAACACCAGAGCCATAACTACCTACCCAAATATTATTTGAAGCATCTGAAGATAATGTTTTAGAATTATTAGCAGCAAGCCCATCTGCTATTGTATATAATGTCCAATTCGAACCATCAAATTTAGTTAAACCACTATACGATGCAAACCATAAATTTGCATTTGCATCTTGAATAATATCATAAACTCTATCATAGGTACCAAACTCACCAGTATGTTGTGTAAAAGTCTGATTGCCAATATTAAAATCATAAGCACCACCGCCATATGTACCAATCCATATATTACCATTAGGTCCTGTAGAAATACAGTTTGGCTGCTCTGTAGGGAATCCTTCTGAAGTTCCATAATTAGTCCAAGTACCATTGCTCTCCAATTTCGAAAGGGTATTCCAAAAAGAAAACACCCAAATATTACCCGATTGATCAACCGTAATTCCACGAATTTTATTGTGTGGTAATCCATTAGTCTGATCATAAACTGTCCAATTTGAACCATCAAATTTAGCAAGTCCATTTTCCGTTGCTACCCATACATTATCGAAAGGATCTACTACAACATCGTTGACATAACTTGAAGGCAAGCCATTATCTATAGTATAAGTTAAGATAATTGCTCCTGTAGATTTGCTTCTTACATATAAGCCTCCAGAAGTTCCTATCCACATCTGAGAGCCTTTATCGGCGAGAGATGTTATTGTATTTTTACTAGCAAAATTTGTAAACTGCTGCTGCGCCTTTACTGATATTGTGATCAGTAATATCACAAAAAAGAATAAAACTTTTTTCATATTTATTTATTTTATATTTAAAAAACTCGATGCAAGCATCTAGGAAGTGAAAATTTCAATTGCAAGTGCAAGCTACAAAAAAACAGGAAATGCATCAAGTTCTTTTTATAGATTGTAAATTTCAAATGATGAACTACTCATTTGAGCATATATCTGGTTTCTAGTATAGAAATAATCTTTATATAACGTTTATTTATCACTCATAACATATAAATACTTGTCAATTTCTTTGTGATAAAAAAGGGGTGAATTAACACCCCTTGATACATTATAACATTTTATTTATAAACTATTTTATCGACCATTCAGCTCCTTCTTTTCCATCTTTTATTTCGATTCCTAAAGCTTTCATTTGGTCGCGAATTTTGTCGGAAGTCGTCCAGTCTTTATTGTTTTTTGCATTCTGACGGATATCCAAAATAAAATCCATTAAGCCTGAGGTAATATCTTTAGATTCGCTCTTAATTTCTGTCTCGTTTACAAAACCAAGAATATCGAAAGTAAAAATATTGAAAAGTGTTTTTAGTTGGTCTAAATCATTTGTTGTAATGGTCTCTTTACCATCTTTAATACTATTAATTAATTTAACACCGTCGAATAAATGAGCGATGGTTATTGGGGTATTTAAGTCGTCATTTATGGCTGTATAGCATTTATCTTCTATTTCGGACACATTAATGGTTGATTGTTCGGAAGGTTTAAGTTTTTCGAGTGTTTGAATAGCTGTCAATAATCTATCTAAACCTTTTTCGGCAGCTTGTAATGCCTCATTCGAAAAATCAACGGTACTTCTATAATGTGCTTGTAAAATAAAGAAACGAACCGTCATTGGGCTATAAGCCTTTTCCAAAATTTGGTGTGTGCCAGCAAAAAAATCATTCAGGGTAATAAAATTACCTAATGACTTCCCCATTTTCTGTCCATTAATAGTAATCATATTATTGTGCATCCAATACTTTACAGACTCTTTTCCATTAGCCGCTGTTGACTGGGCAATTTCACATTCGTGATGAGGAAATTGCAAATCCATTCCTCCACCGTGAATATCGAATTGATCTCCCAAATATTTTGTACTCATAGCAGAACATTCCATATGCCAACCAGGAAAACCATCACTATATTTAGATGGCCATCGCATTATATGCTCGGGACTAGCCTTTTTCCATAGAGCAAAATCAAAACTATTCTTTTTATCATCTTGACCGTCGAGAGCACGCGTTGTATTGAGCATATCCTCAATATTTCTTCCCGATAACTTTCCGTAATGGTATTTTTTATTATAAGCCTCTACATCGAAATAAACAGACCCCTTACTTTCGTATGCAAAACCTTGCTTTAATATTTCATCAACCATTTCTAACTGCTCAATAATATGTCCCGATGCTCTTGGTTCAATGCTTGGAGATTGAACGTTCAACTGAGCCATATTTTTATGATATCTATCGGTATAATACTGAACGACCTCCATGGGTTCCAACTTTTCGAGTCGTGCTTTTTTAGCAATTTTATCTTCTCCAGCATCAGCATCGTTCTCTAAATGTCCAACATCAGTAATATTTCTGACATAACGAACTTTATAATCGTAATGTTTGAGCAAACGAAACAAGATATCGAAAGTAATAGCTGGTCGAGCATGTCCTAAATGCCCATCTCCATATACAGTAGGACCACAAACATACATACCAACAAATGGCGCATTTAATGGTTCAAATATTTCTTTTTTTCGTGTTAGTGAATTATATATGTGTAAATCTTTATTCATGATAAATGTTAATTAAGAGAAAATATGAATGTGTAAAATAGAATAACAGCCTAGCAACAACAAGGATTGTAAGTCTTTTGAGTAAAGTTTGAATTGTAGTCAAAAAAAGAATTCATGTCTTTAATTTTTACGAATTGTATTATACAATTTCCCGTTATTATATATTTCTGTTTTTACCAGAGTGTCTTCAGCATTGTAAAAGTATACCTTTCCTTTTATTAATCGTCCTTTTTCAAAGTAACCCTCCTTCCAAAGACGTCTTTTGGTATCATATAATTTCCTATCTCCTGTAGATTTAAAGTATTCTAATTCTTTGTTTTGTATAATAGTATCCTTATGTTCAGTATATTGTTTTTGATCTATCACTTTACTAGTATCCGTCCCAGATTTCATTTTATAAACTACAGTCAGTTCAGGATTTATTTCTCCATTATTAAACGTTTGTTCTTCAACAACCTGACCTTTATCGTTATACCTTTTTATTACTCCTGCTTCTAATCCATTTTTCCAATTACCAGAAATCATCTTTTTACCATTTTCGTAAAAATATTCTTGTACTCCCAACCTCAAACCTTCCTCAGAAAAATGCCATTTGTAATTAACATTTCCATTCTGGTAATAAGTTGTATAATTTCCAATCCATATATCATCCTTCCAAAAACCCTCTTCTGCAAGCTGACCATTTGGGTAATACGTTTTAGCAAGACCGTTAGGTTCGTCATCTACATAGGTAATTTCGAAACTTAAAGTACCATCGTTAAGATATTGTTTCCAAACACCTTGGCGTAAATTATCTTTATATCTCCCCTCTTCTAAAATTTTATCAGTATTTTCAAAAAAAATAATCCAATAAGCTTGTTTTAATCCATTAGTATCTGTACGATTAATGGTATCATTCTGAGCTGTGACAAAATTAGAAATGATAATAAATAATATTACTAGATGTATCTTCATAATAATTTTCAAAGGTAATTCTCCGAATAGAATTTTGTTCCTCTCTTAAACAAAAGTAAAAAACCTTTCCGAAAGCCAAACTTATATCAATAAAAAAAAACTCACCAAAAATTAATTGATGAGCTTTTGTTTCTTTTATAATAATTATGAAATCACCCACATCCGCCTTCTACTTCTTTTTTCTTGTGTTTCTTAACTTTCTTCTTAGGTTTTGCAGAAGCTGCTGCACTTGAAGATTTTGCAACTGTTTCCTCAAACTTTTTATCTGTAGGATTTTCGCCTTTAACCAACGCAAAATCATTCAGTTTATCAGCAGCTTTAAAGCCATGCCAATGCTCTCTTGATACAAGAACATCGTGCATAAATGCATTAGCACCAAAACCTAAAGTATAAGCATTATAACCTAACAAACGAAGATATGCAATTGTAAATGCAGCATTTTGTCCTGTAAAACAATAGACCAGAATTTTCTTATCTGAAGGTAAAGTTTTTAAGGCTGTCCCAATAGTTAAATCTTTTTTTGGTGTATACTGAACTGCTCCTGGAATATGTCCTTTAAGGTATTTATCTTTTGGCCAATAATTGACAATATAAAAAGAAGAATCAGAGAAAGCTCTTTCTGCATTAATTTTTACTTTATAAAAAGGTGTTTTTAAAACCGTTTTTGCACGAGCTGCTAAAACTTCTGCCCCACAATGTTTTCCTGTTTTTAACACAGGGAAAGGTGAAGGTTTAGCTTTAGGATTATTCGTTGTTTCTAACTGATTTGCATATTTATTTGAAACACCTTTGCTCCATTTATCTAAAGTTCTATTCCATGCTCCCATTCCATATTTCATGGCATAAGCATTGTCATAGCCGATTAGTCGAAGAATTGAGGTTACGTAGCTTGCAGATTGTCCTGAATGGCAAGCTATAACTAACTTATCGTATTCCCCTGCAGCTACATTCTTGCCTAAATAATCGATAATATCAGAGGCTTTAACATTTACTGCTCCACTAATATGTCCATCTATATATTCTTGATGGCTTCTAATATCTAAAACAAAGTATGAGGCAAGATTGTCATTAACATCTTCGGCAGACACCATATTAGGCACTCCTTTAGAATTGATATACTCACCTGAATTATGTATAAATCGTGTTAATACTTCAAACTCAGTTCCAACATTTACAGTATCTTCTGGAACAGTTTTAATATTAAGACCGGGATTGTAATAACGATCGCAGCTAGTTAGTCCTAATACTAAAAGAACCGCTATATATATGAATTGTTTTTTCATTGTATGTTTATTTTATCGTTAATTTAAGTCTGGACATTCTTCGTCAAAATCCTTAACCACAACATTTGGATTCAACTTATATCCTTTTGGAGCCTTAATTGAATCAAACTTAGGACCTTCCTGTGCCGCCACTAGGCGAATAAAATCGAATCTTGGTTTTTCATCGTCATAAACACCTGTTTTAATACCAAAAGAGGCTAAAATAGATTGGTCTACAAAATCGTATCCCCCAAGGGCAACTCTTAAATTTTTATAATTAAGTTGCTTCAAAATTAAATATGAATTAATAGCATCGCTAGCTCCATATCCATAAAAAACATTGATCTTCGTATCTTGATTTAAAACCTCTATATTTCCTGGGTCAAGAATATCCTTTGCTGGAATATTTATTGCATTTTTTAAATGCTTAATCGCAAAATCGTGTGGTGTTCTTAAATCGATAAACTGATAAGTATTGCTATCCTTTTTACAAAGTAAAAGGTTCGATAACTTTTCTGGAGTAATAATATCTTCTTTATTTAGATAAGACTGTAAGGTTTGATCTGGAGTAAGAACATATTTTTTACTATCATCTATTCCACAACTAACCATTATTACAGCCAATGATAGAATAATTATTCTGTTAAATATTTTCATTTTGTTCATTTTATAAAGTTAATGATGATGTTTGTGCATATAAACTTTCTATGATATATCACCCACAACCGCCTTCTACTTCTTTTTTCTTTCTCCTTTTAACCTTCTTCTTTGGTGCAGCTGTAGCTCCATCTCCCGACGGAACATCTGCTTTACCTCCAAAGAATTGACTAGCTCCTTTTCTGTATTGATACATTTCATTATCAATTCTATCCCAAACTACGGAGTGTTCTTTTGGATCTAATATTTCTTCTACCCAAGCATTCAGCCCGCCTTTCATAACATACACATTTTTATAACCTAAACGTGTCATTAATTGCCAAGCCACATCGGCGTCAGACGTTCCATTGGAGAACAAAACCGTTTGATAGATATCTTGGTCGAAGTAATCTTGATTATCTTTCTGTAAAATATCTTTTAAGGGAATATTGATGGCTCCCATTAAAGTAAATTTGTTATAAAATTTATCTCCACGAACATCTATTAATTGCAATGATGGATCTTTAGAAATAATCTTATGAGCAATCTCTTCTGGAGAGAAATACCGAGTATTCTCTACCATCTTTTGGTATAAATTATTAGGAGATAAATTTGGTTTTTGATTATCATCTGTTGTAAACAGCAACCAAAAAGCTCCTAAAAATAACCCTACTAATATGAATTTATCTGTATTTTTCATTTATTAAGTTTTTAGAGTCCTAATTCTTCGATATTAGGAACAGGGTTAGTAGAATTAACTCGCTTTTGTATTTTATCAACCACAATAAACGCAATAATTGCAATTACTGTAACAATAAATATAAATAATTCATTAGAGATTCCAAACCAATCTGCAATATTCAGTTTTCCCAACTTGCCTGTTCCTCTAAATTTTTCAAATATTGCTTCGTAAGTAAAACCGTAGCCTGTAATTCCAAGAAATACACCTAAAACAAAAACCATTCCGTCTATTTTACCAGTAGATGCTGCACAAATACTTGTGCCTGGACAAAATCCTCCGATAATAAAACCCAAGCCCATAAAAATACCAGCAGTAAGTGTTGGGATCCAAAATGTTTTGGGATAGAATGTTAAATCAATATCTATTAAACCATAATTGTTCATTAAGAATAATCCAATAGCTCCTGTCATTGCGGCTGTAAAAAATACTTTAAGCACAACAAAATCGTAACCATAGAATACGCCTGCTAATTTTCTGGTATTTGTAAAGCCTCCCGCTTCTAATCCAACACCAAATCCTATTCCGATAATAACAGCTATGAGCAAGTTAATCGGGTCGTTAATTAATCCTTGTGGAAATAAAGGTCCCATATTATTATATTTTTAAATCCATAATTTTCTAAAAAAATATGCAAATGCATATCCACCACCAAACACAGCAATTAAGCCGACATAACCAGAGAAAGCATTAACAGACATCCCAGACATAATCAGTCCTGATGTACAACCTCTTCCTAACTGAGATCCAACACCCCAAAGTATCCCTCCAATTACAGCCGCAATTAGACGCGTTTTATTAGTAATTTTGGGAGATTTCCCAACTTTAAGCTTCAATCTACCAAAATAACCAGCAGAAATAGTTGCTCCAATAAGAACGCCTAAGATCTCGAAGATTAACCAAGAATCTAAAGGATTCTTACCATCTTTTACAGATGATGCAAAAAAAGCTGCATCTTTAGCGTAGTCATGATTAACTGTATTTACAGCTGCAATAGTTACTTTCTTGAAAGCTCCACTACCTCCTAAACCCTCTCCCGAGAAATAGTAAGCAGCTATCATCATCAATCCAATCAGAACCCCCGCAAGGTATGGATTCATATATTTATTACTCTTGTCTTCCATTATCAATATCTTTTAATATAAATATCTTGTTATCTGACCTGCATCAACCATAATAAATCTAAAAACCAAACCACCTAACAGTATTAAAAAAGCTGGTATGGCAATAGGAATTTTAAAATGGAAGAGTTCCATAATTTCTAAAATAGCAGGTAAAATTAGTCCTGCACCAACAAACAAGCCCCAGAATACAGCAGTAAACTCACCACCTAAAAATAGTTGTGCAGCTTCTTGCTGAACAGCAGTACTCGCTAGAAAACCCATAAACATGTGAACGATAAAGAATAACTCAACGCCTACTAATATTAGGTCGATTTTACTAAATGCTAACTTTTCGTGATGTTCTTTAGCCATCCACATTATAGCAGCTGCTCCTGTGGAAATACCCGAAACTAAGAATAAAGGACCTAATAAAGAGGTATTCCAAAGTGGTCTTGCATTAAATGCTGATAATAGAATGCCTGTGTAGACACCTAATATTATTGCCAATACCAAATTGATAATTGCAATTGGTTTTCTTAATTTAATTGACCAATCGTAAATCCAATTAATGAACCAGTAACGATTTATCATTTTAATAATCCAAGAAATCAATTTAAAAGGCATCTTACAAAGTCTATTATCGAAATACGCTTGTAAATCTTTAATATAGCTTAATGGCCATAACATTGATAAAGGCATAATAGCACCTAAAGTCCACGCTCCCCACGACATTGGAGATTCTATTCGAATAGTTGTGTAAAGCTGCCAAAAATAAGCAGGATGACGTAAATCTATTAATAAGGCTATTAAGCCAATAATAATAACTATAGGGGCTAAAAATGGGGCAACTTTTACAGCAATAGGATATTTTTCCTCATCACCTTTAAGGTAAAAATATGAGGCAAAAAAGATAAGTCCAGCGGCTAATCCTCCAACAAATAAGTAAAGTGGGATTTGCCAGTGCCAAATATGAAGTACGGGATCGATAAAAGGTATATTTCTTCCGCTTGCAAATAATTCTTCTTTCATTTTGTTATATTTTATATTTAAGAATTATATTAAAAAATAAAGTTGAGGTTTAGTTCCTGCTTCTGGAGCATTTACTTTCCACTTTCGATTCTTTAATACTTTTGAAACTGGAGAATTTTCATCTTCCAAATCACCAAAATATAGACACTTTGTTGGGCAAACTGATACACATGCTGTATCTTGTCCTTTTGCAACACGATGATCGCAGAAGGTACATTTGTCGACATATCCATCAGGATGGAAATAACGAGCATCGTAAGGGCAAGCTTGTATACATGCTCCACAACCAATACACTCGGCATGTGTAACTTTTACGATACCTCCTTCTATTACATGACTGGCTCCTGTTGGGCAAGTTCTAACGCAAGGTGTATTATCACAATGGTTACATCTTTCTGAGCGAATCTCTAATTCTAAGTTTGGATAAACGCCATCCACATTTTCTACAATCCAGTCACGGCAGAAACCATGAGGGACATTATTTTCTGTTTGACAAGCCACTACACAGTCGCTACATCCGACACACTTTTTGGTGTCCATTGCCATAGCATATCTCATGATCTAGCCTCCTCTTTATGTGGATTATCCATTAAAATTTCTACAAAATTTTCTCTCATACCCGTTCCTCCCATAATAGGGTCGATTTTAACATTGGTAATTAAATCCGAATCGCTAGCTCCTTTTCCGTACGAACGTTTAAGTTTAGTATTATCTTTACCAAATCCGTGAACCATATATACAGAATCATATCGGATTCTTTCTGTTATTCTTACTTTAATAGGAAATTTAGAAATTACACCATCTTGATTCTTTAACCACACCTCTTGGTCAGGCTCAAGATAAAGAAGCTTGGCTACTTTAGGATTAACCCAAAGTTTATTTTCATCCATTAAATCTGTAAGATTAGGATTATTAGCTGTTCTGCCAAAAGTATGCATTGGCGCACGACCATAAATTAATCTATAAAAACCTTCTTCTGGTTGCTTATGCTCGGTATATTTTGGCATTGGGTCGTAACCTTTCGCCTCTAAATCTAAAGAGTAAAGCTCAATCTTCCCTGTATCTGTGTTAAAGTAGTATTCTTCTCCTTCTGCTAAATACATGTCTTTATCTTTTTCGAAAGTTTTGACACCTATTTTTTGCATCTCTTTAAGAGAAGTTCCCATTTGTTTAAATTTCCAGTCGAGCTGTTCCTCAACATTTTTCCATTTAAAATAATCTTCTAAGCCTAAACGTAAAGCCAATTCTCTAGCCATCCACCAACCTGGCTTCGACTCCCATCTTGGCTCGGCAGCAGGCATTCTTAATGCAATATTTGGAAAACGATTCTGACTCGATCGGATATCATCGTAACGTTCTAAGTAAGTACATTCTGGGAGAACTATATCGGCATAACCTGTAATTTCCATCGGCATAGTATCTACCACCACCATCAATTCCAGATTTTGTATTGCTTCGAGTGTAATTTTTTGATCAGGAACAGTAGAAATTAAATTAGTTCCAACAACTAACCAACCTTTTATTTTATGCTCACTCTTATCATTTGGCAACGATGCTTTAATCAAATCGTTTGAGATTCCTGTTCCTGCACTTTTATATGTCGGTCTAGTAATATCTTTCCAAGTCCAATGTGGATGTGGATAAGCTGGAGATGGATAATGAGGCACTTTTTTCTTCTCTGCAAAATACCAACCACCTTTCTTTCCATAAGAACCTAAGAGTGCATTTAATATAGCAATAGCACGAGTTCTCTGAGTATCGTCTCCGTACCAAGTTGTATGACGACCTGGATGAACTATAACCGCTGGAGAAG
The DNA here is from genome assembly GCA_027064025.1 of Bacteroidales bacterium. Lineage (GTDB taxonomy): Bacteria > Bacteroidota > Bacteroidia > Bacteroidales > JAFGXI01 > JAFGXI01. Next base: position 29,545 of record JAMOQL010000205.1, read on the forward strand.
CTTTTGCCATTTCGTAAGCTGAATTACGAATTTGCTCTGGCTTAATATCGGTTTTGGTATAAGCCCACTCTGGAGTGAAGTTCTTTACGTGAACTTTTAATTCGTCAAACCCGAAAGTATATTGTTTTACATATTTTTCATCAAATAAACCTTCGTATATAAGGACATGAATCCACGATAATAACAAGGCCATATCTGTTGCCGGTTTAATCGGCAACCAGAATTTTGATTTTGAAGCTATGGTTGAAAATCGAGGATCGACAGTAATAATTGATGCCCCTCTATCAATAGCATCGGAAACTTCTTGAACATAGCCATTATGCATATTCTCGCCAACATGGTTTCCTATTAATACTAAACATTTTGTGTTTTTTACATCGGTAGGTTCAGGAGAACTCACTCCCGCACCGTATGTTGCTACAAAACCAGCCTCACGAGGACCTAAGCATTGTGCATAAGATGGTTTAGCAATATTCTTACTACCATACGCTTTCATTAAATGCTTAAAATAAGAACCACTACTAGCATGATACAACAAAGCCATACTTTCTGGACCATGCGCTTTAGCAATACCCTTCATTTTATCGGCAATATAATCTAAAGCCTCATCCCATGAAATAGGTTTAAAAGTGCTCTTTCCGTTTTCCACAACTCTTTTTAAAGGTTGCTTTAAGCGATCGTTATCATAATACATTCCTACTCCACCTGTTCCTCTTGGACAGAATCGCCCATTGGAATGTGGATCTTTGTCGTTTCCAATAATTTTCTGAATCTTACCATCTTCATTCAAATAGGTAAATCCAGCACATTTCCAGAAACAAACTTCACAAAAAGTAGGAAAACGTTTCGCTTTAGATTCATCGATAGGTTTATGCTCTTTTGGAAGAAAGCCAGGCACCCAATTCATAATTGGATTAGCCATTGCTAGACCTCCAGCACCCAATGCCGAAATCTTAATAAAGTCTCTACGAGAAGTTTTCTTCATATCTTAAATGTCTTTTTTGATATATATCAACAAAATTAGTAATAATTCTAGATGTTTAGCTATCTAACTCTGTACAAATCCTTATTTTTAACACTTCTAAATAAACATAAAACAATGAGTTTATGACACTTACAATTTTCCCCTGCTCAGAAACATTTATTTACAACTTGCACTTTAGTTTATGATAATCTTACAAACTAATTTCCTTAAGTTTTTCGTAATTAGTAATTTTTATTTTCTTCCCTGCTAATTCTATATAGCCCTTATTATTAAACTCTTTCAAAATTCTCACCACATTTTCGGTAGCCATATTTGTTAACTCAGCTAATTCGTGCCTAGATAAGGTTAAAGTAAAACTCAAGTCTTTAAAAACCTCATCACTAAGTGATAGCAAGAGTTCTGCTAAACGAGATTGTATATTCTTCTGCGATAAACAATAAACTTTAGATAACAGCTTATCTATTTTACGATTTAGCTCCTTAACTACAATGGATGAAAAGCCTACATTATTATTCATTATCCCCTTAATGGTCTCTATATCAATCTCACAAACTTCTACATCTTCAATTGCTGTAACTGAAAAATTATAGTGATCAGAATAATTTAAAGAAGTAATGCCTAACATACTGCTTTTACCAGAAATCTCTAGAATTAGAGATTTATTCTTATTCTCTACAAAAACCTTAACCAATCCACTTTTAATAAAATAAATATGCTTCGCTGATGAATTTTGCTTAATTAGAGTTTCTCCTTTTCTATATACTATTTCTGACTTATTTTCTGTTACACGATCCAATTCATTGATAGATAACTCGTTAAAGCAATTAGACCTATTTTCGCATATCGAACACTTTGTCCTCATAAAACATCTTTATTTAAAATAACATTCAAAATTACATTTTAAATTGATATACATCATTTATTTTATGATTTATATCTAATGTTTAAAAGCATTTACTATTTGAGCTAACCATTATACTTTTATAAAAATTAAACAGAAAAAAAAATAAAAACATGAAATCATTTATCAAATTAATACCAAGCCTGATTATCCCCTTGCTTTTGGTATTCACTTTTGTTTTAACATACAAAGGTTTGGAGAAAAAAGATGTCATAATTACAAAAATGGAGAAAGCTACTAACAACGTAGATCACTCTAAATTTGAGATTTTACAAAAAAAATTCGAAACAGCAGAAGACATGACGGCCGCTTGTTTGAGCTGCCACAATAAACGAGGAAGTGAGTTTATGGAAACTGCACACTGGAAATGGAGCAGCCCCGACACTCTAGCAGATGGAAGTGTTAAACATTTAGGGAAAAAGAATGTCCTTAATAATTTCTGTGTAGGAACAAATAGTAACGAACTCCTTTGCTCAACTTGTCACGCAGGTTATGGTTGGGAAGATAAAAATTTTGACCATACAGACCAAAACAGTATCGACTGTATTGTTTGTCATGATAATACAGGAGATTATAAAAAAGGAAAAGGTACAGGAGGCTATCCTTCTTCTACAGTAGACTTAAACGAAGTTGCCAAGAATGTAGGTCCAACCAAAAATGAGAACTGTTTAAAATGCCACGGAAAAGGTGGAGGAGGAAACAATGTTAAACATGGTGATTTAGAAATGGCTCAAGCCGACCCCGAAGTTTGTACAAAAGAAGTTGATATACACATGGCTAAAGATGGTGCAGATTTGCAATGTTCACAATGTCACATATCGCAGCATCATCAAATAAAAGGAGCAGGCCCAATGACCAACGCCAATACACTTAGTCATTCTGACAGTCGAGCTACTTGTATAGAATGCCATACAGACAAACCACATATTAAACCAATTCTTAACGACCACTATAATAAGGTCGCTTGTCAGACTTGCCATATTCCTACCTATGCAAAAGTTAATCCAACAAAAACATTTTGGGACTGGTCTACTGCTGGAAAAATGAAAGATGGAAAGCCATACGAAGAGTGGAACGATGACAAAACAGTTGAATATAACACCAAACACGGAACTGCTCATTTTGGTAAAAATCTTAAACCTGAATACAGATGGTGGAATGGTATTACGGACAAAACAACCTTAGATACTAAAATAAATCCTACTGACACAATAGACTTAAATCCTCTACATGGAGAATATGCTGATTTAAACAGCAAAATTTATCCAATGAAAATTATGAGAGGGAAACAGCCTTACGATACTAAAAATAATACATTTGTACAATTCAACACATGGGGACCTAAAGGATCTGGAGCATATTGGAAAGATTTTGATTGGCAAAAATCCATCAGAAACGGAATGGATTATGTAGGCAAGCCATACAGTGGAAAATTGGGTTTTATTTCAACTCGATCGTACTGGCCATTAAACCACATGGTTTCCGAAAAAGAACAAGCTCTTACCTGTGTAGAATGTCATAGTCATGATGGAGTATTAGCAGGATTAAACGATTTCTATCTTCCTGGTAGAGATGTTAACAATTGGCTAGATTGGGCAGGAAAATTATTCATATTATTTTCTGTATTAGGTGTTACAATACATTCATTATTAAGATTTAATGCTAAAAAGAAAAATTATTCGTAAGCTAAACTTGTTAAGTTTTATCACATATAATAAACCATTTTATTAAAACAAAAAAGATGAAGAAAGTATATATATATAACAAATACAACAGATTTTGGCATTGGGCACAAGCCTTGTTAATAATTTTCCTAGCAGCAACAGGACTAGAAGTTCATGGAGCTTACACGCTTTTTGGATACGAAGATGCGGTTATTTATCATAACAATGCAGCATGGTCATTAATAGTACTTATCATATTTACTGTCTTTTGGGATTTTTCGATTGGAGAATGGAAACAATATATTCCTACCTTATCATTTATGAAAGAACAAATTAATTACTATATTATAGGTATCTTCAAAAATGCGCCTCACCCTGTACACAAAACTAAATACACTAAATTTAATCCTTTACAAAGGATGACTTATTTAGGACTTAAAATGCTAATCATTCCTGTGATGATTGGCTCTGGACTTTTATACTTCTATTTCTTTAGCAATTTGAATAACGGAACAAATATTTCCTTAGATTGGATTGCACAATTACATACATTTGGAGCATTTATTTTAATTGGTTTCGTGTTTATTCACGTTTATTTAACAACAACAGGACATACTGTAACATCAAGTATTAAAGCTATGGTTACAGGCTGGGAAGAAATGAGCGACGAAGATGCTAAATATGCAATTGAAGAAGGCTTACAAGTTAAACTTAACGAAATGGCTCATGACTTATCATCAGGCGATAAAGGAGAATTACTCGACAATGCATTAAAACATGTTGAAGAAAAATTAGGCTACACTCACGAATTTAGTTTGAAGAAAGCTGTTGATAAAACAGGAATTGGTTACTTCAGAATTGGAAAAGATGGTAAATACGAAGAGGTTAATGAAGGTTGGTTAAGTTTGTATAAATGTACTACTGTAGAGGACATTATAGGACAACCCATTGCCTTAAATAGAGAAGATAAAGACAAAGCTGTAGTAGAAGATATTTTTAATAGAGTAATGCGTGGAGAAACCATTAAAAGTGGGGAAGTAAAACGCATCTGCAAAAATGGCGACACTGGCTATCACAGCTTTACAGCCTCTCCTGTAAAAGATGATAATAATAATATTATTGGAATCGAAGGCTTTATTATCGATACAACAAAACAACATTTATAATGTTTATATAATCTTTTTATCAAAGCTCTACATTAATTTGTAGGGCTTTTTTAACATTATAAGTTTATCTTCGTAAGAAATATTTGTTAATACTCACAACCAAATATATTTAATGATAACAATTTACAATGAAAAAAAATATAAAGATTTATTGCGAGAATACAAAAACAGAAAAAAGTTACCAATTTGGGACAACTTTAGAAGATATAATTAAAGATCAAAAAATAGATATTAAGTACCCTATTCTTGGCGCTGAAGTAAATCATAAATTAAAAGAACTCGATTATCTAATTTACAAGCCCAAAACTGTAAATTTCATCAATTATCTTCATCCCGATGGACGTAGAATGTACTTACGTTCCTTGTCATTAGTATTATTTAAAGCCGCTGTAGATTTATATCCTAACGATAAACTTAAAATAGAACATGCGGTTTCTAATGGTTTGTATTGCGAACTGATTTCAAAATCTGGGAAGGAAAAAGGAAATGGAACTGTTGAGAAATTATTATCACGAATGAAAGAAATTATCGAAGAAGATATTCCTTTCGAACGTGAAGAAATCCGCACAGATGTTGCTTTACGAATCTTCGAAGAATTTGGTTTAGAAGACAAATGCACACTAATGCAAACCCGTAAGAAATTTTATAGCTCTGTCTATCGTCTAAAAGATGTTGTCAATTATTTTTATGGCTTTCTTGTGCCTTCTACTGGATATTTAAAACATTTTGATTTAGTCAAATATTACGATGGAATGTTATTGGTATTACCCGAAAAACAACAACCCAATCAACTCGTAAAGATTAGCAAACAAGATAAATTATTTGATATATTTTCGGAATTTAAAGAATGGGTTAAAATTATTGGAGTCCCCAACGTCGGTCAATTAAATTTAGCAAGCGAAAATGGTGATATTAAAAATATCATAAAAGTTTCAGAGGCTTTACAAGAAAAGAAATTGGCTTGCATTGCCGATATGATTCAACAGAGAAAGAATACAAAAGTTGTACTTATTTCAGGGCCTTCGTCTTCAGGCAAAACTACTTTTGCCAAACGATTGTCGGTACAATTAAGTGTTATTGGGTATAAGCCTATAGTTATGTCCATGGACAATTATTTTCTCGACCGTAAATTTACACCATTAGACGAAAATGGCGAATACGATTTCGAAAGCCCTTTAGCACTCAATATTGAACTATTCAATAAAAACATGCTCGACCTATCTGCGGGAAAGGAAATCGATTTACCAAACTTTTCTTTCACAGAAGGAAAGAGTTATTTTGATGGCACTAGCTTACAATTAAAAGAAAATGGAATCATAATAGTAGAAGGTATACATGGCTTAAACCCAATTATCTCAAAGTCTATCCCTGATGATAGCAAATTTAAAGTTTATGTTTCGGCACTAACCCCATTAAATATAGACTCTAACAACAGAATCCCAACAACAGACAATAGACTGATCCGAAGAATGGTTAGAGATAGCTTATACCGCTCATATTCAGCCTTAGAAACTCTACAACGATGGCCAAGTGTACGAAAAGGAGAAGACAAACATATTTTCCCTTTTCAAGAAAAAGCAGATGTAATGTTTAATACCGCTCTATTATTTGAACTTGGAGTACTTAAGAAATGGGCTGAACCAATTTTAAAAGAAGTTCCTCCTATTGTGCCAGAATATTCAGAAGCCAGAAGACTTTTAAAATTCTTATCGTACATTACACCTATAAACGAAAAAGAAATCCCAGGCAATTCTATTATTAGAGAATTTATTGAAGGAAGTAATTTCAATTATTAACTAACAAATTGCAACACCAAAGACTAAATAAAACTAGACTAAATATAGATAAAATGAATCTTATAACCTATTGTTAAGTAAATACATATAGAACAATCTAGATATGTGTTTCAGAGCATTAGTTCATATTTCCTTCATATATTTTTTGTAAATTGCTAACTCAATTATTCTAATTCTTAAAAATATTATCATGGAAGAAATTAAACACAGTGGCATTGGATGTTATAATGTAAATGTTAAACTAGGACGTTCTGAATTGAGCGATAAAACTGGTTTGCTTATTTTAGAAACTAATCACCAACCCGATTATTACTCTAGAGCACATTTCCCTCCAAATAAACACCAGAGTAGCTGGAGATTATTTCTAATCATAAAAAAACATATCGATTGCTTCCAAGATATTGTATTAAAAAAAGCCTATCAAATTAATAAGGCTCTAGGAACTGAAATGGAGATTATGCCTGGTTTTATGGAAGTTAACCATAAAAAACACCAATCTATTAGAATTAACCTCTCCAATAAAGGTTTATTAGATACTGTAATTAAAGAATTAGAATCTATAGACATCGAATTTGTAACTAATAGCAAGGTGAAAGATTACGAAACAACCGTTTACTTTAAAAGATATACCGAATTAATAGAAATACAAAAAGGAGTTTTTAAAGACAGTCGTATTCCTGGTCATTTTTTCTTTCCAATAGATACTATTATTGAATTTGATGAATTTGAGAAAGGAATAGAGAGAATTAAGAATGGTTGCGATTTTCATATGTTCGATTCCTTCCTTTCATTTATGTTTACAGAAGGTGGGAAAGGACAAGATTTTGTAGGTATTTATTCTGATCACTGCGACGAAAGTAGATTTGGAGAACTACAAAAGAATATTATAGAAACATTTACAAATAGGTAATTTATAGAAATCAAGGATTACAAATAAGAATCTAGAATTTGTTAATAACTGACATAAAAAGCTCACTTCGGGGGGCTTTTTTATGCTATTTTTTTTAGTCTATTAAGATAGACTAGAAAAGTCAGAAAAATAGCTAAACCAGAGAACCAAAGCAAGAGACTAGTTGCATAAGCCGCCCCCATTATTCCCCATTTTTGAATCCAAAAATAATTTAACACTATATCGGCCAACAAAGTAAAAACAGAAATTAATGTATTTATTTTGGTCCAACCAATTGCAACCATAATATTACCAAATGGGACTCTAAATACAAACGCACCGGCAATACCAAAGATAAATATTTGTAGCAAAGCGGATTGATTCTGATAATCATCGCCAAATAATGTCAGAATAAACCAATCGCCAAAGAGATAACTGAGAATAATTAAGAATACTGATAAACCTGAAAAAATCATCATAAAATTCTTAATATAAGAAAGTAAAAAAACACGATTCTTGGCTTCTTGAACCAACTTTACAAAATCAGTTTTAATAACTGCGCCAGGCAAAAACAATAAACTAAAAGGGATTAGACTAACCGCCTTATATTGCGCAACCCATTTGGCATCGTCCATTAGATTCGCAATACTAATCAAATCGACAGAAAAAATTAACTGTGCTACCAAACCGCCCAAACTCGTATAAATACCATACATCCAGAAATGTTTCTTAGAAATATCAAGTTTTTGACTTTTACCCGAAAGAATCCGTTTTCGTATCAAAATATAAATAGACAAAAATAATGGGACTAATATCAGGGCTAAAATAAAACCATAACCACCTATTAAATAAGTCAATACAGAACCCAACACAAAAACCAACACAGCATGAATGATTTCTAATTTTGCATAAGGTTTATTAAGGTATAGAATCCTAAAATAGGACTTTACAGACTCAAAAATAAAAAGAGAAAATATCAAAAAAGAAAATAATAATAAATAGCCATACGCATCGGGCATATTGAGAGTAATAATTGGAGAAAATAATATTAATAAGCAAATTAACACCAAAGAAGCAACACACCCTCCTATAAAAGTATAACGAAAAATATCTTTACGCTGATACATAAATTTCTGAATTGGTGCGTATTTTACGAAACTCTGAAAAATGCCCATACCCATAAATGGCATCACAAAACTCACCACAGTATAAGCATACATCAAGTTGCCATAATCCTGTTTGGTAAGTATTCGGATTACAATAACAGAAAGTAATAAGCTGAAAACTTTAGAAAGAATCACAGCCGAGAATACGTGAGCACCATTCCTTTTCAGGAAACCTTGTATGAAAGTATTAAATGCCATTTCTTAACTACACCATTTTTTATAAATTTGTGTATAATCTTTCTGAATTCGTTCTGGACCATATAAATTCGAAAATTTTAAGCTCATATTTAAAGCATCAAACTCCATCGATTTTAGGGTTCTCATTTTCAAAAATAAATCTTCTTCATTTTTATTTTCAACAAACAAGCCAATTTCTTGTTCTGCATACTCTTTTAAAAATCCAACTTTCGTTGATACCAATGGTGTCCCACAACAAAGCGATTCGGCTGCAACAATCCCAAAAGTTTCACTTATACTAAACTGAACACAAGCATCAGATGCTTTTAATAAATCTGCAACGTCTTCATTGGTCGATGTTCCCACTAATTTAATATAATCATCAGAAATATTTTTTTTCTTAATCAATTCTTGTAATTCCGAATAATCACCATCACTAATTATGGTCAATTTATTGTTTTTATCAAAAGAAAGTAATTTTGAGAAAGCCCTAATAATTCCTTCAACATTCTTAACTTGAGCCAAAGTAGAAACATGTGCCCAGCGAAATATTTCTGATTCTGATTTTATTTGATAATTAAAAAATTCTGTATTTACGACATTCGGAATAATCTTAAAATTTAGATTGGGATCCCA
>JAMOQL010000206.1 GCA_027064025.1 Bacteroidales bacterium
GAAACTCCGTAATCATTTAAAGGTTTAAGTTGTTCTACAATATCGTGAGAATCTTTATAGCCCAACTCGCCCATACCATACGTTGCAGCCGACGATGCGTAGACTAATGGCAATCCAAATTCTACGCATTTACTCCAAACCATTTTAGAGTAGTTCAAGTTTAGCTCATCGTAAGTAGATTTTGGAAAACCTGTGGTGGCAGATTTTGCACCAATATGAAAAATAAACTGAATATGTTTATGATTCTTAGGAATCCAAAATTCAAAATCTTTTCTATCTACTTTATCAGAAAATATTTTGCCTTCAAAGTTTTTATTTTTTTCTTCAGAAGAAAAGTCATCAACTAAAACAATATCTTTAAAGTTATCTTGATTTAATCTACTTAATAAATTCGAGGCAATAAAGCCTGCAGCTCCTGTTATTACAATCATTCTATTATTTTTGAATGGATAAAGAAAAAGCAACTAGAGAAATCAAGCTAATTGCTTTTAATTTTTCACTATTTCTTAGTTTTAAATTTACTTTCGTATTCTTTCTTATCAGAAATTATTTCAATAGCTTTCTTTAAGCCTTTGTCTGTTTCGTTAATAATTTCATAGAATTCGGATGTATTCCAAATATCTCTTGCTAATAACGCTCTTACTAATAATTCTATATCGGGTTTGGTTTCGTTATATTCTGTAGAATCTTTTGGCTCAATTTTCTTAGCTTCTGTAGCTTTTCTTATTTCAGCAAACATTTTATCACTCACTTTAAAGTCTGACTTAAACGTTCTAAAATCTGGGAATTCAGAAACAAGTTCATCTCTATTTTTATCCATATATGATACCACATACTGATAAATAATTCCTTTGCGACTCATCTTACTATAATATTTTGTAAATCGAGTCGTATCTAGTGGGATAAACACATCAGGCATAATTCCACCACCACCATAAACGGTTCTTTTTCTATTTAAAGTTTCATATTTTAAAGAATCTGGGAAATGAATACTATCAGCATTGGTTAGCTCGCCATTATTATATCTATGCAACAAATCTTCGGCATAATCCTCTACACCTTTTTTATATGATTTCTGAATACACCGACCTGATGGAGTATAATAATGCGCAACTGTTAAACGAACCATTGAGCCATCGGGCAAATTGAAAGGGCGCTGAACCAAACCTTTCCCGAAACTTCTACGTCCTACAACGATTCCTCTATCCCAATCTTGGATAGCTCCTGTAACAATCTCACTTGCAGATGCTGAACCTTCGTCAACCAAAACAACAACTCTACCTTTACTAAAACTACCTGCAGAAGTGGCTCTATATGATTGACGTGGTTGATGAATACCTTCTGTATAAACAACCATCTGACCATCATCAAGAAACTGATCGGCCAAATCGATAGCTGTTTTTAAATAGCCTCCTCCATTGCCTCTTAAATCTAGAATCAAATTTTCAAAGTCAGTCTTTTGTTTTAGCGAGTCAACTGCTTTATGAAATTCTTGCATAGATGTTGCAGCAAATCGGTTTAATTTTACATAGCCTGTATTTTTATTAATCATGTATGCCGCACCTAAACTATAAATTGGAATTTTATCTCGAATAATCTCAAATTGCAACAACTCTTTTTCGCCACGACGAACAATATCAACAACTACTTTAGTACCTTTTTTTCCTCTAAGTTTTTTTACAACAGTACTATTTTGCAGACCTACACCAGCAACAGT
>JAMOQL010000207.1 GCA_027064025.1 Bacteroidales bacterium
GAATCATTCTTGAGAAACTTTCCAAAATGTGTCCCTGAAGTTTTCCAGATAACATTCTGGGGTGCATCATTTTAAGGTGTGTTTCTCTGTTAAGCTCTTGTAAAATTGTATCTTCAATATCAGAATGATTTTCAATATATTGATTAAGTTCTTCGCTGAATTTCATAGTTAATTACAAATTAAAGAAAAGCAAAAGTAGATAGTTGTTTTGGATCGAATATTTCTTGGGCAACTTCTTGTAATTGTTCGGCTGATATTGCATTAACGACTGATTTTATTTCTTCGAAATTGTCTAGTTTATTGTAAAGCATATAGCTTTTTGCAATTCCTACTAACATATCTTGATTATTTTCGGAAGCCATAGCCATTTGACCAATAATTTGTTGTTTAGCTTTGTTAAGTTGCTTGGGTCCTAATTTTTGATTGACCATTTTTTGCATTTCGGAGTGTAATAATTTAAGCACTCGTTTAAAATTATTTTTATCTGTTCCAAAATAAACCGACCATAAACCAATATCACTATATTGATTATAATTGGATTCGATATTATAAACTAAACCATGTTTCTCACGCAATACTAAATTGAGTCGAGAATTAAGTCCCGGACCTCCTATTATATTGTTAAGTAGTAATAGAGCTTTTCTTTTTTCGTGAAATGAATCGTATGCCGTATTTCCTACAATACAATGGGCTTGATGGTTATCTGCTTCTTCTATTAAGTTAAAAGCTTGATAATTTTGGAAAGGGCTTCTACTCCACTCTCTTTTATTCTCTTTCATTAGACCAAAATATTTTTGTATCATATTTTCGGTTTTTGAGAAAGGAAGATTTCCAATGCTACAAATTACAATTTTATCTGTATTATAGGTTCGATCCATAAAGGCCTGAATATTTTTTTTTCCAAAATCTTTTAAAGATCTTTTATCTCCTAAGATATTATATCCCAAAGGATGATTGGCAAATATTTTATTCTCAAAATCGTCGTATATCTGTTCGGAAGGGGTGTCGAAATAAGAATTTATTTCGTCATAAATAACTTCTTTTTCTTTTTCTAATTCTTTTTCAGGAAATGTTGAATTAATAAGGATATCGGACAATAAATCGGCTGCTCTATCAAAATATTGTTTTAGAAATGATGTGTATACAACAGTGTCTTCTTTACTTGTGTAAGCATCAATTTCTCCTCCAACATCTTCGAGCCGACTTAATATATGATAAGCTTTACGTTTTTTGGTGCCTTTAAAAATAACGTGTTCAATAAAGTGTGCAATTCCATGTTCATCTTCATTTTCATCGCGAGTACCTGCATTTACAATAACAGCTAAGTGGGCAACATGCCTTTCTGTAGGGACGTGGATATAACGAATTCCGTTATCTAATTTTGTAGAAAAATATTCCATTAATTATTTTTAATAATCTACAAAGATAAACTCGAAGCTGTAATAACGAAATATTAATTTAATAAAAGTTTTTGAGTTTCTGTTGCTGTCTTCGTTTTTACATGAATATAATATACTCCTTTTGGATATGTGCTTAAATCTAAGCTAATATGATCTGAATTTTAAATTAAACGTAAAAATAAATTTTTCATAAAAATTAAATATTAATGTTAATCTACCTTCGCAATTCTAGAATACTCTTATATTCGAAAGATTTATTGGTAGAGTCTTTTCCTTTTATTACATAAAAGTAAGTAGCCGATTGAGCTTTTTGGCCGTTCATCATTAAGCCGTCCCAGCCTAATTTAGGATCAGTCCACTTGTATATAAGTTGACCTTCTCTGTTTAATATATATGCTTCGAAAGAAGTTGTATTTTCAGGAATAGATACAATAAATACATCGTTTTTACCATCGTTGTTAGGTGTAAAAATATCAGGAATTTCTAATGTTCTGTCTTTAATCTGTATGGTTTTATTTATGGTTTCCGAGCAATTGGCTTTAATTAATTGCAACTGTACGTTGTAGTTGCCCGCTTTGGTATATTTGTGCTCAGGCTCTTTGCCGAAAGATTGATCTCCATCGCCAAAATTCCAAATATAGTCGACATCCTCTACTGTAACATTTGTGGAAAAATATATAGGATAATTAATTTCGGTTTCTAAAGCGTCGTACTTAATATTGGCTTTTAGATTTTTTGATGGGATATTAACTTGATACGAATATCGGCAATCATAATTATCTTCAATTTCAAAAGTATATTTATTTACTATTAAATGTTCGATGACATTATTGTTTAATGAATAGCCATTAACTGAACGAAATTGACGTGTTGTTGGAAAATTGAATTCTACTTTCCCATTTTCTTCGCCACAAGCTTCTGGAGTAATCTGATAAGTTAAATCTAAAGGTAATTTGAAATATACAGTGAAAGTATCTTTTTGTTCGTTGTAGAGATATGTAAAGAGAACTTTTCCACTGCCAGAGTATGTAACCTTAGTTTCTGAGCTGTTTATATTTTCAAACAAAACATTATTATTTGCTTTCCATTCACCAAGTAAATTATGGTCTAATTTCAATAAACATTCGCCTGTACATGTGGTTTTTGGGGCTATTATTTTAAAATCTTGTTTTTCTTGTTTTATTTTTATTATCGGTGCTTGTATTGTTGTTTCTTGAGGCTCAATTTTCTTTTTAGTGTTTCTATTAGAGTCAATATTTGTAACTTTTTTGTTTTGTTTTGAATCAACTTTTTTGTTTGCTGTTGATGTTATAGTTTTCTCAATATTTGTATTTTGGAAGATAATATCATTATTTTCAATAATTGGAATTTTATTATCAACTTCGGTATTTTTATTCGGACTCAATAATATTGTACTAACAATTGCTGTTATAATAATAGCAGCTACTATTCCAATTTTTGTGTACATAGAAGGCTTTGATGTGGAAATTCCTTCTTCTGAGATTTCTTTTAAAAGATGGTCCCAAATATGATCTGGAGCTTTCTTTTCAAGGTTTTTAAATCGTTCTTTAAATATTTTATCCATTTTCTATATTGCTATATTGAATATTTTGTTGTTTAATCCCTAATTCTTTTTCAATTAATTTTTGAATAGTAATTCTTGCTTTTGCTAACTGCGACTTAGAAGTTCCTTCTTTAATATCGAGTATCTCTGCAATTTCTTTATGTTTGTAACCTTCTATAGAATAAAGGTTAAAAACCATTCTGTAACCATCTGGTAATTTGTTTATTACATTTAGTAATTCATCGGTCGATAGTTGGTTAATAGCATCATTATTCTCTAATTTAAAAATTTCGGCATCATCAATATTTATATTATAAAAATCAGTTTTCTTTTTTTTTCTATAATGGTTAATTGCAGTATTAATCATAATACGTTGCATCCATGTTTTAATATTCGACTCTCTCTTAAAATTATCTAAAGCATGATATATTTTAAGAAAACCTTCTTGCATAATATCTTCTGCATCTTCTTTATTTCTAGTATATCTGAGACAAACAGCATACAAATACGAAGAATGTTCTTGGTATAAATTTGTGAATATGTCTTGCTGGTTTTGCTTCATTATACACTTCTACTTACTTAGTCAATAAATATTGTAAAAAGGTTGCCTAACTGTTTCGAAAAATGAATTATAATTTCTTTAAAAAGAAATTGCGATTGAAAATGAGATAAAAAGAATAGGAAAATTCAAATTGATTTTGTTGTAAATCCATATATGATTCAAATCGTGCTTCGAAAGCTATATCTGTAAATAGTTGCTTCCGAAAAGCTATTTTACCTGTAATTAATTCAGTTATAGGTAGAACAAAATTGGGGTCTTTATCCGACATAGACATAAATAGAGAATTACCTCTAGACGAGATATAATCCTCTCCCGTCCAATAACCTGCTTTTATATATACGTATTTACTTTCTATAAATAAATTTGAATAAATGGCATAACCCATTGTGTATGGATTGACTGAGTTACCTGAAGCGTCGTTATAAGATAGGTAATAATTTTCGGTTCCAATTTTTTTAATAAATGTTGATTTTGTTTTTTTTGAATAAATAAATCCTGTCGAAGTATTGGCCAAAGTTTGAAGAATATCTTCTGGATTATGAAATTGTCCTCCTTTATGAGCTACCAAAGCTTGAAAGTCTAATTTAAAATTAGATTTTGTTTTTTCTCCAAATAATATATAGTTAAAATGTACTCCTCCTAATATAGCTTCTTGAGAATGGCTCGTTTTAAAAATATATTTTTCCCAATTTAACCATATATCTAGATTGATTTTATGATTATGAACGAGAAATTGCGCACCATTTTCCAGATTGTTTATTAAATGATTTTGAAAGGCATACATCGGTTCAATAATTCGATGATTTAACCCGCCATTCAACGATCCCATAATGAAATCTATATTTTGATTGGGAGAATATTGAAAAGAAAAAACAGGGAGAATTTGTGAGAAAATTCCTAAACCTGAATATTTTAAAAGATGAACTCCCGCACTAATTTTGATATTTTTATATGGCTGATAAACTAACTCGGGGCGAATATATGTACCTATATAAGTCAAGCCTGAAGTCAAGCCACCAAAAAACTCATCATTTTTAAAAAAATTAGTATTTTCTATTCTTAGCGAAAGCTGATTGCTATCTGCTTGGTTGATTCTTGTAGTTGTATAGAAAGAAGAATTGATTTCCTGCGAGAATAGATTCTGGCTGATTAATATTAATAAACTAATATAAAATATTTTTGCTTTCATTATTTTGAAAAAATCATTTTAAGCCCAACAATTAAAAGTAATGCCCCAAAGCTTTTTTGCAATGTTTTTGCTGGAATATGAACAGCTATTTTAGAACCGAAGTAAGCTCCAATAACAAATGTAAGAATAATTATTCCTGCATATTTAATATTGATATATCCACTTTTATAATAATTCATAGCTGCAGCTAGGGCAACAGGAACAGAAATTACTGCTATGCTTGTGCCCTGTGCTTGTTGCTGCGTAACACCCATAAAAAAAATCATAGCTGGAATAATAATGATTCCTCCACCGATCCCCATAGAACCACTAGTAAAACCTGCTACTAACCCAATTACGATAAGTATAAAAAACTGTGTGATAGTCATATCCATAAATTTTAAAAATCTAAGCTTAACGATAAATAGAAAATTTTAGGAAGGGCAACTTTGCCGTCGATTCCCCAGGCTAAATCGGCTCTAATAAAGTAGCCCAGCAGTTTTGAGCGTACACCACCACCATATCCATAAACAAAAGGTGCTTTCTGATTATCGATAATGATGGTAACTGGGCCTTGTATTCTATCTTCTTGATTGTATAGATTGTCTTCGGAATAAGGTGTTTTCCCTGTCCAAGCTGTTCCTATATCGAAAAAACTAATTAATTGTAGATTGTATAAAAATGAAGATGTTACGGGGGCTCCAGATAAATATCGAATAATTGGAATCCGAATTTCATTATTCATTACTAAAAAGTTATTTCCGTTTCTGACATTCTGAGAAAATCCTCTCATATTTGTTGCTAACGATTGAAAAGCCCATTTGATATTCTGATTGCGTTTAACAGACTCGTCGAATGTTGGGGTTTGCCTAGAGAAATTCATCCAATTATCGGTACTTCCTAGATAATACATAAGCCTATTTTCTCCAAAAGATGAACTCCCTGCTAGTCTAGATGCCCAAATAATACTTCTATGGATTTTCTGATAATGTCGCAAATCAAAGCCCAAAACATATAAATCGGGATGTGCTCCATCTACTTGCTTGTATGCTTCGGCAAAAACTTTGTTACGCCAACCTCGATACAAATTTATTCCTAAATTTAAAGAATTATCGTAGACATATTCAACTTTTAAACCTAGCCAATTTTTCATTTCATTTTTTATCGCTAAAGTTGGATTGTCTGTAGCTTTATATATCCCATTATCTATACGATATTGCATAGTTCCTCGAACCGAGGATACTTGATTAAATGGCCATCTTAGAATATACATCAGTTGATGCGAATATGTTTTTTTAACAACGTTACCACCGTATTCTTCCACAACTTGTCTATGAAAAATATATTGTTTATCTAAACGTGTTTTAAGATTTTCGAGACTGAAAAGGTATTCTGCAGAATTTAAGTTTGCACTGAGCCTCACTCCTGCTGTAAATCTGTAATCATCAAACATATCTGCAACGCCCATCTTCATAAATACATTAAAGCCTGGATTAAAATAAACTGCACTTCCCGTATAGGCCTGATAAGATTGATTTAAAAAACCAAAATCTATTTGAGTAACAACTTTATCGTTGTAAAAAGATGTGAAATAATAAATGGATTTAAATTTTTGGTGTAATTCTTTTGATGTTCTGGCAGAATCATTTTTTTTGTCGTCTTTGGATAAAAATATAACATCAAATTGATAATCGTTATAGTCTAATTGAGAAGTATCTACAGCGGTATGCTTGATAATAGTTTTTATTCTAATCGTATCTTCAATAGCTTGTTGAATCGAATCCTTGATGCGTTTCTTTTCTTTATCTATAATCCATTTAGAATCTGGAGTTTCTGTTAGTTTATTTTTCTTATCAGTACTAAATTCTGTTGAATATATCCTGTCTTTATTGTTGTAGTGAATGATACCTGATAGTTGCGATTGTGGAACATTGTATGAATACTCACTAATATTTCTTTTATAATTGGTGAGTCCGTAAGTTTTTGCAAAATAGTGGTAATGAATTGTGGTATCCACAAAACTTATAGAACTATCGTATTGTGCTAAATTTATGTTATAGATTCCATTTTTATCACTCAGGTATAAAAATTTCAGATTATCAATATTGATAGGCTCTTTCTCGTCAATATCGACGGAATTTGTAATTCTTTTAAGTTTATCTTTTCCTTTTTCATATACAAATAAGTCGTAATTTTTTTGTGTTAATGATGTAAATAACGAATCGTTGGCTCTATTCGATGCAAACACAATAGAGGTTTTGTTACTCAAAAATTTTGCGTTCTTTTCATCACAAATATCATTGGTAATGGTTTTGAAGGTATGAGATAATAAACTATATGTAAAAACGTCAATTTGCCCATTTTTCACCGCTGTAAAGACAAAATTTTGTCCATCTAATGAGAAATTAAAATCTAATATTTTAGAAAATTTAAAGATTTGTTGTTTTTCTATTTTTTTACTTTCAAGATTATAAATATTTAACCAAATCCCTCCTTTTTGTTCATCAATAAAGTATAAGTCTTGATTTGAAGGATGCCATGCTAATAACGGATACGAATAATCTGTAATTTGTTGTAAGCGATGCTCTTTTCTTATAATACTTCTTTTTTTTCCTGTTTGTTTATCGAAAAGCCAAACAATATACTTACCCATTTCGTTGGTAGTATAGGCATAATATTGACCATTGAGCGAAATCTTTATTTGTTGATAGACCCTTTTTCTTTTCGTCTTAAATACTTCGTTATTGGATTTTGGAAGCGATCTATTTTTATCGTCAGAATAATATTGTTCATCATAATAATTTAGCCAATCGTATACTAAAAATTTGAAAGGCGTACCCAATACAAACATAAATCCACTATCTACGCTTTTAGAAATTCTGGCTAAATAAATAATATTAGGAATTACTTTTTTTCCATAACGATTGGCAATATAATTCCAAATAGAATAACCCGCTAATATTGCATCATCTCCTTCTAGTCGGTTAAAGTTTTCAAATTTTCCAGACAAAATTGCATCTCTAACTTTACTATCGGCTTCGGTACTCCAACCTTCAGACATATATTTTATTAATCCTTTTGTGTACCACTCAGGCATTGTAATAAGTGTGGAGTTAGCAACTTGTACCGTAAAGCTACCACCAAACAACATCTGGTTAATTATTAATTCGGCAACTACCGCTGAAATTTGTTCTTCGAAAGCTCGATAATCACTCTCAAAATATACAAACGCTCTATTTTGAATTATTGTAGTTGTACCACCAATATTATTTTCGTCGCTACCCGTAATATAACCAAGATTACTCTGTCTAAAATCGGATAAGTTATTGTACACTTGGAATATTAATCGTTGATCGAATCGATATTCAAAAAACTTCTCGTATTCTTTTATCTTTTCGTTTACTATTTGACTTGTAAACTGTGCCAAATTTGATCCGCCAACATAATAATAGGTATCAAATTTATCGAATCTATAATATTGCCATTCAAAAGGGTCGTATTGAACTCTGTTTTTACCAAAGGTCATCTGGTAACCATTGTAAAACTGAGCGTCAACAATATTGCTAAGCACAAGAAAAAAGATAATATATAGGATCTTTTTTTTCAATTTTAATGAGTCTTATTTAATAAATGTAAATCTTCTTCATTTTTAATAATATGTTCTTCTTTCCAAATAAAAATATCGCTTAATTTTTTTGGTCTTATCCTATCTTTCCAATTAAATCCTTTTAGAATATATTCTTCTATGGGTTTATACTCTATAGGATTCATAACCCCTTTGGGATGAGAGTATAAGGTAATTTTATTAGGTTGATTATCTTTAAACCAAATCATCATAGAATTACTTTCTGTAATATTTGCACCGACTAAATCGCCTTTTATGGAATCATTTTTTTGTTCTTCTGTGGCTTCTTCTCTTGGAAAGAATACAGATTTTGCTTGGCTAGTTACAAACAGTTTGTACAATTCGTTATTATTGTTAAAATAACCTCTCATACTTATTCCTTCTATTTGATTAAATCTTATAGAATCGTCTTGTAAAGCAATAAATGCATTTTGCTGTAAATACATTTCTGTGGGATTATTATTTTCAGTTAGAACTTCGATATAATCCGCTGTAACTTGTTGATTATCCGACCATATAACAGGATTTTTATATAATCGAATAATTGAGTCCTTAGATGAATAACTTAAAGAATCGCAACGCATTTGCAAATCTAATTTGTAAATTTGAGCATGATGAAATGCAGTTACAATTTTTATGGTGTCTATGGTTAATATTTTTAATGTATCTACCGAAATTTGATCTGAAAGGGATAAATCAGCTTTTGAAGGTGTAATATCTACAGGTTTTATTGTGTCTCGATAATCTTGTTGTACAGTGTCAATA
>JAMOQL010000208.1 GCA_027064025.1 Bacteroidales bacterium
GTTGGTTACTCCAATATATAGAACGGTTTTGTTTTTATTTGTGAGTATGTAAATGAAATAGTTATGGGTTCCTATTGGTTTCATAATCTAAAGATAGAATAATATTTTGTCATTTTGAGTTTGTGAATAAATCGAGAGATTTGTCATTTCGACCTTGTGGAGAAATCTAAAAGATCAAATATTTTATAGCATTACAGTTTAGATATCTCGACTTCGCTATGCTTCAGTCGATATGACAGGAGGTTATAAAAAAGCCTCTAAGAACTTAATGTCCTTAGAGGCTTGTATTAAAATACCCAAAAGAGGTTATTTTGTAAGAACAATTTTCTGAGTAGCAACTTCGTTGTTATTGATAATCTTAACAATGTAGTTTCCTGCATTGAAAGAAGATAAATCGATAGTAGTTGTAGCAGAAGCATTAGCTTCAGTGTATACAGCTTCACCAATCATATTGTAAACAATAACTTGAGCTCCTTCTACACCTTCAACTTTTACTAAACCTGTAGTTGGGTTAGGATAAACATTGAATTTAGAGTTAGAATTAACTTGTTTTAATCCAGAAGTTAAATCTAAATTTACTGCAGTAGCATTTACAATTTCTCCAGTAGCATTATCGATAACAATAGCAACATATTCAGTATTGTTTTCGTTGTTATCTGCAGGAATAGATCCTGAGTAAGAATGAGTAATAGCTACATTATATGTAACATCTGCAGCACTTAAAGCAGTACCTGCCCATCCATCAACTAATTGACGACCTACATGGTTGTATACCATATTTGCAGCAGGAACATAACCAGCTCCTTGTCCATCATCAATAGTACCTTCAACAGTATAATCAAAGCCATCCCAATCTGTCATTGCACCATAACCACCACCTTGGTAGTAGTCATGTTGTCTCCATTCATCTGTTGTACCAGAAACACCATTTTCCACAACAATAAGTGCTGTGTTGTAATTAGCATTAGTAATATCTAAAGCAAATGTAGTTGCAACTTCAACAGTAAAGTTACGAGTTGTTGTATTCCATGTTTGAGAAGTAATATCAATTTTAGCAACTGGAGTTTCTAATAATTGAGCTTGGTATGCAGGTTCTAAGCTAGATAAACCAGGATCAACTTCAGTAGAATGTCTGTCAATAATTCCAGAAGGGTATCCTCCAATATATCCACCGATAGCAGCATCGTATGCAGTAACTGTCATTGGGTCACCATTGTGCACGCCAATACCAATCCATGTTCCGTCAGTAATGTTATGAGCCATAGTGTTAAGTCCTACAAGACCTCTAACACACCAGCCACACCATGTTCCTGTTCCTTCTTCGTAAACAACATTTTTAGCGAAAACTTCATTTACAACTAAAATGTTTTTAGACATTACGTTATCAGAAGCATCCTCGTCAGTATTTCCATTAGGATTAGTTAAGGTAACCTCAATAGTATGTTGTCCTGTTGTTGCAGTCCATTGAACATTATGAGTAAAATCGTATGTTGCACCAGGAGCAATAGATACACCAGTTACATTATAAACAGCAGATGCAGCACCACCATCAATTGTATAAACTACATCGAAAGAAGTTAATGGACCTTGGTTTCCAAGGTTTCTAACTGTACCTGTAATGTCAATATTACTAGGAGTAGTTGCTACAGGAGTATTGATTGAAACCATTGCAACATTGTCATTTACTGGAATAACTGTTGCTAAAATAGCATTAAGTTCAAATAAATTAGGGAATCCAATAGAAGCCATTTCTGAAAAAGTAGTTCCATCAGTAGAAGCCCAACCTTTGTCTGCAACATATCTAGTATCTGTTCCTAAACTCATAAAAGAAGCTGCTGCTAAATTATCAACAACAATTAATACTTCTTGTCCAGCAGTTACGCTAACAGGAACCATAAAATCTTCAGTGTAGATAGCGTCTTGGTCAGTAACAGAAATAGTTCCTGTTTCTGCTAGTAAGTTACCTAATGTATTACCTGTAAATTCATATACCTTAACAGTACAGTCATATGCTGTCGCTCCAGCTGTAATATGGAAAGAAACTCCAGTTAAATCATCATTGGTATTAAATACAAATTTGTTTCCTAACATAGCTCCACTACTAGCTCCTAATTGACCTGCATTAACACCATTACTGTATGATAATACATCATCAGTTATTGTAATTGTTTTAGAGTCTGTATTATTTGAAGGGTCAAAATCATTACTAATACTAGCCTCGTATGTAAACTCATAAGTTCCATTAGCAGTAGGAGTAAATGCAGAACCTGCAGTCACAGTTTCTGTAATACCATTAGCCATAGGTACAGTAATAGCTGAAGCATCTGTATAAGATTGTCCAGTAACAGCAAAATCTACATTTGTAGCATCTGTTAATTCAGAACCTGCATTTACAACTGTTGAAGCAGGAGTAATAGCCATTACTTGTGCTGAAGGAAGAATAGTATATACTTCTGATAAAGTTCCTGTTACTTGAAGATCTGGAACAGGAGGAATAGCGATTTGAGGACCTGCGAAATTATCAATTTTAATGTTGTAAGAACCGTAGTCAGAAACTCCTCTAAATCTTACTTTTACGGTGCTTCCTGTATAATCGGTTCCGTTAAAAGCAGTAAAGTCAACAGAATGAACAACAGCTGCATTACCAGCAGTTCCTGCAATTACATT
Organism: Bacteroidales bacterium; assembly: GCA_027064025.1. Taxonomy (GTDB): domain Bacteria; phylum Bacteroidota; class Bacteroidia; order Bacteroidales; family JAFGXI01; genus JAFGXI01. Next base: position 2,668 of record JAMOQL010000208.1, read on the forward strand.
AGTGGCATCTTCGTTCCATGTAGAACCATTGTCATCAGAAACAGCTATATATAACTCTCCTGCATCACCATAATCTCCACCTATTAAGAAGTATTCAAGATCAAAAGTCATTGTAGCATCACCACTTGTAATAGAAAGAGATGGTGTTGTGATTGTACCTTCATTTCCTGAAGCATAATTCCACATATCGAAGAAGCAACGATTATCAGTTCCTGATCCGTCATCTTCAATTTTCCAAGGATTATCAACGCTAGTTTCCCAACCAACAGGAATTGTTGTAGATGCATTAAAATCTTCTAATAAAGCAGCGTTTATGCTATGATTAGTAGTTTGATGAGCAATAGCAGAATGAACTGTTCTTGTATTGGCTATGTCACCTTTTCTAAGATTACTTTGCCCAAAACTTACAGAGCTCATCAGAACGACTGCAAGTACGAGAGATAAAATTTTTCTCATAGTTTTAAAATTTAAGATTAATATTAATTTTTGTTTTAAAATTTAAGTCTGCAATTTACGGAATTGTAATTGTATAATCAAAATAATTAATCAATTATTGCTCATTTGTTGCCTATGTGTTACCCTTTTTTAATTCATTAACAATGAATTATTAACGGCGGTTATAAAGCTTAAGATATCTCGACTATGCTTTGCTTCGATCGATGTGACAATAAAAAGGTTTCGCTCCTGTCGATATAACGGTAATAAATACTAATTTGAAGAATAAAAAATATATTTCAAAACTTTTCTGCTTGTAAAATCATTTCTTAAAAATGATAACAAAAAGAAAAACACAAAAATAAGTGCAGGGATTTTGTATCGAACGATGGCTCCTAATATAGGTGTAACCAATCCAATAGTGATATAGAGGATTAATACAAATAGTAAAGAAAGCCAAATGAAAGGGAATTCTTCTTTTTTAGGAATGCGATATTTAAAGATTAACATTAAAGCAATAATTAGAATAAGAAGATTTTGAAATAGGTCGGGGAGGTAAAGTGGGTTTGTGAAATTGTATAGCCCAGGTTTAAACATAACATTAGAAAAGGCTTTTGGGGTATTATAAATAAGTGAACTTAAGCTAGGATACAATTTGTTTATTTCGATTTGACTACCAACTTTCTGACTTTGTTCGCTTAGATTAATAGTTTCGTAGAAAGCATTTTGTTTTTGCGAGAGTTTTTCGAAGAGATTAAAGTGTGTAAAAGTTAATAACCAGAAAGTGAAAATTAGAATTATTGAACTTCCTAATACAATTAAACTTTGTTTTTTGAAATTGAAATTTTCTTTGGATTTAAAAAGGATAAATATGAATATAGGGAAGCATAGAGCTAAAAGAACGTACGGCTTAATAAGAAAAGCAAGAATAAAAAAAGGGATACTTGAAACTAGATATATTAATTTCCAATTTTTGACCCATTTCCCGATGAAGAAAAGTAAGAATCCTATAGAAAAAATAATAAGAGGTTCTTTGAGGATGCTCGATGACCAAAGAATAAATGTTGGTAATAGAAATGTAACAAGGAGAATTAATATGGGATTAATTTGAGATTGTCTTTTTACAAATCTAAAAATAGCAAGCTGCCCTAAAAAACCAATAAAGCTCATAAATAATGAATGAATATATATATTGCTTGCCGAAATAAAACCAAAAAGAACATTTAATAAAATGACGATTCGTTTTTCATGAATTAAGAAATCGATTGAGGAACTGTCCCAATATCGAAGCTTGATATATTGCTCGTGAACTTCGGACATATTAATATTATGTCCTAAAAGAATGTTCCAAAAAATATTGGGCTGATTTAAATAGAGGTTTTTTAAATGTAGGGCATCATTAAAATAAATGTAGATATCGGATTGTTTAGGATCGTAAAAATGACCATATAAGTATACAAGAGCAAAGCCTGTAAGAGCCTTAAATGCAAATAATGCTATTATGACAAGGGATTTGATTCCTGAGTGCTTAATCCATTTCCATTTGATAAGCCAAACAGATAGAATTATAAAATAAAATAATAGAAGTATAAAAAACATATATGAATATTTTATGAGAACAAATATACTTATTAAAATAATACCAATTTAATCGTAATTGTCTATTTTGTTAATCGGTTCATTTATAAACAGGTATAGTTTGTCTAGATGTTGCTTTTACCTCATTGGGTTAAATAAGTTTATTATTATAGAGCTTCAATTTAAGCTGATTATCTAAAGAATAGAATTTTTATTGAAATAATCTGTTTATTATGAGTAGTGGTCATATATTTGCATCTTATTAATTATAGATATTTAATGATACACGAAGATATTATACAAACCATAGGAGATACTCCATTAGTAAGAATAAACCGTCTTAATCCAAATCCGATGGTAGAGATTGTTGCTAAAATTGAAGGACGAAATCCTACTGGTGGCATAAAAGATAGGATTGCCCTAAAAATGATTGAGCAGGCAGAGGCTGTTGGAACTTTGACAAAAAATAAAACGATTATCGAAGCCACTTCGGGGAATACAGGAATAGGCTTGGCAATGATTGCTGCTGTTAAAGGTTACAAAATAGAAATTGTAATGAGCGAGGCTGTTTCTGTAGAACGAAGAAAAATTATTCAATCGTATGGCGGTAAAGTTGTGCTAACTAAAAAAAGTATGGGAACCGATGGTGCAATTTTAAAAGTTAAAGAACTATGCGAAAACTTTCCAGAAAAGTATTTTAATACCGATCAATTTTCGAATAAATATAATAAAATTGCTCATTATAAAACCACTGCCGAAGAAATTTGGAAGCAAACCAATGGTAAATTAGATTATTTTGTGTCTTCTATTGGGACCTCAGGAACTTTAATGGGTGTAGGGTCTGGTTTAAAAGAAAATGATCCGAGAATTAAAATTGTAGAGGCACAGCCTGTAAAGGGGCATTATATTCAAGGCTTAAAAAACATGCAAGAAGCCATAGTGCCATCTATTTATGATCCTTCAAAAATAGATGAAACTATAATGGTAGAAACGGAAGCGGCTTTTGAGATGGCTCGACAAATTATTATGCAAGAAGGAATTTTTGTAGGAATGAGTAGTGGTGCAGCTTTATATGCTGCAATAGAAATAGCAAAAAAAATTGATAAAGGAAGAATTGTTGTTATTTTCCCCGATAGGGGAGAAAAATATTTAAGTACGGAGCTTTTTAATCCTATTCAGGATAATTAATTTTGATGCTTGTATAGAGTAATATAATTATTCCAAAGTAAAACTTTGTAAGCTCTGCTTTGAGAATATTGATTTAGGATTAAGTAATAGTGATAAAAATAATATTATTGAAATGAAAATATCAGGGAATATAGTTGATGTTAGGAACAGAAGAATTTTTTCTGGAGAAATAACGGTCAAGGATTCGGAAATAACTAATATCGAAGAAAATAATAATCAGTACGATAATTATATAATGCCAGGTTTTATTAATGCCCATGTGCACATTGAAAGCTCAATGCTTTCGCCTTCATCTTTTGCGCATATAGCTGTAAAACATGGAACCGTGGCTACGATTTCCGACCCGCATGAAATTGCTAATGTTTTGGGAATAAAGGGAATTGATTATATGATCGACAGTGCTAATAAAGTACCTTTCAAAGTATTTTTTGGTGCTCCATCCTGTGTTCCCGCAACCGCTTTCGAAACATCGGGAGCAATTATCGACGCCAAAGAGATTGAAAAACTCATTCAGCGTGATGATATTTGGTATTTGTCCGAAATGATGAATTTCCCGGGAGTTATCTATAAAGATCAAGAAGTTCATGCAAAATTGAAATCGGCTCAAAAATATAATAAACCCATTGATGGGCACGCACCTTTTTTGATGGGTGAAGATTTAAAGAAATATGCATCTGGAGGGATTACTACCGATCACGAATGTGTGACAATTGAGGAAGCTTTACAAAAAATGGCTTTAGGAATTAAAGTTCAGATTAGAGAAGGCAGCGCAGCAAAGAACTTCGAAGCACTTCATTCTCTGATAAGCAAGAATCCAGATATGGTGATGCTCTGTACCGACGATTCTCACCCAGACGACCTTATTAATGGTTTTGTAAACCTAATAGTTAAAAGAGCCGTAGATTATGGACACAATATTTTTGATGTTTTGCAAACTGTAACCACCAATGTTGTAGATCATTATAATATTCCTGTTGGGCTTTTACAGGAAGGCGATTCTGCTGATTTTATTGTGGTCGATAATCTAAAAGATTTTAATACTCAAGCCACTTATATCAATGGAGAATTAGTTTTCGATGGCAAAAAAACATTATTCGATATCCCTACTTCTGCTCCTATTAATCGTTTCGATAGGGCAGTAATTAAATCAAAAGGTTTAGCTCAAGTGATTACAAAAGGATCTGTTCTTAAAATTATTGAAGCATATAATGGAGATCTTACTACAGGTGTTTTTAAATATAAAGTAAATAAGGATTATTCTAATTTTGAATCAGATTTAGATCAAGATATTCTAAAAATGGTTGTGTTAAGTCGTTACGATCAATCACCAGTTCAGGTAGCTTATGTCAAGGGATTTGGATTAAAAACAGGTGCATTTGCCTCTAGTATAGCGCACGATAGTCATAATATTATTGCCGTTGGAACCAATGATAATGATTTGTTATCGGCTATTAATTTATTAATTGATAACAAAGGAGGAATAGCTTTTGCAGAAGGTAATAATAATGAAAGTTTACCCCTCGAAATTGCAGGGCTTATGAGTAATAAAAGCATTGAGGAGATTGCAAAAAGATATAAATCTATCGATGATAGAATTAAAGAAGCAGGTTCTACGCTTTACGCACCTTTAATGACAGCCGCCTTTATGTCGCTTTTGGTTATTCCTAAATTAAAATTAGGTGACAAAGGTTTGTTTGATGTGGAGACTTTTTCTTTTACCGATTTGATAGAAAAATAAATATATATACATAATATTAAAGAAATTATGAGAAAATATATCTTGTTAACTTTGTGGGTTGTTTTTGGGGTAGAAACCATAGAGGCTCAGGTTAAAGTTAATCCGAATGTGGGGGTTACGTTTTCAAAATTATCGGATGGGGCATCTACAAAAATTCGCTCTTCATACGTAGTAGGGGTAGATGTTAGAATAGGAGGAACCTTAAATTTTATTCCTGGACTTTATTTTGGAAATGTAGGGACCGATATAGATTATAATAAAAATTCAGTCACTTATCAGTTTGATAATTCTATAAATACTTTGCAATTAAGAACCTTATTGGGTTTAAATATTGTGAATACAAAAGTATTAAGGATAAGAGCAATTGCAGGACCAACTTTACATTGGACTGTAAAATCGTTCGATATAGAGCAAAAGAATATTAATACAGCTATTGCTTTTTTGAATTTCGGAGCAGGGGTTGATTTGGGAATATTAACTTTGGATTTAAGGTATGAATATGGCTTAACCAATGTTTTTGACGAATCGGGTCCGGAAAATATTAAAATTGACGCTAAAAATAATATCTTAATCTTTTCAGTCGGGTTGGTTTTTTAAATCAAATTCAAGAAATATAAATTAATAATTAGAAATGAAAATTATTATTGCAGGAGCCGGAGAGGTAGGCTTACATCTAACAAAAATGTTTAGTGTAGGCGAAGAGCATAATATTGTTATTGTAGATGCCGATAGTAGTAAAAGTGAATCTATTAACAGTCGTTATGATGTATTAACTGTAACGGGGTCGGCAACTTCGATAGCTGTTTTAAAAGAGATTGGAATGAGTAATTCCGATTTGTTTATTTCGGTAACAGAAAAAGAGGAAACTAATATTACAGCTTGTACTCTTGCAAAAAAATTAGGTGCAAAGAAAACGATAGCTAGAATAGATAATCAAGAATATTTATCGTATCAGAATAAAAAAATATTACAAGAGATTGGTGTAGATCATGTTACATATCCTCAGAAATTAGCAGCTCTAGAGATTGTCAATCTAATTAGAGAAACAGGAGTTACCGAGTCGTATGAATTTGCGGGAGGTAGATTGTCATTTTTTGCCATAAAATTAGAAAAGAACGCTTCTGTTATTGGAAAAACGTTAGAGGAAATTAACAGAACAAAATCATTAAATTATCGTGCTGTTGCTATCGAGCGAGATGAGAAAACAATAGTCCCAAAAGGGAAAGATATTTTTGAGTTGGGAGATATCGTATATGTATTATCTAATAAAGAGGGCGTCGAAGAATTAATGAAAAGTTCAGGTAAGGAACATATCGATATTAATGATGTGATGATACTTGGAGGGAGTAGAATAGGAACCCGAACGGCCAAAGAACTTCAAAGTCATTTTAATGTAAAACTGATTGATTCAGACGAGCAAAAATGTTTAACTATTTCGGATCAATTGTCAAAAACTCTTGTTCTTAATGGAGACGGTAGAGATACTGAATTGCTTGAAGAAGAAGGTATTAAGAAAATGGATGCTTTTATTGCAGTAACCGATAATTCTGACACCAATATTATTGCTTGTTTATTAGCCAAAAAGTTAGGAGTAAAAAGAACTATTGCCGAAATAGAAAACGAAGATTATATTCAGATAGCAGAAAATATAGGTATCGATACCATTGTAAATAAAAAGTATTTAGCTGCAAGTAGTATTTTTGCTTATACTCTAGATGCCGAAGTAAGCTCAATGAAGTATTTGATGGGTACTGATGCCTAAATATTAGAATTTGTAGTTCACGAAAATTCATTAATCACTCAAAAAGAATTAATGCACATTAAGTTTCCACAAAATGCAATAATCGGTGGTGTTACTAGAGATAAAAAGAGTTTTATTGCAGTTGGGTCAACGCTTATACAAACTGGAGATAGAGTTGTCGTTTTTGCTTTAGCAGAAGCCGTTCACGATTTAGAAATTATTTTTAAGTAGTTTAGTCAAAGTAATATAATAAATCCTATATTTGTAGTTAAAGACAATTAACCCCTGTTTTTAGTTTAGGTCATTTATGACATTTGAAGATTGCGAATTTACTCGAAATTTAATAAAAATAACAAATGAAGAAGTCAATATTTATTTCAATTTTATCAATAAGTTTCTTCCTTTTAGGAATGAGCTCTTGCGATAAATTAGATACAAAAACTGCAGATAGTTATATTTCAAATTACGTGAAAACAACAATTACAGGTGTTGTTTACGATGAATCTCATAATCTTTTACAAGATGTAGAAGTAACCGCATATGGGCGAGTTAAAAAAACAGACATGAATGGCGTTTTTGTTTTTGAAGATCTAATGGTTCCCAAAAGTAAGTGTTTTATAGTAGTAAAAAAAGATAATTATTTTGCAGTAATGCGATCTAGAACACCGATTATTAATGATGTAACAAGATTAGATGCCCATTTAATTAGTTATAATGGAGTTGTTGCCGAAACCCATATTTTTTCTACAGGGGCAGCTAGTTTAGTTGCTCTTAGCGACGGTTCATCGATAGATTTTACAGGTTCATCTTTTATAGATAAATATGGTAATGCGTATAATGGACAAATTACACTTCGTACAGCGGTGCTCGACGCAAGTGGCGAAGACTATTCTAGACGTGTGCCAGGAGGAGATCAATCGGGGGTTGATAATGGAGAAGAAATGTTTTTAGATACACGTACTGGAATAATGATTGAACTTACAGATGGAAGTGGAAATGCATTAAATCTTGCATCTTCTTCGACTGCTTTAATGAAGGCCCTAATACCACCAGCGTTGCAAGGAACATCTCCAGGGAATATTCCAATGTACTATGCTTCAACTTCAAGTCCAAATAATAATAGAGATGGTGATGCCGACGAAAATAATAATGAGTATGAAATGACTCTTGGGCATTTCTCATTTTGGTCAACACAAATAGCAAATCCAGATTTTGGAATTATTAATTGTAGGGTTATTGATGCAAATAATATACCTCTAGTTGGCGTTCGTGTTCAAGTAGGAAATGCATATGGCATTACAGGGAATAATGGCGCCTTTAGAATGAAAGTCCCAACAGGTATGGCAATGGATGTTGCCGTACGTTCAGCAGATTTTTTTGGTTTCTCGGCTTTATCAAACGAGTCAGCTTGGAGTAATGGTGAATCTCGTTTTGTAGAATTACAATTACCAAATTTAGACCATGCTAAAGGAATTATTGTAGATTGCGAAGGAAACCCATTAGCGGCTAATGTAAGTTTAGCTTGGAGTGCTTATGTATCGAACACCTTTACCAATAATGGTATTTTCGATTTACCTTTTTCAGTAGGATCAAATTATCAATTGCATGTAATAACAGCTAGCGTTGACACCTTTATGTCTGTTAATTTACAATCAGGAGTTAATAACTTAGGCGATATTTCTATTTGTTCAGAGCCATTTGTTCCCTCTGTTATGAATACCGTTAGAGTAGATTCTGCAGGAACTGGAGTTATTTTTAATTATTCAAGTTTTTATTCTTCTGAAGATGGGCATTTATATAGAGACCCTGTTAGTTTAGATCCTACAAAAACGTTTATTTCGGTATCTGGGAACGATGGCGATTTTCAATTGGATTTAATGGGCGTCTATTCTGTAGGAACCTATGATATTAATTCAGATGGCTTGAGTTGTTACTTTATGAGTAATAGTCCGAGTAATTCTTATCAAATAGAAAGCGGAACAGTAACGATAACTCAATACGGTAATGTTGATGGGATTATTAAAGGTAGTGTTATCGGAACAACTACGTATAACGATGATGTAACAATTAACTTTGAAGTTCATCGGTCTGCGGATGTTGTTGTGAATTAAAAAAAGTATTATTGATGAGGAAATCTTTTGTAGGTTTCCTCATTTTTCTTTCTTAAAACTTTCTTAACTTCGCTGAGTGAAATATCTAATCATCTTTTTCGTAATAATTAGTTTTTCTGCTCAAGCTATTCGAGTTGATAGTTTAGTAGATATTACCCAGAAAAATGCAGAGTATCATCTCAAATACGATGCATACGAAAAACTTATTTCTTATTATCAACAAAGAAATATTGATTCGGCAAAATATTTTGTTAAACAATTCTTACGACTTGGAGAAGTCCATCAAGATAAAAAGTTTTTGGCTAAGGCTTATGAGTATAGTGCAGAAATAGCTGCAAATGCAGCCGCGTTTGACGATGCTATTAAATATTATCAAAAAGCCTATCAGATTTATTTATTTAGAAAAGATACCCTTAAAATTTCTGAGGCATTAAAAAGTATTGGAAGAACATATTCCGATAATAAAAATACAGAAGACGCTATTAAATATTATTTACAATCTTTAGAATTAAAATTGAAAATAGGAGATAAACGAGGTAGTGCATCAATATACAACGAAATAGGAAGTTTATATTATATTGGGAAAAATGATAAAGAGGCTCTAAAATATTATAATAAAAGTTTAGAAATAGTTAAAGATTTAGGTTTTAAATTAGGGGTAGCGATGATAAACCTTAATTTAGGAAGTATTTATTTTAGACTCGATAGTCTTTCGTTTAAAAATATTGATACTTCCTTATATTCAATTAGTGACGCAAAAGAAAAGTCCAAACAATATTTCCAAGAATGTCTGAGAGTAGGAAAAGAAATTCATAGAATTGATTTATTAGCCGATGCGTATTCAAATTTATCAGCTTTAGATAGTATTAACTCCATTCAGTATTCGACACAGGCTTTAGAATATAGAAGAAAAATGCATGATGTTTCTGGGCAATGGACATCCTTGTACAATATAGCAAATCGTTATTTTGATTTAAAGGAGTATAATTTAGCCGATAAATATATAGAGGAGGCATCTGAAATAGCTCTACAATATTTACCCATGAGTATCCCCAAAACTTTAAAATTACAAGCTTCAATATTAGCAAAAAAGAATAATTATAGAGGAGCGTATTTTTCTATCTCAGATTATATTAGATTAAAAGATTCGTTAGATCAGGCAAAAAAGAATACAGAATATGCCGAGCTAGAGCGTAAATGGAATTACGAAAAGAATGAAAAGGAAAACCAATTATTAACGAAAAATAAGCAATTAGACGAAGAGCGTATAGCAAAACAACGTTTATATTTATGGGCTTCCGGATTAGGACTATTGTTATTTTCATTCTTAATTTTCTTTATCTTTAGAGGTTACCGTCAGAAACAGAAAGCCAATCAATTATTATCTAAACAAAAAGAAATAATTGAAGATGCTAACCATGAATTGAATCAGCAGAATGAGGAGATTGTTGCTCAAAGAGATGAGATAGAGAAGCAAAGAGATGTGGTTACCGAGCAAAAAGATCAAATTGAAGAAATCCACAGAGAAGTGTCTGAAAGTATTGATTATGCTAAACGTTTGCAAGGAGCTATTCTTCCGAAACAAGATTTATTAAGAAAGAGTTTAGACGATTTTTTTGTGTTATTTATGCCCAAAGATAAGGTCTCTGGAGATTATTATTGGTGGACAGAAGTGGAGGGGCAAACTATTATTACGGCAGCAGACTGTACGGGACATGGTGTTCCAGGAGCTTTTATGAGTATGTTAGGTGTTTCATTTTTGAAAGAAATTGTCAATAAAGAATTTATTACTCAGCCCAATATTATTTTAAACAAGCTTAGGAAAGAGATTATTAAGACTCTCGATCAAAAAGGAGTTTCTGGTGAACAAAAAGATGGGATGGATATGTGTTTAGTGAGTCTTAATCTTAAAAATAATAAAGTACAGTTCTCAGCTGCAAATAATCCTTTATATATTGTATCAAATAAAGATATTTCTGAACAGCTTCCTCATGCAAAAGTGTTTGATGAAGGTCTTGTTGATTCGAAATTATATGAATTGAAACCAGACAAAATGCCAATTGCCATATATGAGAAGATGGATTCCTTTACGAACACAGAAATACAATTAGAAAAAGGAGATATTCTTTATATGTTTTCTGATGGTTATGCCGATCAATTTGGAGGTCCAAAAGGGAAAAAGTTTATGTACAAACCATTTAAAAGATTATTGTTACAAAATAGTCAAAAATCAATGGCAGAACAAAAGAGCATTTTAAAACAAGCTTTCCAAGAATGGCGAGGAGGCGAGGAGCAAGTCGACGATGTTGTTGTAATTGGGCTGAAAGTATAATAGTTTATAATTTGATAAAATTTATTTTTCAATACTAATATAATGACTCTGAAAGAACGTTTATTATTTGATAAAAATCATATTTGGCACCCTTATACCTCGGCTACAAACCCGTTAACAGTATTCGAAGTGCAATCGGCAAAAGGAGTACAACTAAATCTTAGCGATGGCAGAAATTTGATAGATGGAATGTCTTCCTGGTGGGCCGCTGTTCATGGTTATAATCATCCTGTGTTAAATCAAGCATTATTGGAGCAATCTCAGAAAATGGCTCATGTAATGTTTGGAGGTTTGACCCATCAACCAGCGATAGAATTAGCAAAAAAATTAATTGAAATATCTCCAAAAGGATTAAATAGAGTCTTTTATTCCGACTCGGGAAGCGTCGCTGTAGAAGTTTCTATGAAAATGGCTCTTCAATATTGGCATGCTAAAAATAAGTCAGATAAGATAGAGTTTGTGACTATAAAGAATGGCTACCATGGCGATACATGGCATGCGATGTCGGTTTGTGATCCCGAAACAGGAATGCATTCTATTTTTAATGGGCGGTTGAGTATTCAGAACTTTGTTGATGCTCCAAATATTGGTTTTTATGATGAATGGGACGAGCGAGATATTTCACCATTGAAAAATCTTTTACAAAAAAAACATAAACAAATTGCAGCTTTGATTCTTGAGCCTATTGTACAGGGGGCAGGAGGAATGCGATTTTATCACCCTCAATATCTAACTGAGGCCAAATTATTATGTGAGCAATTCGGCATTTTGTTAATTGCAGATGAAATAGCCACAGGTTTTGGTCGCTCAGGAAAGTTATTTGCTTGTGAGTATGCAGAAATAACACCAGATATTATGTGTGTTGGAAAGGCTATTACCGGTGGATATATGAGTTTTGCAGCTACTTTGGCAACCGATAAGGTTGCAGAAACCATATCCGAAGGTCAACCCTCGGTTTTTATGCATGGACCAACTTTTATGGGGAATCCTCTCGCTTGTGCAGTGGCATTGGCTAGTATCGATTTGTTGCTACAGACTAATTGGGAGCAAAAAGTTAGAAATATTGAGAATACCTTGAAATCTTTATTACCCAACGCTTTAAATATTGAATCGGTTGCTGATGTAAGAATATTAGGAGCAATTGGAGTTGTTGAAATGAAAGAAGTCGTAGATATGGAAAAGATACAGTCTGCTTTTGTTGAAAACGGGATTTGGCTTAGACCTTTTGGAAAACTAATATATACTATGCCTCCTTATGTTATTTCAGAAGTAGAATTGAAATTTTTGTTGCAGAAAATACTGAAAGTGATAGAAGAAATTTAAAGAATTAAAAATAAAAAATAATGGAATTAGTTCAAGTAGAAAAATTAACAAATGGGATTACAATACTAACCCTTAATAGACCGAAGGTTTTTAATTCATTTAGTCGAGAATTATTGAACGAATTAAGCGAAACTTTAGACCGTTTATCGGAAGATAAAGAAGTACGGGTATTAATATTAACGGGAGCTGGCGATAAAGCTTTTTCATCAGGTGTCGATCTTACAATTCTGCAGAATTTTAAATCTATAGAAGAGGCTAGAGAATACGCATTACTTTTAGAAGGAACTTCAGAAAAGATATTTAATTTTCCTCGTCCAGTAATCTCTGCCATTAATGGTTATGCCCTCGGTGGAGGCTTAGGATACGCCGCTTCTACCGATTATCGGATTGCATCGGAACAAGCCAAGATGGGTTTCCCCGCAGTTAAATTAGGAGCAATTTTGCCAGTAACTTGTACTTTATATATGACTAATATAGTTGGTCTGACAAATACACGAGATTTACTTTTTACTGGGCGAATGATTTCTGCTGATGAAGCAAAAGCTTTGAATTTGGTTAATAAAGTAGTGCCTCATAAAAAATTAATGGAAGAAAGTATCAAGCTTGCAGAAATGATGCTTGGAGGTACTGATATGGCTTTGTTTTATACAAAGAAGACGCTCAATACAATGTTGGCAAAAGATATAGAAGCTCAAAAATTGTATGCTGCAGATAATTTTGCATACTTATCTCAAACTGCTGAGTGGAAAGACAGAATTATGAATTTTGGAAAAAAATAATCTTGTTAGTGCTACTAAAAAAACGACGAGCTTTTTTAGAGTTCGTCGTTTTTCTTTGCTTAAGAATGAACTTTCTAGCCTAAATAAGATTTTAAGGAACGATTCCTACTTGAATGCTTAAGTCTACGTAAAGCCTTTTCTTTTATTTGTCTAACCCGCTCACGAGTTAAATCAAATGCTATTCCAATTTCTTCTAGCGTATGTTGATGATAGCCATTTAAACCATAATATCGTTTTAATATATCGCCTTCTCGACCACTAATGGTCGATAAAACTCTATCAATCTCTATTTGTAGAGATTCATTAGCCAAAACATTATCTGGTCTTGGACTGTCTGACGATTGTAAAACGTCATACATGTTTCCAACTTCTCCATCTACCATAGGTGCGTCCATCGATAAATGTCGTGAGGTATTGTTTAATGCAATTTTTACATCATTGACATTAATTTCCATTTCATCAGCAACTTCTTGGTAGGTAGGTTTTCGTTGTAATTTTTGTTCTAATTTAATGACAACCTTATTAATTTTGTTAATAGAGCCAATTTTATTAAGAGGAAGCCTTACCATTCTTGCTTGCTCTGCCAAAGCAGATAAAATAGATTGTCTTATCCACCAAACAGCGTAAGAAATAAATTTAAAACCTCTTGTTTCATCGAAACGCTTGGCTGCTTTTATCAAGCCCATGTTACCTTCATTAATTAAATCGGGTAGGCTTAAGCCTTGATTCTGATATTGTTTAGCAACCGAAACAACAAAGCGTAAATTAGCTTTAATCAATTTTTCTAAAGCAATCTTATCTCCACTCTGAATTTTCTTTGCTAATTCAACTTCTTGATCCGCAGTAATTAATTCTACTTTTGCTATTTCGTGTAAGTACTTATCTAGAGATGCGGTATCTCTATTAGTGACTTGTTTTGTTATTTTTAATTGCCTCATATTATCTTTTTTATTCTCAACTAGCAAAAACTTGGCTAAAGTATCTTAATGTACTGTTTTTTAAGAAATGTTAAGCTCTTAAGCTAGTCTTCTTATATTAGACGTCTTTTTATTATGAAAGGTTGCTGTATAACATATTTTATTTTCTGCTCTTGAACATTCAAATTATCAAGTGATTGCCCTAAATGTTTAAACATAAGACAAATAAATATTTTTATAGTTGTATATAAATGTATATTTTAGAAGGATAAACTACAATATACTGAGATGAATATAGAATTTAACAAAAATGATGACAATATGCGTTTGATGATTGCTGAGGTAAAGCAACGCATGGAAAAAATTAAACTTGGGGGTGGACAAAAAAGGATTGATAAGTTACACTCGAAAGGGAAAATGACAGCTCGTGAACGTATTGATTATTTGTTAGATGATCCTAAAGATTTTGTTGAAGTAGGAGGTTTTGTTGGAGATGGTATGTATCCCGAATATGGAGGTTGTCCTTCTGGAGGAGTAGTTATTGGAATGGGACATGTAAGTGAACGCCTTTGTGTTGTGGTTGCTAACGATGCAACCGTAAAAGCTGGAGCTTGGTTTCCTATTACAGGGAAGAAAAATTTGAGAGCGCAAGAGATTGCAATGGAGAATAGAATTCCAATTATTTATTTGGTAGATAGTGCAGGTATTTTCTTACCGCTTCAAGATGAGATTTTTGCCGATAAAGAACATTTTGGTCGAATTTTCAGAAATAACGCTAAGATGTCGGCAATGGGAATCACCCAAATATCTGCAGTAATGGGTTCTTGTGTTGCCGGTGGTGCTTATCTTCCTATTATGTCCGACGAAGCATTAATTGTAAATAAAACAGGGACTATCTTTTTAGCAGGTTCTTTTTTAGTAAAATCCGCAATTGGAGAAAATATTGATAATGAAACTTTAGGAGGTGCAACTACACATTCAGAGGTTTCTGGAGTTATTGATTATAAAGTTGAAAATGATGCAGAGGCTTTAGATACAATCAAAAATATTATTGATAGAATTGGTAATGCAGAACAGGCTTGTTTTAATAGAAAAGAGCCAGCTTTACCCCAATTAGATGAAAAGGAAATTTATGGTATTTTACCAGATACTAGAGTAAAACCTTACGAAATGCGAGATATTATCAAGCGTTTAGTAGATGATTCTGAGTTTGAAGAATATAAAAAAGATTTTGGGAAAACAATAGTTTGTGGCTATGCCCGAATAGATGGTTGGTCTGTTGGTATTGTTGCAAATCAACGTAAAGTGGTGAAATCAGGGAAGAAAGAAATGCAATTTGGTGGAGTTATTTATACCGATTCTGCCGATAAATCTGCACATTTTATCATGAACTGTAATCAGAAAAAAATTCCATTAATTTTTATGCACGATGTAACAGGATTTATGGTGGGATCTAAATCGGAAAATGAAGGCATAATTAAAGATGGTGCTAAAATGGTGAATGCCATGGCAAATTCTGTTGTCCCAAAATTCTCGATTGTGGTAGGAAATTCTTATGGTGCAGGAAATTATGCCATGTGTGGTAAAGCTTATGATCCGCGATTGATGATTGCTTGGCCAACTGCACAAATTGCGGTAATGAGTGGTGCTGCTGCTGCTAAAACTTTATTGCAGATTCAAGTAGCAACATTAAAAGCTAAAGGAGAAACTATTTCTGAAGCTGATGAAAAGAAATTGTTGAAAGAAATAGAAGATAGATATACACGTCAAACTTCGCCTTATCATGCAGCGTCAAGGTTAAGAATAGATATGATTATTGATCCTTTAGAAACTAGAAAAGTAATTTCGATGGGAATAGAAGCTGCTAATCATAATCCCATAAAGGAACCTTATATTACTGGTGTGATTAGAGCATAAATTAGATTATTAGAATAAAAAAGGCTCGTAGCAATTAAGTTACGAGCCTTTTTTATAGAATTTGATTCAGAAATTTATTTTTTCTTTACTTCACGTACGCAGTCAATTACAGTTCCGTCTACCCATTTGATGGCTGCGATAACTTTTTCTCCTAATTTTGGTTTATCGGGTTTACCACAAATAGCTTCTGCTTCGTCTTTAAGCTCTTGAATAGTTTTAATTGGTAGCCCAGAATCTTTTGCGGCCTCAATCAAATCTTTACGAAGGGGGTTGATAGCAATACCTCGTTCGGTAACAATAACATCGATTAATTCGCCAGGGCCACAAATAGTGGTTACCTCGTCCATTATCACAGGAATACGGTCTCTAAACAATGGAATAGGAAGTATTACAGTTTTAGAGAATAGGCAATTTTGCCAACCTCCAATACCATGTAACAAATATCCATCGGAATGGGTTACCACATTAGCATTAAAATTCACATCGACTTCTGTGGCTCCTAAGATTACAATATCTACCAGACCTGCAAAGTTGCCTTTGCTGTGATAATTGTATGATGTAAAAGGACTTGTCCATGTGTGATTTGGATTCTCTCCCATTGAGCGAACACCTTCTAAGTCAAATGTTTGCCCGTCTAAAATGTAGTCGATTTGACCTTCTTCTAACATACGAACCAGATATTTGTTTGAGCCACCACGAGCAAAACGAGCTTTGATATCTTTCTTTTTCATTATTTTAGAAAAATAGTCGCTTACTGCTAGTGAAGTTCCCCCAGCACCTGTTTGGAAAGAGAATCCATCTTTTAATAAACCTGTGGCATCGCAAAATTTAGCCGTCATTTCTGCTAAAAGTAAACGGTCTGGACTTTTGGTAATTTTAGTTGTTCCCGAAATAATTTTTTCAGGTTCTCCAACTTTATCAATGGCCACCGTAAAATCGACATTATTTCCTTGAATTTGCCATGGCATACAAGGAAAAGGTACCATATTATCTGTAATTACAATTACTTTGTCGGCATATTCAGAATCTGCTAATGCAAAACCTAAAAGTCCTGATGCACTATTACCGTATAGTCCGTTGGCATTGCCAAAAGGATCGGCTGTTCCTGCACCAATTATTGCAATATCAATTTCAACTTCTCCATCTTGCACAGCTTGGTATCTACCTCCGTGCGAACGTAAAATTGCCATTTTTTTCATTTTGCCCTCTGAGGTATATCGACCAAGTGCTCCATTCATTGAACCTTCGATATGCGAGATGGTTCCATCTTCTAGATACTGAATTAAATGCTCGTGACAAGGGAAAGAGGCTGAAGGAAACCATCGCAAATCTTTTACTCCCAATTCTTTGGCAATATCAAAAACTTGATTCATTATCAAATCTCCATTTCTAAAGTGGTGGTGCGACGAAATAGTCATCCCATCTTTAAGTCCTGCTTTAATTAAGGCATCTTTAATACTTGCAACTTGTTTGTTCCCGTCAGCAGGGTAATCCTTGTTCGATGTTATTTTATGTGAGTACCGTTTACCTTCAGGCTTGTATTTCCCAACTCCCTGAAAAGGTACTGCTTTTTCTCCGTTTATTTCCGTAGGTACTAAGCGACCAACTGCGTTTTTTTCAAGTTTCATTATTGTGTAACTTTATATTTTGTTTTATTTATACTAGATGTTAGACTTTAGATGTTAGACTTTTGATAGTCAATCTCTTTAGAATTTAATTTCTTAATGTTTTTTGAAAATCTCCATCCGGTCTATCTAATATCTAAACATCAAGAAGCCAATCTTTATCAATCATTCCTAACTTAATTGCCAAGTTGATAGTTGTTTCGGCACGTTTAACTACAGGAGCATCAATCATTTTAGTCCCAAGCGATACGACTCCAAGTCCTTTTTCTTTAGCTTTTGCGAAAGCTCTAATAATTTTTTGAGCTTTATCAATTTCTATTTGCTCAGGAGCAAATCCTTGCATAATAACAGGAATCTGACGAGGATGAATACAACCCATACCTTCGAAACCGAGCGATTTTGATATTCTTACGTTTTCAGCTAAACCTTCCATATCGGAAGTGTCAGAAAAAACTGAATCGATAGGCTGAATGTTAGCAGCTTTACAGGCGTTAACCATGCGTGTTCTAGCGTATAAAGATTCTGTAGCTTCATTAGTTCTGCGCACGCCTAAATCAGCAGTGAAGTCTTCTAAACCAATAGCTAAAGAGCAAATATTTGGCGATGCTGTTGCAATTTCGAAAGCATTTTCAACTCCCAAGGCGGATTCTAAAATGGGCATGTACCAAATTGGATAATCGAAACCTTTTTCTTTACGGATTTTTTCAATTTCGGTATCAATTTTTAGAATTTCTTCAGCACTTTCACATTTTGGAATTAATAATAAATTAACATTATGAGCAACCACATAGTGTAAATCTTCTATACCTAAATCGCCTTGATTAATTCGAACCATACGCTCTGCTCCGTAAAAGTTTACAGAACGTAAAGCATTACGGACTATATAACGAGCTTCGTGTTTTTTGTTTGGAGCAACGGCATCTTCTAAATCTAAAATAATTCCATTAGGGTAGTGAACGCCAGCGTTGAGCATCATACTAGGATTGTTGCCTGGTAAATACAAACGAGAGAATCTAAATTGTTCTTTTTTTGATGTATTTTTGTTTGCATCGATTATTTCAAAAAGATATTCTTTATCAGTATCAATTAATTCTTTGATCGCGGCTTCTAGTCGAGCTGCAATAACATAAGGCAAAGATCCTTTATCAATCATTGTTACCTTTGCATTTTTTATTTCGAAAAAATTTAATACATCGGTAATTAACTGACGGTTTGCTTTTCCAAACATGACATCGACTTTCGATTTTAACTTGATATCGATACCTCCGTTAGCTGTTAATTCAATACTTAATTCGCAGTCCGAACGAGTTCTAGGACCTAAACTTCCTGCTTTTGCCATAATATTTTCCACAATGCTAATATTTTATATTATAATTTATTAAAATCTATCAAAAACAGCAAAGATATGTATTCCTTTTAGATTATCTATTTGAGAATTTGATGTTTATTAGAATCTTCTTCACCTAATTGGATAAGTCTATATGGTTGGTGGAAATATATAATAGAGTTAGTGTATTTTATTAATGGTGAGAGGTTTTTACTAGTAATCTTAAGTAAATATTGTTAATCCTGCAATGTTAATTGTAGAGTAAGATTAATGAATTCTTTTAGAGTTGAAAAAATCTTGAAGTAAACTTAAACAGTCGGATTCTAAAATTCCAGAAACGATTTTTGTTTTTGGGTGAATAAGAGAAGGAGAGTACAAACTATACCCTTTTTTAGGGTCACTGGCTCCAAATACAATTTTTCCAATTTGTGTCCATGCCGAAGCACTAGCACACATGTTACAGGGTTCAAGAGTGACGTATAATGTGCAGCTTTTTAAGTATTTATTGGCTAAATATTCCGAAGCAGAAGTAAAAGCTAGCATTTCTGCATGAGCGGTAAAGTCATTTAATTGCTGGGTTTGATTATGAGCTTTAGCAATAATAGTGTTATTAGATACAATCACTGCTCCAACAGGTATTTCTCCTTTTTTGTAAGCTAATTTGGCTTCTTGCAAAGCTATTTTCATAAAGTATTCATCTGTAAACATCTTGCAAAATTAATAAAAGATTATATTTTAGGAGCCTAAATCTTATTTTTACAGCAATATGCTTGTAAATAAATGATATTTATAGGCATTACTTGTAAAGAAAATTATATATGTTTGTATAGCAAGATTTATGTCTTAAAGAAATAATTATGAAAAAGTTCTTATTTGTAGCATTAATGTTTCTGTCATTTTCTTTATTTTCACAAAAAGAAGAAGATCCGAGAGAGATTTTTATTAATGCCGAATATCATTATTTATACGAAGAATTCGATCAAGCTTTAGATTTATATTTACAAATTTACCAGAAAGATAGTGATAATGCCAACCTTAATTATAGGATTGGGCAGAGCATTCTTCATTTAACTAACGAGTTTAAGTATAGAAGAAAAGATGCAATTCCTTATCTAGAGAAATCTATAGAACATATGACTCCTGAGTACAATGAAGGTTCCTACAGAGAAAGAAAAGCTCCATTAGAAGCTCTTTTTTACTTGGGTAATGCATATAGATATAATCACGAATTTGATAAAGCAGTTATAGTTTACGAGCGGTTTATTGCTTTATTACCACCTACCGATTATTATTATATCGATTATGTTAAACGAGAAAGCCAAGCTTGTCACAATGCTCAAGAATTAATTTCAGTTCCTGTTAATTATAATACTGAGAGTTTAAACGATATTGTTAATTCGGAAGCTAGTGTAGAAAATTGTCCTGTTGTTAACTATAACGAGGATGTGATAGTTTATACATCGGGGACTAATAATTCATTTTCGCCAGATATTAATATGGCAGCAATGAATATGGATTATAAGATGGATCAAATTTATTTTACTCATTTTGTAGATGGAAAATGGACCAAGCCAGTATCTATTAATGAGGATTTAAAAGCAGGAAAGAATACGGTTCCAACGGCAATTACAGGTGATGGGAAAACCCTTTATACTGTTAGAGACGATAACGATAACGGGAATATTTATGTCAGTCATTTTAAAAATGGCAAGTGGACTAAAATGAAGAAACTAAATAAGAAAATTAATTCTTCGGATTGGGAATCTCATGTGTCTATTACAAAAGATGGTAAAACAATATTTTTTACTTCTGATAGACCAGGAGGGTACGGTGGTCTAGATGTTTATAAATCGAATTGGGACGAGGATGAAGGGGACTGGGGTGATCCCGAAAACTTAGGGCCAACTATTAATTCTATTTATGATGAAGAAACTCCATATATTATTAATGATGGTAAAATTTTATATTTTTCGTCGCAAGGCCATTATGGTATGGGCGGTTTCGATATTTTTTATTCTAGTTTATTAGATAATGGCAAATGGACCTCTCCAATGAATTTAGGTTATCCGTTAAATACTGTTGGTAACGATTTGTTTTATCTCCCACGTAGAAATGGTGAGTATGCTATTTTCCCATTAAACGGAAATGATAGAGGACCTAGCCAAGCCAATAATATATATAAAATTAAAGTTCCAGTACCAGGAAATGACTCTACAGAAATAGAATTGCGCGGAACAGTGAGTATTGAAGATAATAATTGGCCTTTGTATTCGGGAGCTCAAGTTACGGTTATTAATAATAATAATAACGATACATTGGAGTATCTAAATATTAATTTGGAGAATGGGAAATACAATACTATTATTTCTGCAGGAAGTTTTAAAGTTGTATATTTTGCTCCAGGTTATGAAACAAGAACAGAATATATATTAATTCCAAAGATTTTTGCTAAAACAGAATTTGTTCTCGATGTAACACTTAAACCTCTGTCGGTATCTGAAGGTAAATTTTATGTTATTAAAAATGTATTCTTCGATTATGGCAAGCACGAATTAACTAAAGATGCTCAAATAGAGATCGAAAAACTTTACGATATTATGTTGGAAAACTCTGACTTATATATTGAAGTAGTGGGTTATACCGATTCTAAAAGTAGTGCGGAATTTAATCAAAAACTCTCAGAGAGACGCTCAAAATCGGTAATAGATTATCTTATTGCTAAAGGCATTTCTAGTCAGAGGTTTATTGCAATAGGGAAAGGTGAAGCAGACCCAATTGCTATTAATCTGAACCCAGATGGTTCTGATAATCCTGAAGGTAGAAAATTGAACAGAAGAGTCGAGATTAAGCTAATGAATTATAATGGAGATAAAATAGTAGTAGAGAATATTAAAGTTCCGTCTAAACTAATATTTAATAACCAAGCAAGTTCTATATTATTATTGACTTCTGATAAAGAAATAGATAATAAATATTTCGAAGAGCATTTGCCAAAAGATCTTTTCACAGAGCAATTAAAAACAATAAGCAGTAAAAATGAAAGTGGTAAGTATTCTTATTATTTTACAGGATACGATTCTAAAGCAAAAGCATTAAAAGATCTTAATGCATTGGTCGATAATGGATTTCCAAATGCACAGATTGTAGAAAAAGGAGTTTCGGAAACTATAAATAAAAGTGCTGTTGTAGATCAAGAGAATCAAACGGGAATATTTACAGTTCAAATTAAAGCACTTTCTGTGAAAGTTGAGGCTAAAGAATTTACAGATTTAGAAGGTATAAAAGTATATAAAGGGAAAGATGGATTTTACAGGTATACTTTCGGAGAATTTAAAACTAAGGAAGATGCCGAAGCGGCAAGAGAGCAAATTACAAAACAAGAATTGCTAAAAGATGCTTATATAGTTCTGATTAAAAATTTGAAGAAGTATTAATCTAGTTTAGATTCAATATAATGCGTTATTTCTTCTATTTGTTTGGGGTTAAACCATTGGTACTCTGAGTCTCGGCGAATCCATGATATTTGTTTACGAGCATATCTTCTGGAACTGTTCTGAATATATTTTACCCCCTCCTCTATAGAATGTTTACCATCGAAAGCATCGAATAACTCTTGGTAACCAACTGTTTTTAAAGCTGTCAAATTTCTATGTGAATAGAGCAATTTAGCCTCTTTTATCAAACCTTCGTTTACCATTGAAATTACTCGTTTGTTAATGCGTTCGTATAGCAGCTCCCGCTTCATATTAAGAGCTATCTTTATGGTTTTAAAATTTCTAACCTTATCTTTCGTTTTTCTAAAAGATGAATAAGTTCGGTTGGTTTGAATGCATATTTCTAGGGCTCTAATTAATCGAGCGGGATTATTTAAATCGACAGATTTGTAGTATTCAGGATCCAATATTTGGAGTTGTTTTTGTAAGCTGATAATTCCATTTTTTTCAAAAGTGCGATTGAGTTTCTGACGAATTTCAGGATCAGGATCTGGCATTAAATCGATGCCCTTGCAAATTGCATTAATATATAAACCAGTGCCTCCGGTTAAGATTACGAATTTATTTTTTTTGTGTAATTCTCCGATTACAGAAATCGCTTCATTTTCGTATCTGCTAACGTTATAATATTCGTGTATAGAAATATTTTGAATAAAATGATGCCTAACCAATTTTAATTCTTTAGGAGAAGGAACAGCAGTTCCAATAGACATCTCTTTGTATATTTGTCGTGAATCGGCTGAAATTATTTCGGTATTGAATTTTTGAGCTAGTTTAACACTCAAATTTGTTTTCCCAATTCCTGTAGGTCCAGTTATAATGATTAGATAGTTCATTATTCCTTAAGTTCTAGAAATCTTCTAAATCGTCAATATTATCAAACGAAATGTTATCATCTTCAAATTCATCAAGGCCACTTTCTTTGGCGTTGCCTCCTATGTTTTGCATCAAATCGTCTATTTCCTCGTTATCAATATTTATTTGCATAGGAATTTTGCCTTTTACATCAATAGAAAATGCTTTTTCTTTTGTATCCGTTATTTTGTCAATATTTATGAAAAATGAGCGTTCAGAAAAAAAATCAAATAAATAAAGAAGCTTCTGGTCTTTATTTTTAATTTTAGAGCTGAGTTTAAAATCATCCATTAGAGCAATATTGCCCATGTCTTCCATATCAATCAACGCTATTTCTTCGTTTTTTTCCCAATCTTCGTTACTCAAGAAAAAAGAAGCCATTTGCAAAGGGTCATATTCTAAAGCTGTTTGAATAGCTTGGTGTAAATTGCTAAACAAAATATTTTCGTGAGCGATAATTTGCATCTCAAAGTCTTCAGATTCATCCGAAAACACAGTGATTGTATATTGTTTCATGATTTTAGTATAGAGGTTAATTGCTTATAATTTAGATAAAAACTTTAAGCTATCTATTTGGTCTGCATAATCCCATAATTCAGGCTCTTGAGCCATCCCAAAAGGGATACCTCCTTCAATTAACTGATCTTTGCAAGCTATACATTGAATATCGTTGTTTTGGTTTTTTATTCTGTTTCTTAAGGTTTCGATATTTGAATAATTTTCGTAAAAAATTACAGATAGAGGAGAGTGATGGCCAATATCTTCTTTTAATATAACAAAACCATTTTGTAGAAATTTTAATAGATTCATTAGATATACCGATTGATTATAATCGTAATTATTAGCGTATTTATTGTTATTATATACATAACTAAAGGGTTCTATGGCTTCAAAGAATAATTTAAAATTGTAATTATCAGGGACAAATAGTTTAGATATGTTTCGACATCCTAGTCCATAATAAGAAAAAATATCTTTCCCTAGATTGTACAAATCCTCTGAACTTTCTTTCCCAGTTAGTATTGCCCACGAACTTCTGTTTTTTCTAATGATATTAGGTTTTTTTCCAAAATAATATTCAAAATAACGAGCAGAATTATCGCTGCCCGTGGCAATAATAGCATCTACGTCTTTAATACGTTCCTCCCACGAGATATAGTCATTAAACCTGGGTTCTATCTCGATAAGAATATTTGCTAAAAATTTTGGAAGAATATTATCTTTTGAAGATGTTTTCCCAACAAAATGATGTCCAGAAATTAAGACAGATAGAAAATCATGAAAGCCTACAAGAGGAATATTTCCTGCTTGAACAACTCCAATCTTTTTGCAATTTTTAGAAAAAGAATAAGCGTTAATCCATTTTGATAGGGTTGGAGTAGTTAATAAATTGGACCAAGCCTCAACAGATTGTAGAACATGGTCTTTAACGAACCAGCGATTGTAAACTTCTGCTTTTTTTATATTAATAAAAAAATCATCGTAGAATTTGTTATTTAAAATCCTAAGATCGTCGTTTTTTTCAGTAAAAAATTGTTTTAAAAATGTTCCTAGTTTAGCAAAAGCTTCAACTCGATTATCGATAGTCATACATTTAGTATTAAGCAAGACAATTTCAAAAGAATAACCTTAACCTTGTCACTGAATATTTTTAAGGAATGCTGATTCTCGAAATGACTCATAAATTTCTGCAAAAGTAATAAAATTATGAATTTTTAAACCATTCTAGTGCATCTTCTCTTTTGCTAAAGAATTTAAATTTAATCCCAAATTTTTTAGTGGAATTCATAATGTTGTTAAGATAATATTTTTGAAAGATATTACCTTCAAACAATACGGCTCCATCTTTTAATTTGTTTTTAATTGCCCTAGGAAGAGCAATCTCTTGAAACCATTTTCTGTAAGCTGGTGATAATACACCTTGTAATCTTATGTCTGAAAGGAAGTGTACTACTTTTTCAGGGTTGTTTTCTTGAAAATCTAAAGCATGATTAAATGCGTTTTGATATTCTTCGATACTAATTTTTTTTACCTTTTTCCAAATTATTTGAACTAATTGATCTGTTGGAAAATACTCTACAAGAGCATAGTCTGTTTCTAAAATTGTTTCCATAAGTTGCGTAACTTTAATATTATGCTATGAAGATAATACATTTTAATTAAGTTTCTAAGAAAATAATCGAAATACCTGAATTTCTATGGGTGACTTCGTTGAACGAGTATAAATAAGCAAAATTATTTGTCTAAACCCACTAATTTACATACATTTGCAGCGAAATTGATAGTGTAGGGGACGGAAAGTCCCCTAATTTTTTAGCTTATGATTGATAAAAACACAGTTAAAGACTTTGTAGTCAGTAATTTAAAAGAAACTCATTTCCTTATTGATATAACAGTGAGTAATTCTAATCAGATTCAAGTTTATATAGATAGTATGGAGGGCTTGCCTATTGCAGAGTGTGTTTCTTATACGCGGTTAATAGAAGAGCAGTTTGATAGAGATGTTGAAGACTATGAGTTAAGTGTTTCTTCTGGTGGTTTAGATTTGCCATTTATCGTTTCCAAACAATTCGATAAATATTTGGGTAAAGAAGTGGAAGTTGTTACTGCAGAAGGTGTTAAATCTAATGGCGTATTGCTTTCACATAATAATGATAATTTTGTGCTTGAGGTTGAAAGAAAAGAGTTAGTAGAGGGGAAAAAACGTAAGGTATTAGTGAAAAAAGGAGTAGAATTTAACAAAGATGCTGTAAAATCAGTAAAGCCTTTTTTTAGTTTTAAAAAGAAAAAGAAATAGAAATTTAAGATTCATAGCCAGACATTAAAGCAAATGAATTTTAATAATAAAAATTTAATTACAATATATTAAACAATAGATTAAAATGGAAAATCTTAATTTGATTGATTATTTCTCAGAATTTAAGGAACTTAAAAATATTAATAGAGAAATTTTAATAAAAGTACTCGAAGATGTTTTTAAGAGTATGTTAGAAAAGCAATTTGAATCAGCAGAAAATTTTGATGTTATTATTAACCCAGATAAAGGCGATTTCGAGATTTGGAGAAATAGAAATGTTGTTGCAGATGAAGATTTTTCAGATCCTAATACAGAAATTTCTCTCACTGCGGCTAAAGAAATAGATGATGATTATGAGGAGGGAGAAGAAGTTACCGATGAAGTTAAGTTAGGCGATTTTGGAAGAAGAGCAATTCTTGCTTTACGTCAGAACCTTTCTTCAAAGATTATGGAATTAGAAAAAGATAATCTTTACAATATATATAAAGACAGAATCGGATTAATTGTTTCTGGTGAGGTTTATCAAGTATGGAAACGTGAAATATTAATTATTGACGACGAAGGCAACGAGTTAATACTCCCTAAGCAAGAACAAATTCCTGCTGATTATTTTCGTAAGGGAGACAATGTTAAAGCCGTTGTAATTCGAGTAGAAATGCGCAATGGAAGCCCATTAATTATACTATCAAGAACCTCGTCCGTATTCTTAGAAAGATTGTTCGAATTAGAAGTGCCCGAAATTTTTGATGGCTTAATAACGATTAAGAAAATTGTTAGAATGCCAGGAGAAAGAGCTAAGGTTGCTGTTGAGTCTTACGACGAAAGAATTGATCCTGTTGGAGCGTGTGTAGGAATGAAAGGCTCTAGAATCCATGGTATTGTAAGAGAATTGCATAACGAAAATATCGATGTAATAAATTATACCCATAACTTAAATCTTTATATCTCTAGAGCATTAAGCCCTGCTAAAATAAATAGGATAGAAATAAAAGAAGACGATAAGAAAGCCGATATCTATTTAGATCCAGACCAGGTTTCTAAGGCTATTGGTAGAAATGGACTAAATATTAAATTAGCAATTCAATTGACCGAATACGAAATTGATGTCTATAGAGACGTTAACGAAGAAGATGAAGACGATGTTAAATTAGAAGAATTTAGCGACGAAATCGAGGCTTGGGTTATTGATGAGTTTAAGAAAGTTGGACTTGATACAGCAAAAGGTGTTTTAGCACTTTCAATTGAAGACTTAGAAAAAAGAACAGATCTCGAAGAGGAAACAATTGGAGATGTTTTACAAGTCCTTAAAGAAGAGTTTGAATAATATATTATTTTGTAATTTTGATTTTCTTCTGGTCTAAAAACTATGAATTAAAGAGAAGATAAAATAAGAACAAGAATATAATCACAAATCAACACATATTAAATGTGTAATTATTGAGTAAGAATTTAGATGGCAAAATTGACACGATTAAGCAAAGCTGCAAGAGAATTTAATGTTGGAATTTCAACTATTGTTGATTTTTTAGCAAATAAAGGCATTGAGATTGACTCTAATCCTAATACGAAATTAGAGAACGATGCTTACAACCTGTTATCTGCGGAATACAGTGCAGATCTTAAGCTTAAAAAGGCCTCTGATTCATTAGATTTACATAGAAAGTCTAAAGAATCGGTCTCAATAGAAGATGTTGAAGAAAAAGAAGCTCCACAGCAGGAAAAAGAAGAAGAGCTTACCATTAAGACCAATACGGCAACAAAGCCAACGGTAACAAAGCCAACGGAAATTAAGACTAATGTGCCTAAAAGTGACGGTCCGAAAGTTTTAGGGAAAATTGACTTGAATAAGAAACCTAAGGTTAAAACGCCAGAACCTCCCAAAGAAGAACCTAAAAAAGAGGAAGAAAAAATTGAAGTAAAGGTTAAAGAAGAGGTAAAACCAAAAGTAAAGGAATCGACTCCTATTAAGGAAAAAAAACAAAATAAAAAGTCTAAATCAGAAATTGTTGTTACAGAAACACCAAAAGTTGAGAAAGAAGATCTTAAAGTTTTAGGTAAAATAGATTTAGATTCAATTAATCAAAAAACTAGACCTAAAAAGAAGACTCGAGCTGAAAAAGATGCTGAGCGCGAGGAAAGAAAAAAGTCTAATAAAGTTATAGAGACAAAAGTTGAAGACAAAAAGGTAGAAGAATCTGTAGAGGTGACACCTATTGTTAAAAAAGAGGAAGAGATTTTTCGTTTAGAAAAAGCCAAATTAACCGGTCCAAAAGTACTAGGAAAGATTGAACTGAAAGACGAGAAAAAGCCTAGTTTTGGTAAAAAGAAAAAGCGTAAACGGATTAAGAAAGAAAAAATTAACCCTGCTGCAGCTAATAAACCAGGAAATAATAATCACAAAGCAAAACCTGGACAAGGTGGAGGCAAATTTGATAAAAAGAAAAAAGTTTTTGGAAAGAAAAAGCCTGTAGTTAAGGCTGAGGTTAGCGAAGAGGATGTTCAAAAGCAAATAAAAGAGACTTTAGCAAGACTTACCAACAAGCAAAAAGGAAAAGGTGCTAAACATCGTAGAGATAAAAGAGAGTCTGATAGAGATAAGGTTCAACAGGAATTTGATAAAGCAGAATCAGAAAAAAATATACTAAAAGTTACAGAATTTGTTTCTGTTAACGAACTTGCTACAATGATGAATGTGTCGGTTACCGATGTAATTTCATCTTGTATGAGTTTAGGATTATTTGTGTCAATAAATCAAAGATTAGATGCCGAAACCATGGCTATGGTGGCTGAAGAATTCTCTTATACTGTAGAATTTGTATCTGTAGAAGTTCAAGAAGCCATTGCTCAAGACGAAGATAACGAAGAGGATTTATTACCTAGAGCACCTATTGTTACGGTGATGGGACACGTAGATCACGGTAAAACAAAATTGTTAGATTATATTAGAAAGGCTAATGTAATTGCCGGTGAAGCTGGAGGAATTACTCAACATATTGGAGCATATAGTGTAGAGTTAGAAGAAGGTAAAAAAATTACATTCCTAGATACTCCTGGTCACGAAGCATTTACTGCGATGAGAGCGCGTGGAGCACAAGTTACAGACGTTGCTATTATTGTAGTGGCGGCAGACGATGGAATCATGCCTCAAACAAAAGAAGCAATAAATCACGCATCAGCAGCTGGGGTTCCAATTATCTTTGCAATCAATAAGATTGATAAACCAGCAGCGAATCCCGATAAGATAAAAGAGCAATTAGCTCAAATGAATTATATGGTTGAAGAATGGGGTGGTAAATATCAATCTCAGGATATATCAGCATTGTCAGGATTAAATATTGGAGATCTTTTAGAAAAAGTATTATTGGAAGCAGAAATGCTAGATTTAAAAGCCAACCCTAATAAAAAAGCTGTCGGTTCTATTATCGAATCCGAATTAGACAAAGGAAGAGGATATGTTTCTACTATTTTAGTTGAAGCAGGAACCTTAAAAATAGGCGATGTTATCCTAGCCGGTTCATATCATGGACGTATCAAAGCTATGTTTGATGAACGAGGTAAAAAGGTGAAAGAAGTTGGCCCAGCTACTCCTGTTCAGATTTTAGGTTTGAATGGAGCGCCACCATCAGGAGATAATTTCAATGTTATGGAAAGTGATGCTGAAGCAAGAAATGTTGCAAATAAACGCGAACAATTGGGGCGTCAGCAAAGTTTAAGAACTCAAAAACATTTGACCCTAGACGAAATTGGAAGACGTATTGCTATTGGAAATTTCCAAGAATTGAATGTTATTATTAAAGGTGATGTGGATGGTTCTATAGAAGCGTTGACTGATTCATTAATTAAACTTTCTACAGAAGAAATTCAAGTTAATGTTATACATAAAGCCGTTGGAGAGATTTCTGAATCAGATATTAGTTTAGCAAATGCTTCCGATGCAATAATTATTGGTTTCCAAGTTAGACCATCACTGGCTGCAAGAAAATTAGCAGAAAAAGAAGAAATTGATATTCGTTTATACTCTATTATCTACGATGCTATTAATGAGTTGAAAGATGCTATGTCTGGTATGTTATCTCCAGAAATAAAAGAGGAAATTGTTGCTAATGTTGAAGTTCGAGAAGTATTTAAGATTACTAAAGTAGGAACAATTGCTGGCTGTATGGTTCGTGAAGGAAAGATTACAAGAAATTCAAAAATCCGATTAATAAGAGATGGAATTGTTATTTATGATGGCTTGTTAGGATCTCTTAAACGTTTTAAAGATGATGTTAAAGAGGTTAAGAATGGTTACGAATGTGGATTGAATATTGAAAAATATAATGACATTAAAGAAGGTGACGTTATTGAGGCTTACGAACAAAAAGAAGTAGCAAGAACCTTATAATCTATATTAAAAGATATTTAAAGAGAAGTCGATTAGGCTTCTCTTTTTTTGTTTTCATAACTTTCGCAATCTAGGAAAATAGTATCTTTGTAAATTGAAAAAAGGAAAGATGATACAAGAATACGATGTTATTGTAGTTGGAGCAGGACATGCTGGTAGCGAAGCAGCTGTTGCAGCTGCAAAAATGGGAGTTTCTACCCTTCTTATTACTATGGACATGAATAAAATAGCACAAATGTCATGTAATCCTGCTATGGGAGGTATTGCAAAGGGGCAGATTGTGCGCGAGATTGATGCCCTAGGAGGCTATTCGGCTATAGTTACCGATAAATCAACTATTCAATTTAGGATGTTGAATTTATCTAAAGGTCCAGCAATGTGGAGCCCTAGAGCACAATGCGATAGAATGGTTTTTTCTGCTCAATGGCGTAGAATGATGGAAGAAACCCCAGGTTTAGATTTCTGGCAAGAACCCGTTACTTCGTTAATTTTTGAAGAAGATAGAGTCGTTGGAGTAAAGACTCAATTGGGTGTTGAATTTAATGCAAAAACAGTTGTGCTAACCAATGGTACTTTTTTGAATGGATTAATGCACATTGGGAAAAAGCAAACTGAAGGAGGAAGAAGTGCCGAGCCGTCTTCTTTTGGATTATCTGAGCAACTTCTTGAGAAAGGATTTACTGTTGAACGAATGAAGACAGGAACCCCTGCTCGTTTAGACGGTAGAAGTATAAATTTTTCAGTACTTATTGAACAAAAAGGCGATGAGAGGCCATCCAAGTTTTCTTATGATAATAATACAAAACCAATAAAAAATCAACGTTCTTGTTATTTAGCCTATACCGATATGCAAGTGCATGGGATATTAAAAACAGGTTTTGAAGATTCTCCCCTTTTCGATGGTACAATTCAAGGAACTGGACCTAGATACTGCCCTAGTATAGAAGATAAATTAATCACTTTTGCATCAAAAGATTCGCATCAATTATTTTTAGAACCAGAGGGTTTCGAAACAGAAGAGTATTATATCAATGGATTTTCTTCTTCATTGCCATGGGATGTGCAATATAAAGCTTTGCGACAGATTAAAGGTTTAGAAAATGTAAAAATATTTAGACCCGGTTATGCTATTGAATACGATTATTTCGACCCTACACAACTGAATCATACACTTGAAACTAAACAGGTAAGAAACCTTTATTTTGCTGGTCAAATTAATGGCACTACTGGCTACGAGGAAGCTGCTGCTCAGGGACAAATGGCAGGGATAAATGCGGCTCTTAAAGTAAAGGGTGAGGGCGAATTTATTTTAAAAAGAGATGAGGCGTATATTGGAGTATTAATAGATGATTTGGTTACAAAAGGCGTTGACGAGCCCTACCGTATGTTTACCTCTAGAGCAGAATATAGAATTCTTTTGCGACAAGATAATGCTGATCAGAGATTGACAGAAAAAGCTTATCAGTTAGGTTTGATTTCGGAAGAACGCTATCAATTCTTTAAAAAGAAAAAATCTGAAATTGAAGAATTAACAGCTTTTATTTCTAAGTTTTCGGTCAAACCAGAATACGTTAATAACCTTCTTGAGGATTTAGATACATCGCCGTTAAAACAGAAAGTTAAACTCAAAGAATTGTTACTTAGGCCACAAGTTTCCCTTGAAAAAATAAAGGAAACAATAACGCCTCTAAAGCGACAAATTGAGAGTATTACCACTAATAAGTTTGAGGTGATGCAATCGGCAGAAATAGAAATAAAATATGCAGGTTACATCGAGCGTGAACGCCTGTTAGCAGATAAAATTTTACGACTTGAAGAAATAAAAATCCCTAAGCGGTTTAATTATAGTGAAATAAATTCCCTATCGACAGAGGCTCGGCAGAAATTAGCAAAGATTGAACCTAAAACTGTTGGGCAAGCCTCTAGAATAATTGGAGTTTCGCCTGCAGATATTAATGTTCTGTTAGTGTTGATGGGACGATAATCTAGGATTATTGATAAATTCAATTTTTTAAATTAAAATTAAAAATATAAATGGCAACTTTTCTTTTCGACCAAATTATCTTCGGGCCTGTTAATAGTAGGCGCTTGGGAGTCTCTTTAGGGGTGAATTTATTACCAACTACTTCAAAGTTTTGCAATTTCAACTGCATTTATTGTGAGTGTGGTTGGACACCGGGGAAAGGACAGATGAAGTCTGATTTTCATTCTGTGGAAGATGTAATAAAACGTTTAGAGATTTTTATAAAAGACTATAGGGCTGATAATAAGATAATTGACACCATAACTTTTGCAGGAAATGGAGAGCCAACTTTACACCCAAAGTTTGAGGAAATGATAGATCGAACAATTTTATTGAGAGATTTGTATTATCCCAAAGCTGCTATTTCTGTATTGTCTAATGCAACAATGTTGCAATCTGAAAAAGTGGTAAGAGCTTTAAAAAAGGTGAATAATAAGATTCTGAAACTTGATTCGGCTGTAGAAGAGACTGCCTTGCAAATGAATCAACCACTTGGTAAATATTCTATATCAAAAATTGAAGAACAATTAGGTCAATTTAATCATCAATTTATTTTACAGACCATGTTCTTAAAAGGTGATTATAATCAGAAGCCAATTGATAATACTACAGATCAAGAGGTCGATGCTTATTTAGAATTATTAGATAGGATAAGACCCGAGAAAGTTATGATATATACAATTGCTCGTGATACACCTGCGGAGAGTCTAGAAAAAATATCGACCAAAAAAATGAACGAAATTGCAGATAGAATTCGTGCTTTAAGTATTGAAGTAGAAGTCTCTTTATAGTTTATTTAATAATGAGGGTATCGATATCTAAAGCATTGGCACCAAAAATACCTATCACATCTTTGCCTTCAACATTAGAAACTGGATTTCCAACAGAGGTTGAGAAAGCACTCATGCCGTTATCCTCAAGCACTTTAAAATATTCGTAATTGGCTCTGTCTATGTGATATAATTCTACAATTAAAGTATCACCCGTAAAAACATAAACATTGCGTAAGGGAATTTTTGTGGCTTTTCCATCAAACATATCATCATTCATAATAAATGAATCTTCGTATTTATTGTTAATAAGGTGAGTTTTAAATCTATAGAAGTTATTCTCGTCTGCGGGGTCTTGGAAATGTACATATACTCTATAATTTTTCTCGCCTCCTCCAGGTTTTTCTCCCGACCCTGGCCCTGGTCCATCAACTGAACGATTTTCCTTATATTCATAACTTACCGAATCTATTGGAACTATATGAGACATAATAGAATTAGAAATAATGGTTTCGCCTCCGTTATTTATTTCCAATTTATATTCTGATAGAACTTGACCGTTTAGGTTGGAATTTTGGTAGTATCCATCATGAATTTCGTATAGACTATAGCTGTTTCCATCGCTATTAGTAATTTGAACTTGAGCGTTTTTTATCATCTCGAAATCATTCGAATCGTAATAACTCCCAGATTTTGATAGAATGACATAATTGTTCCCAAGTCCATTATTGACTTGAGCCTCGACTACAGTTTGTACATCCGCATCTTTTAAATCTAATTCAATTACTTTTTCGCAAGAGCTTAGAAGAATACTGGCTAATAATATAATAATTATATATTTAGTTTTCATATTTTTTAATTTAATGAATTAAAATTTAAAATTATAAGTTATCGACGGAATGATTTTGAATAATGATAATTGTACCGCTTCGGTTCTATTGGGATCGTCTTCGCTTTGTTGGAAAGTTATCATGTAAGCATTTTCTCGTGCGTATAAATTATATACAGAGAAATTCCAGCTTGAGGTAAACTTTTTTTTAATTTTGGTTTTTTCACCAGAATTAGGATTAATCTGATAGGTGTATTGTTTGCCTTTCCAAGTTATCCCAAAATCTAATCTATGATAGGTTGGCATTCGATATCCATTGCGCTCAGAATATAACTCATAAATCTGTCCATCCATCATGTATTTTCCACTAGGGAAAGTGGTGGCATTTCCTGTATAATAGACCCACGATCCAGATATATTTACCCTTTCGGATATTTGGTACATTCCTACAACCGATATGTCATGGGTTCGATCCTGTCGGGCAGGATACCATGATCCATTATTAATTTCGTCAAAAACTTTTTCAGTTCTAGCGAGGGTGTAACTAATCCAGCCCGTAAAACTACCTTTCCGTTTTTTAAACAATAATTCTAGTCCGTAAGCCCTTCCCTCGCCAAAAATAAGTTGCCCTTCGGCAGCATCATTAAGAGTAACTTCTGCTCCTACTTTATAGTCTACGGCATTCTGGATTTTTTTATAATAAGCTTCTGCAGAGAACTCGAATAAATTATTTCTGAAATTTCTAAAATATCCTACCGCTATTTGGTCTGCAATTTCGGGCTTTATATTGTTACTACTTGGCATCCATACATCGAGTGGGGTTCCGCTTGTGGAGTTCGATAATAAGTGCAGATATTGATAATTTCTTGATAAAGAAGCTTTTACGGAGCTCTTTTTATTAATTATATAATTGGCAGAGATTCTTGGCGATAAGCCGTTGTAGCTGGCTACCGATTCCCAATTGCTATATTCTGTACTATCAATAATATCTCCGTAATCGTTGTACGAATAAATGTTTCCTGGTCCGAATTGTGTAAAGTTGGTATATCTGGCTCCGTATGATAAAGTAAATTTTTCTCCAAACTTTTGTTCATCAGAAATATAAAAAGCACTTTCGAGAGAATATCTATTTTCTATATGTAAATCATTAAAGTTATTAGTGGTTGTTTCTACATCTCCAGGTTTAAAAGTGTGATGAATAACATTAGCTCCAATTTTTATTTTATTATTTAGGTAATAATCGAAGTCTTGTTTTA
>JAMOQL010000209.1 GCA_027064025.1 Bacteroidales bacterium
TTATTTCCTCGGCATTTCTAAACCTTCATTACCTACATCCAGCTATTATTGCCAATATTTTTATTCTACTAACTATTGTAGAAATACTCTCAAGTTATAGGCAGCCCAAAGTTTACAAAGCAAGTTTCAATTCAGGCTTTTTAATAGCAATGGCAGGCTTATTTTATGTCAATGCAAATTTCTTATTATTATTTATATTCATTAGTCTTTTAGTCTTACACAGCTTTAATTGGAGAGAATGGACTTCTGTAATTTTAGGATTTTCTACACCCTATTTAGTAACCATATTTATCTATTACTACACAGATAATTGGGTCAGTATAGAAATAATATCATCAGCAATAATACAATATCACAGTCCAAAATTAATTTGGCCTTATTCATACTATATTTTTAGTGGCATTCTATTACTCACAGGTATATTATCTATTTTTAAATTATCTTCCACATACTCTAACAATAAGATTAGCACACGTAATTATTTTAGCTTATTTGCTATTTTAGCTATTCTAATTGTAGGTATTTTCTTAGTAATACCATTTGCCTCGATAGAGTTAATTGTAATAGTCGCCATTCCTTTATCGTACTTACTAGCTAACTACTATCTTTCCCATGCTAACAAATGGGTTCAAGAAATATCTTTTATCTTTTTGCTCTCGGCATTCATTTTCTTTTATCTTCAAAAATATTTTGAACTTGGCGCTTAAACCTTATCTAAATAACACTAACATCGAAGTTGGCTTAGATGAAGCAGGAAGAGGATGTCTTGCTGGTCCAGTCGTTGCTGCAGCTGTTATATTACCCAAGAATTTTAATCATCCTCTTCTCGACGACTCAAAAAAACTATCTGAAAAGAAACGTAATGAACTTCGGCAAGTTATCGAAGAAAAAGCTTTAGCTTATGCAGTGGCTTTTGTTGATAATCATACAATAGATAAAATTAACATTCTGAATGCAAGCATATTAGCCATGCACAAGGCTATCGATAAACTCACTGTCAAATTCGATTTTCTATTGATAGATGGCAATCGTTTTAAAGCC
Organism: Bacteroidales bacterium; assembly: GCA_027064025.1. GTDB lineage: Bacteria > Bacteroidota > Bacteroidia > Bacteroidales > JAFGXI01 > JAFGXI01. Next base: position 1,042 of record JAMOQL010000209.1, read on the forward strand.
TATAAAAAAGTCCCTCACGAATGCATAATAAAAGGAGATGGAAAATACCAATCTATTGCCGCTGCCTCAATTTTGGCCAAAACCTACCGTGACGAATACATCATTAAACTAGCAAAAAAATTCCCAGAATACCAGTGGCATCAAAATAAAGCCTACCCCACAAAGAAGCATATCGAAGCCATACTAGAGCACGGCACAACCCGTTACCATAGACGATCGTATCACATTAAAGCCTATCAACTTAGCTTAGATTTTTAATCCCTAATAATATTCAAGCTCCCCGTCCATATCGTGTATAAGTTGACTTTTCGTTGCCGAATTATATTATATAAAGATAAAATTCTGTAATAAAGTTCAATATTTCTTGTTTTACATTTGTATCGTTCAAGAAGAATCATTTACTAAATAAATATAGATATGAAAATTCGTTCCAATTTAGCCGTTAGTGAGAATGGCTTTGTATTCGATCCAAAAACAGGCGAAAGCTTTACTGTAAATAAGGTCGGTGTAGAAATCATCAATCAACTTAAAAAAACATCTGACTTAGATAAAGTCATGAAAAATATTGAGTCCAATTACGAAGTCGACCATTATACCCTAGAAAAAAGTATAACCGATTTTGTAAACATGATGCAAGAATTTAATCTTCTAGAGAATGAATAAACGCAAAATAACAGTAGCTGTAACAGGCTTAAACAATACGGATAATCCAGGTCCAGGTATTCCTGTTATTCGTGGTATTCTCGAAAGCGATTTTTTCGATGCCCGAATAATTGGTTTGGCATACGAAAATCTGGAGCCTGGCATATATATGGACATCGTTGATAAAGTATATAATGTACCATATCCTTCTACAGGAACCGATCAACTTTTAGCACGTATTGAGTATATTAATTCTGTTGAAAACATTGATGTTTTAATTCCTAATTTCGATGCCGAATTATATTCATTCATGAAAACTGAAGATAAGCTAAAAGCTATGGGAATACATACTTTTTTACCTACCATAGAGCAATTCGAAGAACGACATAAATCGAATTTACCTGAGTATGGTAAGAAATATAAGGTTGATGTGCCCAAAAGTAGAGCCATAACATCGATTTCTGAGCTATACACATTAAAACCAGATTTTCAGTTTCCATTTTTAGTAAAAGGGAAATTTTACGACGCTTATGTTTGCTACAACAACGAGCAAGCCACAACACAATTCAACAAATTATCCTCGAAATGGGGTTTGCCAATTATTATTCAAGAATTCGTTCACGGAACCGAAGTCAATGTCATAGCTCTTGGCGATGGTGAGGGGAATACAATTTCCGCTGTCCCAATGCGTAAACAATACATCACCGATAAAGGAAAAGCTTGGGGAGGTATTACCATTGATGATGAAGAAATGATGGAACTTACTAAACACATTATCAAAGAAACCAAATGGCGTGGAGGGATGGAGCTTGAGCTAATAAAAACTAATGATAATAAATACTTTCTGATAGAAATTAATCCTCGAATTCCTGCATGGGTATATTTAGCGGTTGGTGCAGGACAAAATATTCCTGAGGCCTTGTTAAAATTGGCTCTAGGTATTGATGTTAAAGCCTTTACCGACTACGAAGTAGGAAAAATGTTTGTCCGATATTCATACGATTTAATTACTGATATTAATACCTTTCAGCAACTTTCTGTAAACGGAGAACTATAATCAAAGATCAATATCTAGAATAGCATTGAAAAAGAATAATTGATAATCTCTCCAGAAAATAAAGGAGACATAAAATTAAAATACCATGAAAAAAATATTTGAACGCCCAATAATATCAAGAATACAAACAGGAATGCCAAATAAAATTGGTTTAAAGACAGAATATTTACCTATCAAAGATATTGATGAAGTACCTGTAAAAGACTTACTAAAAGAATATGGTTCGCCACTTTACGTGATGTCCGAGAAAACCATCCGCTCAGTATATCGTGAAGCTTATCAGGCATTTAGCACTCGATATCCCAAAATTCAATTTGCTTGGTCGTACAAAACCAACTACATGAATGCCGTTTGTAAAGTTTTTCATCAAGAAGGCTCATGGGCAGAAGTAGTATCTGGATTCGAATACGAAAAAGCTCTTAAGAATGGGGTTTCTGCTGAGAAAATTATTTTTAATGGCCCTGATAAATCTGAAGAAGATTTAAAATTAGCCATCAAAAATCAATCATTAATACATATCGACCACTTCGACGAACTTTACACTATCATTAAACTAACCGAAGAATTAGAAGAACGTCCTCAAGTTGCCATTCGTGTCAATATGGACACTGGTATTTTTCCACAATGGACCCGCTTTGGATTTAATTACGACAATGGAGAAGCTTGGGATGCTATTAACAGAATTATGATTTCTGGGAAAATGGATTTGATTGGGTTACACGCTCATATCGGTACTTATGTGATGGTTGCAAATGCTTACCGAATTGCAGGCACCAAGCTTTCGGACTTAGCTGTAAAAATTAAAAATAAATATAATACCGCACTCAGTTATATCGATTTTGGTGGTGGATTTGCTTCCAAAAATACTTTAAAAGGAGCATATTTACCAGGTTCAGATACAACACCTTCTTTCGACGAATATGCAGAAGCCATTACCTCATCTATCATTAATTCAGAAATTAATCCCGACGATTTACCAACAATTATTTTGGAAACAGGACGCGCTTTAATAGACGATGCTGGAAGTATTTTAGGAACTGTTTTAGCCAATAAACGTATGGCTGATGGTACCAAAACTTTAATCATCGATGTAGGAGTGAATATGTTATTTACCTCGTTCTGGTACGAGCATAAAATTACACCTGCCCAAGATTTTTCTCATCATACAGAAAATGCAAAAATATACGGCCCTCTTTGTATGAATATCGATGTTATTCGAGAAAACGTAGACTTACCTCCACTAAAAAAAGGCGACCAATTTGTTATTAGTAGGATTGGGGCCTACAATATGACACAATGGATGCAATTTATCACTTATCGTCCTAAGATTGTGATGATTGACGAAAGTAATAAAGCACATATTATTCGTAATAATGAAACACTAGAAAATATTACTCAGCTCGAATTAGTACCCGAACATTTGAAGAAATAAATAAATTATATTTGTAGAGGCGAAATAAAATTGCCTCTACAATATTAACAAATATGCAAATTCATAAATCAGACATAACAGCCTTTAACAAGGGAATCATCAACTCGTACGGACAAATATTCTTCTCTACGAAATATTGGTTTTCCTTTTTATTACTCATGGTTTCCTTCTTTGATCCATTAGCGGGTTTAGCAGGTCTAATATCAGTAGCAACAGCCAATAGTATTGCAATACTGTTTGGCTACAATCGGCTCTCTATTTTGTCTGGTCTCTATGGGTTCAACGCCCTTTTGGTCGGCTTGGGATTAGGCATTTATTTTAACTTTTCTATCGCCTTATTCTTTATTATTATCATCTCTGCAATACTAACATTATTCTTAAGTATAATGATGGAAGGCGTTCTCTATAAATACGCTCTACCCTTTCTTTCCATTCCCTTTCTACTTGCAATTTGGATGCTAAACCTAGCCGTTAGCGATTTTACTGCACTCGGGTTAAGTGAGCGAGGAATGTACACCCTAAATATGCTTTACGCCAATGGAGGATCAGATTTGGTCAATGCTTACCAATGGTGGGGAGATTTAGTGAATCATAATATTCTAACTACCTATTTTATTTCTCTTGGCGCTATCTTCTTTCAATACAATGTTTTAGCAGGAATAGTTATCGCCCTAGGATTACTTATCTTTTCAAGAATTGCCTTTTCGCTTTCGCTAATAGGTTATTTTTCTGCTTATTTCTTCTATTTACTAATTGGCTCCGATATTTCAAATGTCAGCTATATGTATATAGGGTTTAACTATATTCTAACTGCAATTGCAGTTGGTGGCTTTTTCATCATTCCAAGCAAAAGTTCCTATTTTTGGACTATTCTACTTATTCCTCTTGTTGCTATTCTAACAATAAGTTTAAATAAGGTTTTTGCAGTTTTCGGCATCTCTATGTATTCTTTACCATTCAATATTATTGTACTGCTCTTTATATATGTACTTAAGTTTAGAAATAAAAGAAAAACTGATTTAAACCCTGTGATAACACAAGAATTCTCTCCCGAAAAGAATCTATATTCATATCATAATTATAAAAATAGATTAGCATCTTGGTTCGAAAATATTCCTGTTCAATTACCTTTCTTTGGAGAGTGGACCGTATCACAAGCCCACAACGGAGATATTACTCACCAAGGAGATTGGCGACATGCTTGGGATTTTATTATTAAGACTGATGATGGTGAACAATATAGAAATTTAGGAGAAAAAGTCGAAGACTATTTTTGCTATGGCAAAGCGGTTTTAGCTGTTGCCGATGGTGTTGTCGAAGAAATTATTGATGATATTGAAGATAATAATATTGGTGACGTAAATCTTGAACAAAATTGGGGAAATACAATTGTAATAAGACATACCGCAACTCTTTTTTCAAAATTAAGTCATCTACAAGCGGGTAGTTATAAGGTTACAAAAGGAGAATATGTAAAATCTGGGCAACAATTAGCTAACTGTGGAAATACTGGGCGATCGCCATTTCCTCACTTACATTTCCAGATGCAAGCCACCCCTTTTATTGGCTCAAAAACAATAGAGTACCCTATTGCCACCTACTTCTCAAAAATTAATAATAAGTTAAAACTAAAACACTTTTCTATTCCTAGACAAAACGAACATTTATCTAGACCTATTCCAGAAAAGTTATTGCAAGTAGCTTTTAATTTTGTTCCCGGAAAAACGCTTATTTGGAAACTAGATAATACGAATAAAAATAGGGTTTGGGATGTTAAAGTGTCGGCCTTAAATCAGACATATTTAGAATGTGGCAAAAGTAAAAGTAGAGCCTTCTTCACTTATACCAATCATCTATTTTATTTTACAGGATTTACAGGCGATAAAACATCTTATTTATTCAAATTCTACTTATCTGCACAAAAAATACAAATGAGCTTTTTTGAAGAAATGAACTTCTCAGAGAAAATTCGTCCCAACGATGTTTATAAAGGCATTAACCTCTTCGTTCAGGATTTTATTGCTCCTTTTTACTTATGGTTAAAACCTAAATTCTTGATACAATATAGCAGTACAAAAAGTGGATTTACAAAACACAATATCACTTTAAATACTAAAATAGAAAAGCGTAACCACAAAAGCATTTTGCAAGCTAAAATAATAATAGGAAGTAAAGGAATCGAAGAAATAGTTTGGAATGATAATGAAAAATTAATAATGCAAACTTTAATTAATGAAAATTAGACTCATATATATCATATTAATATTTTTCAGCTTCAATACTTGGGCTCAAGACACACTCAATTTTAAAACTGTTGATGCAACAAGCTACCAAGCTTATATTAATAAAGATTGGAAAACTGTAATAAGAATCGGTAATCAAGCATTAAAACAAAAAATTGATTATTACTATCTTCGTATGCGATTAGGAATTGCGTATTTTGAGAAAAAAAATTATCGAAAATCTATTGTACATTTCGAAAAAGCAATGTCAATGAATAATCAAGAGGTGGTTGCCACAGAATATCTATACTATGCATATAAAAATATTGGAGATGATATTCAAGCTGTAAAAACTCTTGAGAAATCGGACACTAAATTCGCCAATAAGTTATTTCTAAAACAAACTATTTTTCAAAATATATACGCCTTCTATTCCACAAGAATTTATGAAAATAGCAAACTAAAAGATGCTTCTTTGCCTGCTTATCAATCAGAAGTAGAAATACAAAAAAAACCAATTTATGTAGAACAGTATATTCCAGAAAGTTATTCTAACTACCAATTGGGGACAACTGTTCGCCTTTCGCCATCGTGGAGGCTAGACGGTTCGTTTCAATATTTTTCTACTCAAAAAGAACAATACATTCTTGACCCCATAAATGAAACTAGCAAAACATCAAATGTTAGCCAAAACCAATGGCATATTAATAATACATTTCAATTATCTAATCGATTAAAAGCCTCAGTTTTCTTTTCATATTTATCTCAAAAATATAATTACATTTCTATTAAATCCAACCAAGTTCCTGTTAGTTACGAAGAAATACAAAATGGGAAAAGCTCTAATTTATTATTAGGACTTGGATTGAGCACTCAACAAAATTATTACGATTTAGAATGGTCTGCTAGTTTCTTTTCAAATACTACCGCCCCAATTCTACAAAGTAATCTATCGTTAAAAATATTTCCTTTTGGTAATAGAGCATTATTTACAGAATCGGGTATTAGTCTTCTAAAAGCAGACTCAACAGCACCAAAACCTATCTTTTCTCAAAGTATAACATACAGCCCCCACGAAAGAATTAGCTTAAGTTTGACAGGTAATTGGGGCGAGATGCAAAATTGGAATACTAATAATGCTTACGTCATTTATAATGGCATTTATAATTTAACAGAAATATATCAAACCCAAATTACAGCTAGAATATATAAAGGATTATATGCTAAGTTATATTATCAATATTTAAGTAATACATCCGATATCTTCTCAAAGAGTTTATTTCCATCAAATTCAGAAGATACGCCACAAGTCATAGATAACACAAAATTTAATACACATTCAATAATTGGAGGATTAATATGGGAATTTTAAAGAAATTAATAATTGTTGCATTATTATTAAACATCAATCTTAGTTTTGCGCAAACTCAGGCACAAATAACCGCCTTTGAAAACTCTTATACACAAGAAACAGCGGGAGAATATAGTAAAGCAACGCAAGAATTAAAGCAAGTTTACAGCGAAACCTCTTACCCCATCAATCTACGTTTAGGATGGTTAAGTTATTCTTCTGGTTTATTTACAGAATCTATTGCCTATTACACCAAAGCTATTCAACTTATGCCCTATTCTATAGAAGCACGTTTAGGCATAGTCTATCCTGCTGGAGCCGTTGGTAATTGGGCTTTGGTAATAAAAACATATAAAAATATTTTAGATATCGATCCTAAAAACTACACTGCCAATTATAAATTAGCAAGCATTTATTATGGACGTAAAGAATATTCTTCAGCCACAAAATATTTAGAAACCATTATAAATCTTTATCCTTTCGATTATAATTCTACCATCCTTTATGCTTGGAATAATTATCAATTAGGGAAAATACGTGAAGCTAGATTACTGTTTAACAAAGCCCTAATGCTATCACCAAAAGATGCATCTGCTACAGAAGGACTAAGTTTAATTCAATAATTCCTTAGTATGATATAAGTCATTTTGTAATCCCCAACCTTTTCCGACCTTGTGATTCTTAAATCCAAAGAATTTGCAATGATAAATAGGGAGACAACAAAATCCAAAATTCCACAAACAGGAATAGAAGATATCGATAAACAGTATCAAAAAATACAAGCCATTATTATTGATTTGGATCATGGAATTAATAGCAATTGCATTCAACAAAATATTCCTAAAATATTTTATGGTTTAATGCATCTGCACAGTCATTATTTTGTTCAAGAACAAATTACTTTAGCAAAGTATAAATATAAAGATTTATGCGAGCTAAAAACTTATCATAAAGAATTTCTAGACGACGTTCTATTGTATCGCGAAAAAGTAGCAAAAGAGCCCAATTCTTTTTGTACCGAAATGAAAATATTTCTAATTGAATGGTCTAAAAAATACTTCTTAAAGAACCTGAAAGCAATAGAATTTCTTAAATCTAAAGGAGTAAAATAATACATCGCCTCACTCATAAATTTGTTGATAAAAGATTTTTTGCATCATAATACCCAAAAATATTTCGTGTAAATTTGTTTTTATTAATCAATAAATTTTTATGAAACTAGAAATTGGAGATAAAGCCCCAGACTTTAAAGGTATTATCCAAAATGGAGAAATCGTTTCTCTATCAGATTATAAAGGAAAAAAATTAATCCTCTTTTTTTATCCAAAAGATAACACTCCAGGCTGTACCGCCGAGGCCTGTAACTTAAGAGATAACTACGAAGTACTCCAAGAAAAAGGTTTCGAACTTTTAGGCGTAAGCCCCGACACAGAGCTAAAGCATAAAAATTTTATTGCCAAAAAAAATCTTCCTATGAACTTACTTGCCGACACCGAAAAAGTCGTTCTCGAAGCTTATGGGGCTTGGGGCGAAAAAAAATTATACGGACGAACCTATATGGGTGTTTTACGTAGCACATTCATTATTGACGAGAACGGAAATATCGAAAAAATATTCCCAAAAGTAAAAACAAAATTACATACCGAACAAATACTAGAAACTTACGCAAATAATTAATAATAAAACAAAATACTATGGCCAAAGAAATAGATATAAAAGCAGAAAAATTAAAAGCTCTAAAAGCAACTATCGATAAAATTGATAAAGATTACGGCAAAGGTACCATTATGAGAATGGGCGACAATGCTATAGAAGATATGGAGGTCATTTCGACAGGTTCTATAGCTCTAGATTACGCTCTTGGCGTTGGAGGTTTACCCCGTGGAAGAGTCATAGAGATTTACGGCCCTGAATCTTCGGGTAAAACAACCTTAACCATCCATGCCATTGCAGAGGCTCAGAAAAATGGTGGTATTGCTGCTTTTATCGATGCTGAACATGCTTTCGATAGATTTTATGCAGAAAACCTAGGCGTAGACACTGAAAATCTATTAATATCTCAGCCTGATAACGGTGAGCAAGCTCTAGAAATTACAGACCATTTAGTTCGCTCTGGAGCTGTAGATATTGTTGTCATAGATTCTGTTGCAGCACTAACTCCTAAGGCAGAAATTGAAGGCGATATGGGAGATTCTCGTATGGGTTTACAGGCTCGATTAATGTCTCAGGCACTTCGTAAATTAACTTCTTCTATCAATAGAACCAACACTACCGTTGTTTTTATCAATCAGTTACGCGAGAAAATTGGAGTTATGTTTGGAAACCCAGAAACTACAACTGGTGGTAATGCTCTAAAATTTTACGCATCTGTCCGTTTAGATATTCGTAGAATTGGTCAAATAAAAGTTGGAGATGAGGTAGTTGGAAATAAAACTAGAGTTAAAATTGTAAAAAACAAAGTAGCTCCACCTTTCCGTAAAGCTGAATTCGAAATTATGTTTGGCGAAGGGATCTCTAAATTAGGCGAAATAATTGATTTAGGTGTTGAACACGAAATAATTAAGAAGTCGGGATCTTGGTTCTCATATGGCGAAAATAAACTAGGTCAAGGTAGAGATAGTGTCAAAAACATCTTGAAAGATAACCTTGAACTAATGGAAGAAATTCACAATAAGATTGTCGCTTCTATCAATGGTGAAAACAAAGAAGAAAAAGAAGACAAAAAAACAAAATAACAAGCTTTCTAATTTATTTCTATTCGTCCAGATTCTAAATAATTTGGGCGAATAGTATTTATATTATTATCTAAAAAAATAATGAAATTTTTTACTTTACTTATTTCTATTCAGCTCATTATCTTAAATTCTTTTGCTCAGAATACAAATATTAGAACGCATACAGATAGTATCCTACACAAGAAAACAATTGCCATAGTCCCCTTTATGCCCCAAATGTACTACAACGATTTATCAAGATTATGGTACAAAACTGGTGATGCTATTTGCCAAGAGAAGCAAATTAAAGAAATTTCGAACACTATTGTAAAAAACTTATCTGACAGTCTATCAGAAGAATACGACCTTATCGATTTAAACCAAAGCCAAACCATTAGTACTACCGACTTTTTATTAGAATATTATTTATTGAGCCATTTTGCTTTCGCAGATACCTTCCCACAAAAGATATCTAAACTAAATTGGATGAAAAATAAATTGAGCAAGGGAAATAAAAAAGAAGTTAACGACGGTCAATTAAGATCCGAAAGGCAAGATCATACTTATCAGTTTTTAAACGTAAAACTTCAAAACCTAAAGAAATTTAAAAAACTTTGCCGAGAATTAGGAGTCGATGAGGTTCTATTTATCAATCAATTCGATGTAAAAGGCGATTTTTCTTCACCTTATAACTCTGGACGCGAGACTGATTATTTTATCAATATTCACTATTCTTTATACGACAAAAATGGCACTCTATTGATAGGTAACAAAACCAAATTCGCAACTACCAACGAAAAAGCTCGTTATGGATATTTTATTGACCACGACTTACGAATTGCTTCTGGTGAAATAATTAAGAAAATAAAAGAAATGAATAAGGCTCTTCTAGAGCTTCAGAAGAAAGAAAAAAAGCAGTAGACCTATAAGCCGAGTTCTGTATTCTTTAATAAAGAACTTTTGTCATTTATCTATTCGACCTACCCCTTTGCATTGAGCGAGTAACTCTAAGCGCAAATATACATGGTCTTTCAACTCGAAAGGCAGACAGCTATCTATGTTGCCATAAATACTGGTGAGCTCTTACCTCACCTTCTCACCCTTACCAAGAAAACTTGGCGGTTATTTTCTTCTCTGCTGACTATACCCTCACGGACATCTCTCATTTCGAGAGTTCGATACTCTATGCTGCCCGGACTTTCCTCACTATAAAAATTATAGCGCGACAAAACAGCCTACTGCTTTGCAAAGGTAAAATTTTAATTTAAACAGTATTAACTTACTGCTTATTTAAAATAACGTGTTTGATAATTGAATTAGACTTTCCTTCCGAATAACTAGGAATTTTAACTTTGAAAGTAAACGACCTGTAAGACTTACTCACAACTGTTACTGTGTACTTCTCGTCAACAGGCAAAGTTGCAAAATAATTACCGTTGCTACCCGATTCCACAAGTATCTCTTTCTTAGTCTTATTATTAAAAATTTTAACCTGAGCTTTCAATGGCTTTCCTGTATCACTATCCACAATCGATCCTCTAAGAATAGAAACCTTCTCACTGGTAAATTCTTCAGCCAACTCTTTCGAAATATTCTTATTCGATTGAAAATACTGAGTCATATCTACTTCATATATATCTACCATTCCAAAACCTTCTGGACGTGTGCTAGAAATATAAGCTTTATCTTTCGACGCAGACAAAACAAAGTGTATTTCGTCTTTTGTTGTATTAATAGGATAACCCAAATTTACTGGCTCCGACCATTCTCCACTTTCATCTTTCGACGAAATAAAGATATCATGTTTTCCTATAGAATTATGACCTGCAGAACTAAAAAACAAGGTTTTTCCGTCTGGATGAATATAAACTCCTATTTCATCAAACTCTGTATTAATTACAGGACCAATATTAGTTGGTTTTTGCCATAAACCAGCCACTTTTTTCGACACCCAAATATCACCAAATCCCAGTCCACCACGTTCTCTTTCGCTCACAAAATAAAGCGTTTTCCCATCAGATGTAATAGAAGCTGAGCTCTCGAAAAACGATGAATTTATCGATTTATTATCCGACAATTTATTCATTATAGAACTATTCGGATTAGCATCTACAGGAACTGGCTTAGACCACTTTCCATCTTCATTAAATGTAGAACAATAAATATCACCGCTACCTGTAACATCTTGAATATTCTTATAGATAAATATTTGTTGACCATCTGGGGAAATACTTAAATTAGCATCAAAACCATCTGTATTAATTGGAGCTCCAATATTTTCAGCCTTGCCCCACTCGTTATTCTTATCATCCCATTTCGAAATATAGATATCATCATAATACTGTTCGTTAGCCTCACAAATAGCACCACCTGTATTCTCTTTTCTTCTCGAAGTAAAAATCAAAGTTTGTTGGTCTGCAGTTATCGATGGCGATGCATCCACATATTCTGTATTGATATTTTTTCCTAGATTTTTTATTGTTGCTTTTACAGGATTCGCCATCATATATTTTGCGGTCTCGCACTGACGAAGCAAACGATTAACATCTGTTTTATTATTGGAGCTTTTTTCTTTAAATGTATAGTAATTTTCTATCGCTTTATCCAAATCTTCATTAAACTGATAAGATTTCCCTAGATAATAAAAAGCTAAAGGATTTATCTTAGATTTTTTACCTTCTTCCTTACTTTCGTCAAATATTTTAATGGCTTTGTTGATATGAAAAATAGCTGAATCCTTTTTATTAGTTTCTTCGAAACAAACGCCCATTCTATAATTCAACTTTGCGTTACTCGGTGCCTTTTGATACAAACCTCTATATATTCGTAGAGCACCAAAAAAGTCTTTGTTATTATACAATACCCATGCTCTGGCCAAACCGACAGAAATACCATCTTCTTTATCATCTTTAGACTTATTTCTTTTATTCAAAGAATCGTTTGCAAACAGGTTTCCTACAAGTAAAATAGACAATAAAACAAGTGTAATTTTTTTCATATTAATGGTTTTTTATTTTTTTTAAAAGTAGTGAATTGATTGTTTTTGAGTAAATTAAGTTAATATAGTTATGAACGCGAATTTAACATACTTGTAAACAACTTTACAGCTTTCTTCTTTTCGGTATCATAATTATAATCAATCTTTTGAGTTAAATAGTTTACAAATTTTTCGCGACTAATTGTTAATAAATTAGAATATTGCTGAGGGATATTTTTAATACTCTCCGAAAAAACCTTATTAAGTTCATCTTCAATAAGTTTAAGCCTATCGTTAGCCACCCAAAGAGCAAAAGCAAAAGGCATCTTGGTATGTTTTTTCCACTCTTCGGCTAAATCTAACTTATATTTATACAAATGCTCATATTCAAAGACTCGATCACCTATTATTAGAATAGCCGAATTATCATTAATTTGAGATTCGTAACCTTTTGTTGTAGGTAAAAATTTGATGTCCTTTTTCCAAAATTTTTGTGCTAATACCTGCACTAATTTTACCGATGTTCTCGATTGATAATCTAAAAAAATAGAATCTACCTCGCTTATTGGTTTCTGACTAAAAAGAGCAACTGATTCTACAGCACCATTAGCCCCAATACAATAATCAGTAAAAACCTGATATCCATCAATTCCCGAAAGTGCTCCAACAGGAATTAGCCCACCATCTACTTCTTTATTTTCAATCATCTCAGCACATTTTGCAGGATAATCAATGAGCAATTCTACTTTATCTTTTAATATCTCAGAAGCTCTTATCCCCTCTATAAAAGGAATCGTATTAATATATGATACTAAAACTATTCTAAGTTTACTCATGGAGTCTATTTTGTTTTGATTTCGAATCGTTATTAATTTCAGAAATTTCATCTTTTACCGAAATAACCGAAGCTACTACTGCAACTATTGCTACAAAACCCGAAAGGGTTAAGCCAAAAAAAGGAACCATTAAAATAAGAGAAAAAGGCATTCCGTTTCCACTAATTACCCCTCTATTGTTTTTCATAAAAGAAACACTTTGTTTTACATTTAATCGCTGACGCTCGCTAACATAATCGGTAAACGAAAAACCATAAAAATACGAGGCTACAAAAAACAAAATAAACGGCGATACGAAACTCACTAACCAACCCACCAAAGGGATAACTCCTAAAATAAATATCACAAAAATAATTAATAATTGATAAAATAGATTTCGTAAAGCAATGAGTATTCCTCTAACAATATCTCGCATTAATTGCTGAATATCAAAGAGATATTCTTTTTTTAATAATATTTTTTCTGTCTTCTCGGATAAATAAGCCAAAACAGGCGACATAATAATTATAATAAGGTATCCTCCTGTATAAGCAAAAACAAAAAAGAATGCGACTTTTAATATCAATCCAATAGTTCCCGCAAGTAGCCACGACAAAACCTGAGCACCAAAAAAAGTGGCATCGTCTAAACTTACAGCATCGACAACTATGGCTTGAAGATAATTCGAGAACGAAGATATTGCAGCAAAACCGCCTATAAACAATAATATATTTAGAAAAACTGGGACCAAAAAGAACCAAGCTAATTGATGTTTAAAAATAAAACTTATGGCAGGTCCATAATCAGAAAAACCTTTTGCCATTCCCGTAAAAAATTTCTTCATAATACAAATATAAACATATCCGAAGATTCAACACATTTTATATGTTAGAAAATATTTTCTGAATTCTAAAAAACGTATATAACATTAAAAAAAATGCTTACTTTTACACATCGTAAAAAAATAAAATTTAATATTATGAATGTACCAGCAGATTTAAAATACACAAAAGAGCACGAGTGGGTAAAAGTTGATGGAAACATTGCAACTGTAGGAATTACAGATTTTGCTCAAAGTGAATTAGGCGATGTTGTTTTCGTTGAAATTGAAACAGAAGGCGAAGAACTAGATAAGGAAGAAACTTTTGGAACTATCGAGGCTGTAAAAACAGTTTCAGATATGTTTATGCCTATATCTGGAAAAATTATTGAAGTAAATCCTGGAATCGAAGACGCTCCAGAATCTGTAAACACCGATGCTTATGGCGAGGGATGGATGATTAAAATTGAGATGTCTGATACATCTGAATTAGATTCTTTATTATCTGCAACAGATTACGAATCAGAAATCGCTTAATACAAAAAATACTTATACTAAAGAGATAGGTTTTCGAACTTATCTCTTTTTTATGGCTGTTATTTTCTAAAAATTTGACATATCACTATATTTAGGTATTGATAGACTTAAATAAGTTCTGTATTTTTGGCACAAAAACTATTAAATTTGAAATTCTTCAAAAAATATCATAAATGGTTAGGCCTAATCGTAAGTCTATTCTTAATTGTATTCTCAATTTCTGGGATTATTCTCAATCACCGACACTTGCTTTCGTCTGTAGATGTTAGTAGGAAATGGATGCCCGAAGTTTATAGTTATAAAAACTGGAACAATGCTGCAGTACGTTCTGCCATTACGATTGCCCCCAATCAAGTTTTGGTTTATGGCAACATGGGAATTTGGCTGTCCGATTCCAACTTAACCCAATTTACCGATTATTCTAGAGGTTTCGATTCTGGAATTGATAACAAAAAAGTTTGCAAAATATTTAAAAGCTCTAATGGAGACATTTATGCAGGCAGCTTATTTGGTTTATATCAACTCAACCCAAAAACTCAGACTTGGAATAAAATTCAATTACCCGATATTCATAACCCAAGAATTGTAGATATTACAGAAAAAGGTGATGAACTTTGGTTTCTGACTCGTTCAGAGATTCTTAAAACAAAAGACGGTGAAACATTCGAGGTTTATCAAGTTCCCGCACCCGAAAATTATCAAAATAAAATAGGTTTATTTAAAACATTATGGTTAATTCATTCGGGAGAGGTTTATGGATTTATAGGAAAAATATTAGTCGATATTATTGGGCTTATTTTTATATTTTTAACACTAACGGGGCTCTTTTATTTCTTCAATAAAAAGAAATTAAAACACCATAAAGCCAAGAATGTAAAAATAACTCAAGCACGAAACAAATTTTATCTTCTCTGGCACAATAAAATAGGATGGATAAGTTTAATATTTCTAATTATCACAACAGCAACAGGAATGTTCTTGCGGCCACCTTTGCTTATTCCTATTGCCGATGCAAAAGTTGGTAAGTTGCCTTATACCACTTTAGATACCCCCAATCCTTGGTTCGATCAACTTAGAAGAATATACTTCGACAAATCACAAGACCGCATCATTATTGCCACAATCAACGGCGTTTATTATTCCGACGACAATTTTAATTCTGACCTAAAACGTTTCGATTCGCAGCCTCCAATTTCGGTAATGGGAGTAAATACTTTTGAAACTATTGCCCCTCATCAATTTCTAGTTGGTAGTTTCGAAGGGCTATTCTTGTGGAATACCGAAACGGGTTTTATTTACGATTATATCGAACAAAAACCATACATTAAACCTGTTCTAAAAGGGCCTCCAATTGGTAATTTTCTTGTAACTGGCTATTTTAGGAATCACAATAATGAAGAATTAATTTTTGATTATGATAAAGGATTATTGACTCCTTCTTTATTGCCAAAAATGCCAAAACTTATCGAAAATACACCTATTTCACTTTGGAATATTTCGGTAGAATATCATACCGGGAGAATCTACGAAGTATTCATAGGTCCTTTTTATATCCTAATTGTTCCTATAGTTGGCTTAATGAGTCTATTTATTTTAATAAGTGGATTTATTGTTTGGTGGAGAAAATACAGAAAAATGGCTCACTCTAATTAAGTAAGATACTACTAAAAATAAAAAAACAAAGATTTTAATAAATATTAAGAAAAATAATATTATCCTTCCCAAATTGGGTTTGAAATTTTTGCAAAATCTCAGTCTTCAACATTAATAATTCCGATTTAATAACCGATGAATTCATGTAAATAGTCAATGATCTATTATTATACACAATATTATTTGTTGCATTAATAATAGAAGCACCGAACATTTCTTTCCAAAATTTAATGAGCATCTTTTCTGTCATTTTTTCTTCTACCCCCAGCGACTTCAGAGCTTGCAACAAAACTGAGTCTAAAGGCTTCATATCCTTAACATAAACAGAACTAACTTTAGTATATTTTATCTTTCTTCTCATTAATTTCTATTCTTCAATTAAAAAGATTTCTACATTCTCAGTTTCCTGATGCAAAGCCAATTTTAAACGCTCCTGATTCGTATCGGTAATAAAAGTCTGACCAAAATCTTCGTTGGTGATAATTTGAATTAAATTCTGAACCCTTTCCTTATCCAATTTATCGAAGATATCATCTAACAACAATATAGGTTTAATTCTAGAACACCTATAAATATGCTGATACTGAGCTAATTTCAAGGCTAGCAAAAAAGTTTTCTGCTGCCCCTGAGACCCCATTCGCTTAATAGGTAAATCTTTTAACAAAAACAATAAATCATCTTTATGAACACCTACCGTTGTATGTTGAACCATTCTATCTTTATGCAAACTTTGATTCAATAAATTCTCAAAACCATCTTCTAATAATTGTGAATGATAATTCAATCTTATCTTATGATTATCATTAGTTAATAAATCGTAGAATTTTTGAAAGTAAGGTAAAAATTCTTCGATAAAACTGCTTCTTTTTCCAGAAATCACAGAACCATATTTTAATAATTGATGATTCCAAACCTCAACTAATTCTTGTTTAAACCTGTGCTCTTTGGCAAATTGTTTTAGTAGTGAGTTTCTTTGCTTTAAAGCAATATTATAATTCAACAATGCTTCTAAATACTGCTTATCGTATTGCGAAATAACTCCATCTACAAATTTTCTTCGCAACTCGCTTCCACCAGTAATCAATTCGCTATCTAAAGGAGAAATCATAACCAAAGGAAATTGCCCAATATGATCGGCATATTTTGTATATGTTTCTCTATTTCTTTTAATCTGCTTTTTCTGTCCTTTTTTATAGCCGCAATGAATATGTTCTGCTTTTTCTTTTCGTTGATAATTGCCTTGTATTAGAAAAAAACTTTCATCGGTTTTAACATTATAAGCATCTACCGACGATACAAAACTTTTAGTAAACGATAAATAATAAATAGCATCTAAAACATTAGTTTTACCTACTGAATTCTTTCCAACAAAACAATTTATTTTAGGATTAAACTTAAAATCTATCGATGTATAATTCTTAAAGTTAAGTAATTGCAGGTCTTTTAGATACATTCTAGGATATTAGATACGCTATTTATTTCACAAAAATACAACAAAAAAAATCTAGTCATTCAAAAATAATTTTAATATTTTTAACAATTATGCTAAAAAACCTTGTCTATTAAGCAAACAGCTGTTATTTTCACAAAGAATTATAGAAAATATTATGAGCATTCAAATACAAGAAGTTAAGAGCTGCACAGATAGAAAATCTTTTGTCGCTTTTCAATTCGATTTATATAAAAACAACGCTTATTGGGTTCCTCCCATCAAAGCAGACGAACTTTCGGCTATTAACCCCGAAAAAAATCCAGCTTTTGAATTTTGCAAAGCAAAATTTTGGTTAGCCCATAAAGATGGTAAAATATTAGGTAGAATTGGAGCAATTATTAATGGGCTCTATAATAAAAAAACAGGCTTACCTTACGGTCGAATAACAAAAGTTGAATTTGTTGATGACAACGAAGTGGTCGATGCCCTTTTCGACACAGCTATTAATTGGCTAAAGTCAGAAGATATGACTCACGTTCACGGACCACTTGGATTTACCAATTTAGATACTCAAGGCTTATTAATCGAAGGCTTCGAATATTTACCATCCATAGCTTCAGTTTACCATTTACCCTATTTTATTACTCAATTTGAAAGACTTGGTTTTTCTAAAGAAAACGATTGGTTAGAATTTCGTCTAACGCTTACCGACAAGCCTGTAAATAAAGCAAATAGAGGTGCTGGACTTATCAAAAAACGTTTTGGTTACGATGTTATTCGATTTCAAAACAAAACCGAAATGCAGAAATATGCTAAAGAAATATTCGAAATTCTAAACGAAGCCTTCCAAAATTTACCCTATGTCAATCAGTTCAATAACAAAATGATTGAGCTTTACAGTAAAAAATATTTTAAAGTTCTTGATCCTCGATTTGTCCGTGTTGTAAAAAAAGAAGATCAAATTGTTGGTTTTGTAGTTGGATTACCATCTCTATCCAAAGCTATGCAAAAAGCTAAGGGTAAATTATTCCCTTTTGGTTTTATGCACTTAATGAAAGCCCTAAAGAATCCATCAGAAATAGATTTATTATTGACTGGCGTTTTAGAGGAACATCAAAACAACGGAGTGGCGGTTATTCTGTTTGCCGAAATCCAAACAGAGATGCTAAACTCTGGAATTAAAATAATGGAAACCACTGGTATATTCGAAACCAATCAAAATGTTATTGCAAATTGGAAAAACTACGAAAATATTCAACATAAACGAAGACGCTGCTTTGTAAAACAGATATAGTTAAATATATTTAAGAATATCGTATCATACAATTTCCTTTTCAAGGAAATGTTTCTTCTGGGTATTATTACTGATAAAGCCTTGTATTTCTGGGTTTTTATTATTATATTGTGATGAACAAATACACCTAGAAACACGTATACTGTTAAGTACACATCAAATATTGGAATTTTCACAAAATTCTATTTATTTTTACTTAATAATCATTCATAAAACACACATGTGAACAAAAGATTTCTACTAATATCTGTATTAATATTATTTTGGGGTATTACTCAATCTACTGCCCAAGATTGTAATATTACCTCAAAAGCTAATGATATTTTGCCTGATAAACTATGTGCTCCTGTTTCTCTTACTTGGGAGGTTACTTACCGAGGTGTTAACGATGCAGGCATGACTGTCGAAATACAAGTTAATTGGGACGATGGAAATGCAATAGAAATAGAAACAGCAAGCAATACCAATGTTGCACTTCAAGAATGGAAATATACTTTTTCCCATGTTTATCCTATCGGAGGGAATAAATGTAATTACCAACCCGAAGCTAGTTTAGTTATTGGAGGAACGGTATGCACTAGTTCTATTCAAGTACAAAATGTTACAGTTTGGGATACCGATAATTACAACGGAGGCGTTTTAGAAATAGATCCTCCAGTATTTCCTATCTGTGTAGGTAATGCCGACGGAACTGTTTTTACAGATGCTAGTATTTGGAATTGCACACCAGCTGGTGGCGAGAATGATAATATCAACGGAAAAACTAGATGGACACAGTGGGTTTATGGAACAAATAGTAGTGCGGTTAATTTTATTAGTAATGCAACAGTGGGAGGATCATCTCAAAGTTACCCTTATTGGGATAATGTTGTTGAAGCTCCTGAATATGTTGACGCCCCTCAAGCTCCAAATAATGTAAGTCAGTATTGCTTTTCGCCTCTCGGACCACAAGTTGGCGATGAATTTGAAATAACATTGCGAAATTGGAATTACTGTAATCCTTACGATGACCCTTCTATTGCAGGACCTCCATCCGATTTGGTAAATGGAGATTTTCCTCCCATAGAGATTACAGCCATTATTTTAATTGTAGATACACCTCAAACTCACCTAGACCCAGCGGGGCCTTTTTGTGCTAACAATGGACAAGTCTGGCTAAATGGAACACCAGGAGGTGGTGTTTGGAATGGTGATGGAGTTAATAATTCAGGTCAATTTAGACCTTGGGTAGCTGGACCTGGTATTCATACAATTACTTATACAACTACCGATCCAACATATGGATGCGATGGAACAGCTACTATCCAAATTGAAGTATATGCAATCCCAGACCCAAATCTCGGTCCAAATCAAGAAGTTTGCCCTGGCGATATTATCTTTCTTGATGGTAATCCAACCACAGGAGACGGAAATATTATTTCTCATCTTTGGTCTGGCGATACCACACCTTTAAGTGCTACAAATATCGTCAATCCAAGCTTTACAACTACAACTCAAGGCTTATATAACCTAAATTATACTGTTTCCGACGATAACGGATGCTCCAATACCGAAAGTATAGCAATAAATGTTAATCCTGCCAATGCCCATATTATTCCAGATCCAGCAGAAGTTTGTGTAGGCGAAGATTTAATCTTAAATGGTAATCCATCGGGAGGAACAGGAAACTATATAACTCACGTTTGGACTGGAGATGTTGCTAATCTTGACGTAACCAACACGCAGTCTGTCACCTTCAACTCAACAGTAATAGGAACCTATAACTATACTTACACCGTAACAGATGATAATGGATGTACTGGTACAGATAATGCAATAGTTACTGTTTTCGAAAATCCAATTGCTGATGCAGGTTTAAACGATAGCGTCTGTGGTTTGTTGATTAATTTAGCCGCTAACCCCTCTATTGGAACAGGAACATGGTCTGAATTTTCTGGTCCAGGGAGCATTTCTTTCGATAATAATCATTCGGCTACAGCTCAAGCTACTGCCGATCAATATGGTTTATATCAATTAATCTGGTCCGAAACTTATGGCCCTTCATGTATCGATCAAGATACTATTGAAATTAGATTTACCGAACAACCTATTGCAGATGCAGGCCCTGACGGTGGAATATGTGGATATACTTACCAATTAGAATCTGTCCCATCTGTTGGGAATGGATATTGGACAGTATTCTCTGGAACAGGAAATATTACATTCTCCGATAGTACATTATTCGATACTTATGTTACTTCGGATACCTATACAAATTACGAATTAATTTGGCATGAAGACAATGGTTATGGCTGCACTGATGAAGATCACGTTTTAGTATCATTTAACTTAGTTCCAACACCTGCATTTAATCCAATAAATCCTGATGGTTGCACACCTTTTACCGTAGATTTTTCTAATCAATCGACTGGTGGAACAGACTACACATGGTCCTTTGGAAATGGAAATACAACAACGGTTGAAAACCCTAGCGAAACTTTTTATAATTCTACAAATGGAGATTTAACCTATAATGTAACATTAATTGTAAATAATCCTGGTTGCGGTGACACTTTAGTTCAAACAGTCACTGTTCACCCAGCTCCCAACGCAAACTTTTCCAACAACGGAATACCACAATGTAGCCCTTCTTCTGTAGATTTTGTAAATAGTTCGGTGGGCTCCACCATGCATATCTGGAATTGGGACGATGGATCTCCGCTAGATACTGCCAATACTATTTCGCACACCTTTGTTAACGATACCGTATTTATTGTTAATTATGCCGTTACTTTATATGCTGTAACATCTTTTGGCTGTGTAGATTCTACCGTAGACTATATCACTGTTTATCCAAATCCAAATTACGAGATTATAGCTACTCCTGATAGCTCTTGCCACCCAGCAACAGTAGATTTTTCTACATCACCATCTGGTCAAACTTATTCTTGGGATTTTGGAAACGGAACTTCCGAAATAGGCTCTTACCTAGCTCAAAGCAATTACACCAACTTAAGTAATAATAATGTAAGCTATAATGTTCAACTAATTGTTAGCTCATATTTTGGTTGTACCGATACTGCCAACACACAAATTGTTGTTCATCCGACACCAAATGTAGATTTTAATATCCCAGTTAGCTCTGGCTGTGCTCCTTTCGATGCTAATTTTATTAATATTTCTACTGGAGCCACAAGTTACTATTGGGACTTTGGAGATGGAACTTTAGATACTAATTTACTATCCAACATTTCACATACCTACGAGAATAATACAGCTAATCCAATAACTTATTACATTAATCTCCGAGGAGAAAATGATTATGGTTGTGAAGACATAATGCAAAAAACAATTCTTGTTTATCCCGAAATGAATATTGAATTTACTGCCGATACCATTGCTTGTAACCCTTTTAGTAACCAGATGGTAAACCTATCAAGCGGAGCTACAACTTACCTTTGGGATTTTGGCGATGGGCAAAGTTCAAATTTATCGAGCCCATTACATATTTATTATAATAATTCATACCAAAATGAGCTTGTTTATACCACAATTCTAATAGGTAATTCAACTTATGGATGTTCGGATTCCGATACTTTAGAAATAAAAGTATTACCAACTCCTTTTGCCAATTTTGCTTTACAAGGCGAAAGTGGTTGCACGCCATATCTACAGATTATCACTAATACTTCGGTAGGTGGAGATAACCATTTTTGGAGTTTTGGAGATGGTGATACACTAAACAGCTCTGAAATTAATATCTCTCACGAGTATGTCAATAATCAAGCTATTTCTAGTTTGTTCGATATCGATTTAGAAGTTACAAACGTATTTGGATGCTCAGCACAGCATCACAAAAATATAGAGGTTTATCCAAAAGTAACAGCATTGTTTACTTCCGATACAGCAGGTTGTAGTCCATTACCCATCGACTTTATTAATCAATCTTCTGGAGCAACATCCTATTTCTGGGATTTCGATAATGGCTTATCCAGGAGCGAACAAAATCCTTCGTACACTTTTGAAAATACAAATATCAATCACGATACTTTATTAATTCAACTCATTGCTCGATCGGATTATAATTGTTTGGACACAGCGCTTCGTCAAATTATAATTTACGCAACACCAACAGCAGCATTCGATGTTCAACCTCCACAACAAAATTATCCAAATACTGTTTTTGCATTAGCAAACCAATCAGGAAATGGAAATTGGCAATATCATTGGGATTTTGGCGATGGGCAAACAGAAACATTACAACAGCCCAATACTCATAGTTACAATACTTGGGGAGATTATGATATTTGGCTCAAAGTTTTTAACGAATTTTGCTCTGATAGCATCAAAAAATCTGTTAAAATTATTGCCCCAGAACCAACAGCCGATTTTAATTTTTCACCTAAATCTGGTTGTGTTCCTCTAAAAGTAACCCTAACTAATTTAAGTTTAAATGCCGAAAATTATTTCTGGGACTTTGGTGATGGTTATACATCAGAAGCCTTTGAACCTATTCATGTTTATTATGATGAAGGCATCTATTATATTAAACTAACAGTAACGGGAGAGAATGGTAGTAACGAGATAATTCTAGGCCCCATACATGTTTATCCAACACCCGAAGCACATTTCGAAGTATCGCCAGAAATAGTATATATTCCTGAACAACCTATCAAGTGTTTTAATCTTTCGATTGGAGCAGATAGTGTGCTTTGGAATTTTGGCGATAATATTACATCTACTGAAGAAAATCCTTTACATTATTATCAAGAAGAAGGCTCTTACGATATTACTTTAATTGCTATGACAGAGAATATGTGTATGGATACAGCCTATCTACCACAAGCTGTTGAAGCTAAATCAGAAGGAAAAATTGATTTTCCAAATGCGTTTAAACCTTCTGCTTCTGGATCTAACGGAGGGAAATATCCTATCCCAGATACCGAAAATCAGGTTTTTCATCCAGTATTTAGGGGCGTTACGGACTATGAGCTAAATATCTTTAATCGTTGGGGCGAGCTTATTTTTGTCAGCAACAGCATAGATATTGGTTGGGATGGCTACTATAGAGGCGAATTGAGCAAGCAAGATGTTTACGTTTGGAAAGTAACAGGGAAATATATCAACGGGAAACAGTTCCAATTTGCTGGAGATGTTACCTTAATCCGATAACAGATTTTATATGATTTTATAAAAATGAAAAGAAATATTATTGTCATATTATTAATTTTTAACACTGTTGGTCTTTTTGCTCAAAAAAAACCAAATGTAAAGCAGTTCGATAAGCAATTGAAATATGCTAAAGAATTAATCTATACGGGCGATTATAAAAATGCATATATCAACCTTTTAGACATCTATCAGGTAGATTCATCCAATACTGAGATAAATTATTATTTAGGTTATGCATCATTTTATGCAAATCGTGATAAAAATATTGCACTACCATATTTACTAATAGGAGCAGATTTTAATGCTAATGCTTATTATTTTATAGGTAGTATATATCATCAAAAAAAACAATTTGAACAAGCTCTAGCTAATTATAATAAATATAAAAATTTAGCCCCCAACGAGATGATTTTTGACACTCATAAACTCAACAGAGAAATAGATAAAATAAAAAATGCTAAAGAATTAATCAAAAATAAAAGCAACTATAAAATTGAGAATCTAGGTAAAGACGTAAATTCTGCCTATCCAGACTACGCACCTGTTTTATTTGCAAACGGAAATAAACTTTATTTTACTTCTCGTAGAAAAGGTAGCTTCCCAGATATAAAAGATCCTAATAATGAATATTTTGAAGATATTTATTTGAGCAATAAGGTTAATAATATTTGGCAGAAGCCTAATAATATTGGTGCCCCATTAAATACCAAGACTCACGATGCTAGTGTGGCGATTTCTAATCACGATAGTATATTTTATATCTATAGAACTAATCCTAATCTGGTTGGAGGAGATATTTTAAAATCTGTTAAAATCGAAGAACAGTGGTCAGAGCCCATTACTTTCGAATCGTCAATAAACAATAAAAACAGCTCAGAATCAAGCATTAGTATTCATCCAAATGGGAAAAAGATTTTCTTTTCGAGCAATAGAAAAGGTGGTTACGGAGGTAAAGATATTTATTGCGTAAAGATTCTCCCCAATGGGCAATGGAGTTTGCCAAGTAACTTAGGAGCAATGATCAATACTGCCGAAGATGAAGATGGTCCATATATCGCATCGGATGGTGTTACGCTTTATTTTTCATCGAAAGGACATAAAAACATGGGCGGATACGATTTATTTAAAAGTCAATTACTAACCAATGGGCAATGGTCGGAACCCAAAAATATGGGTTACCCAATTAATTCTGTAATGGATGATATATTTATTTCAACAGTAAATAATGAGGACTATTTTTTTTCGAGTAATAGATCTGGGGGCTATGGTTTTGCTGATATTTATCACACCATTCTTCCAAAAAAGAAAAATGAATTTCTGGTAATTAAAGGGCGAGTCATCGATAATAAGAATCAACTTTCGCTAAGGGCAAATATTACAATTATTAATAAAGAAAATAACCAATTAGAAGGCGTTTATAAATCAGATTATTCTTCAGGTAAATTTGTAATGATACTTAAACCTAATGAAGAATACAAAATGTTCGTTGAAGCAAAAGGATATTACAGCCAAACTTTAGCTATTGATTTAACAAAAAATTTAAGTTTAGAGGATGTATTAAAAACCATCCGTTTAATCAAAAAAGAATTGGCAACAGAGGTACAAAGAAGCAATGAATAAAATTATTTACTTCATATTATTTTTAATTAGTATTAGTCTAAAAGGGTTTGGACAAGATCCTCAATTCTCACAATTCTACGCTAATCCGGTGTATTTAAGCCCCTCCTTTGCGGGGTCGACTTCTGGTACAAGAGCGGTCTTAAATTTTAGAGATCAGTGGCCTGCAATTCCCGGCTCTTTTATTACTTATTCTGCTTCTATCGATCATTTTTTTCCACGCTACAACAGTGGCGTTGGTCTACAAGTATTGCGGGATCAAGCAGGGACTGGTCAACTCGGCTTAACAACTGTAGCAGCAAGTTATTCTTATCAAATTAAATTTAATAAAAAATGGTCGATTCGCCCTGGGCTAATGCTTAACTACAATATTAGGAGTATCGATTTTGATAAGTTGCAATTCAACGATCAAATGGATATTGATGGAAACAGCCCCACAAGTATAGAAACCCCAACTTTAGAAAAAATACAATATCCTGATGCAGGTTTCTCATTTATGGCTTATAATAAATTGTACTGGGGTGGTTTTATGCTCGACCATCTTTTTAATCCTAATCAATCTTTAATAGATGGAGTTTCTAGAATACCGGTGAAATTTAGATTGTTTGGGGGGCGTAAATTTATTGTGGCTAATGCCAAGCGATACAACGAAGAAACTATAAAAGTAGCCTTTTCATACAAAGCCCAAGGAAAGTTTGACCAGTTAGACTTAGGTGCTTATTGGAATAGGGATCCTTTTATTTTTGGCTTATGGTATAGAGGGATTCCTCTATTTAAAGACTATGGTCCTGACTATATAAACAACGATGCTTTTGCCATTCTAGTAGGTTATAAATACAAAAACCTAACTTTTGGTTATAGCTACGACATTACTATTTCTCGCATTTTTTCCAACACTGCTGGGGCTCACGAAATATCATTAATCTTTCTTTTCAACCAAAATCAGAAAGTTAGACACAAACGAAAAGCTGTTATCATTCCTTGCCCCAAATTTTAATTTATTATTATTCTTCTGGTGATAATTGTTGTGGAGTTTTGGATAACTACTTCGTAGATTCCCTTTCCATATTTTGAAAAATCTAAAACGAAATTCTGTGATGGATTCTTCAATTCTGAAAGTTCGATACCTGACGAATTATAAACATATATCTTTTTCCTAGAAAAATTCTGCTCGTTAAATGTAAAATTAACTTTCCCATTAGAAGGGTTTGGATATACTACTAAATTATCGTCCTTAATATTTTGAATAGATAATACTGTTTTATCCAGTTCCAAAACTCTTAATTTTGCATCCCAAACTAAAGTACTAAACGAAAACCGTTCGTTCGATAAAAACAAGCGATAATCAGAATTATTGACCGACACAAAACAAATACCCTCAAGCTGATTTCCTGCACTTACAATTTCGTTATACTGTGTCACAGAACTACTCCCAAACAAATCAAGATTATCCAAATCAATATCTCTAATTGTAACAATACACGAATGCAAACCAGAATCATAGCCTACTAATACTATCAAACTATCGCCAATCTGATCTGCTCCTGTAATCATTCCTTGTACATTGTAAACACTTTGCGAACTTGTTGTATAAGTCCCTGGGTTTTTGGGAACAGGATATATATTTACATGATTATCTTCCCAATTCTTTGAAAAGATGAGTAACTGATCTCCTATACTAACAAGTGCCTCAGCATCCCAGTTAGTAGCATTGTGTTGAGCTGTAAAATCTACTTGCTCTGCATATGAATATGAAATAGTATCGGCAATCACTGTCGAATAATGTTCGTAATCGTATTTACTAATTCTATAAATGCTCAGATCAGTTCTGTCACCATTATTATTCCCAAAATCGCCAATATATATGTAATTCTGATCCTGACAAATATCTTCCCAATCCACATTAGATGCATTCTGTATAGTAACCGTTCTAGTGATGCTCCCTGAGATAGTATCGATCTCATATAATTCGGCTAAGCCCCCACTATCGTTATGTGTGATAAGATGATTATTAAAAAATATAAGCCCCGAAGTTTCTTCAACTTCATCGGGCAAAATAAATTTTTCGCTTATATTATATTGAGCGTTAACGAGTATAGATATTATTAATAAAAAGAAACTAAAAACTATTTTCATAATCAGAAATATTAGATATTCTGATTATTGTACGCAAGTTAACTATTTGGGTTATAAAGTCGATAATAGTATCGGAGAATGAGTAGAAATAAGATTTCTATGAATATTCGTATTAACTAGATAAATCTATGCTTTATTAAAATAATCAAAAACTAATTTAGATTGCTTTTCTTTCGCAAGGCAGGTAAAAACATCCTTATATGAAGCCTTTTTTATTTGTTCAACCGAACCAAAATATTGTATCAATTTTTCAATAGATTTCTCTCCAACACCCTTAATATTCGATAAGTCTGATTGAATAAAATTCTTAGAACGCAATTGCCTGTGAAAAAGCAAACCAAAACGATGCGATTCGTTCCTGACTTGCTGAATCAACTTTAAGCTTGTTGAATTTTTATCCAAATACAAAGGAATAGAATCTCCTGGGAAATAAATTTCCTCAAGCTTCTTTGCAATTCCGATGATTCCAATTTCCCCATATAAATTTAATTTCTTTAGGCTTTTTACAGCGGCACTTAATTGACCTTTTCCGCCATCAATTACAATTAGCTGAGGCAAACTTTGTTCCTCCTCTTGCAAGCGTTTATATCTGCGATAGATAATTTCTTCCATCGAGGCGTAATCATCGGGGCCGACTACCGTTTTTATTTTAAAATGTCTATAATCTCTTTTGGCGGGCTTTCCGTTTTTAAATACTACACAAGAAGCCACAGGGTTGGTGCCTTGGATGTTCGAATTATCGAAGCCCTCAATATGTTTGGGCAAGGCTTTCAGATGTAAATCTTTTTGTAACTGCTCCAATTTCTGATTGCCATATTTTTCTGCACTTACATTCTCTCGATGTTTCTTTTTATCGCGTTGGTAATATTTCAAGTTCTTAAAAGATAAATCGAGAAGCTTCTTTTTATCGCCCTGTTTGGGAACAATAAAACTGATGTTTTCTAATTCTACATCGAGTTCGAAAGGCACCACTATTTCTTTGGAAAGCGACGAAAATTTATCTCTAATAAATATAATAGCTTGTAGAAGAACAGTCGAATTATCTTCCTCCAGAGCCTTTTTCGCCTCCATGGTATACGATTGCAAAATGGCTCCGTCAATTATCTTAAAGTAATTGATATACACATATTTTTCGTCGTCGATAAAAGAAAATACATCTACATTATTAACCGTATTGCTTACCACAGTAGATTTAGATTGATAATTTTCGATAATGGCAATTTTGTCTTTGTATTTCTGAGCCGATTCAAAATTCAGCTGCTCCGATTCTTCCAGCATCAATTTTTTTAATTCCTGTTTAACAATAAACAAATGTCCTTTCAGGATGTGCTTAATCTGTTCAATGTTTTTTCGGTATTCCCCTTCAGTTTGTAAATTGATACAAGGTGCTTTGCAGATACCAATATGGTAATCTAAGCATTCTTTTATTTTACCTTGAGCAATATTTTCGATAGATAAATTATGACTACAAGTTCTAAGAGGATATAACTTTTTAATCATGGCAATTAAGGTCTTAACCATAAATACGGAAGTATAAGGTCCAAAATACAAACTGCCATCTTTTTCCATTTTTCGAGTATAGGCAACACGCGGAAAACGTTCATTCTTAATATATATCCAAGGATAAGTTTTGTCATCTTTTAGCAAGACATTGTAGCGGGGCTGATATTCTTTAATCAAAGAATTTTCGAGCAACAAAGCATCGGTTTCGGTATCTACAATAATGTGTTTTATATCTACAATCTTGCGAACCAATATTCGCGTTTTTGCAGAGTCCTGATTTTTATTAAAATAAGATGCCACTCGCTTTTTTAAGTTCTTGGCCTTCCCCACATAGATAATAGTGCCCGTTTTATCAAAATACTGATAAACGCCAGGTTGCGATGGTAAATCTGCAACTAAAGTTTTTATGTTTGGAGCTTCTGAAGACATTCTATTTTAGATCTTATTTTTTGTAAAAATAGTAAATTTTTATCGTCATTACGAGGGTTTTTACCCGAAGTAATCTGTCTACGTTTACTGGGAAATTGCGTTGTCGTACCTCCTCGCAATGACGAGTTGTTTAGTATTTCTACAGCTGGTCTATCATTTCGTCTAATATCTTAAGTCTAATAATCTAAGCTATGCTTTAATATTATAATGAATATCGTCGGCTCTGTAACTATCTCTTCGCACAGTTAAAACATCTTCATATGTACTATAAGTACCCTGAACTTTGGGAATATAAAGTGAATTAACAATTCTAGACGCAATCTTATTTAAAGGCGTTGCTTTTTTCTGTCCAATAGCCATCATAGTAGCATTACGTTGCAATTCGTCGAGATATTTTGCCATTCCTCCATCTACAATTCCTGGCATGTAATAAATACTTTTAATTCCTTTTTGTGAGGCTTCAGGAGCAAAGCTACCCGCAAAACCATGTAAACCCCTTTTCGATGCTACATACGAAACTGAACCCGGGAACTCGGCATCTTCTGCCACAGAACCGACATACAATATGGTCTTTTGCAGAAGTGGAAATAACTGCTTAGTCAACTCGATGGGTGCAAATTGATTAATCTGTAAAACTAAATCGAATTCTTTACTATTTATTTCTGATGCCCGACCCAGCGTACCCGTAGTTGCTGCTGTATGTACCAAATAATCTATCTTAGAATATTTCGCCTTTAACTCTTGAATCATCGTATTCAGCTCATCTTCTTTTGCAAAATTTGCACAAATCAAATCAACTCTTACACCAAATTGTTTTTGAATTTTTTCTCTCAGTTGATTAGCCTTAACCTCGTTCGAAAAATAATGTAATATGATATCCGATCCACGAGAGGCTAATTCCATAGCAATCGATTCTCCAATTCCACCACTTGCTCCTGTAACTAAAGAAATCCTATTTTTTAAATGTTTAATACTTTTATCAACTTTCTTCTTTTCAGGAACTAAATACGTAAAAGCTCCGTTCTCGCCTCCTAAGCCTGCTGTAGCCGTTATTATTTTTTCTCCTGCTTTTAATTCTCCTTCAGCATTTAATCGACTCAAGCAAGTTGGTATAGAGGCGCCAGAAAGATTTCCGTTTTCGTATTGTACTTTTTGATATACTTTATCGATATTCAAGCCCAATTCTTTAACAACACCATGTACAATTGCGTTTCCTGTTTGGTGCGGAATCATTAAATCGATGTCTTCCAAACACCATTTAGTTTTATCTAAAACTTCCTGAGAGTTACGAACCAAATTTACCGTTGCTCTATCTTTAATAATTCCTGCTTGCATATACATTTTGCCTTTGGCACTGGCTCCCAAATAATTTATCATTTGTGGATCTTCGTAATTGACTATAGAAAGAATTCCTTCTTTCTTTTTGGTCATCTCACGAGAAAGAATTACAGTAGCCGAAGCGTCTGCAAAGGTTACAAAAGGAACAAATTCGGTAGTATCTACCAATAATTCCGACATTACTTCTGCATGACAAATTACTAAATATTTAGCTTTTGGATGCGTTTTAAAGTAAGTAATTGCACGTTCTAAATTATAATTAAATCCGCCACAGGCAGAGGTTAATGTCATGGTTTCTGCCTGATTCTCGAAATCGACAAAATAAGCTTTTAGAGTAGCGGCCAAACCTGGTGCTTGTTCGTGTGGCGTAGCAGTGCTAACCAACCATGCCGATATATCTTCAGGATTAATTCCTGCATCAGCTATAGCATCTTGTGTCGATTCTACAGCTAGATCTAATGATGTTTTTGCTGTTTTATATTTTTCTCTTGTGGGAGGAAATGGCACTACGTGATTCCGTTTCTTAAAACCCATTTTTAGCTCTGCCATATAATCGAAGGCCGATAAGCTTGGAGATTTAGCTTTGGCCTTTTGAAATTTCTCACCAGCCTCAATGCGTTTGGTATCAAACTTCTCCAAAAATTCTTTATTTACTGCTTCTTCTAATTCCTTATTATCGATAGAATACTCTCCTAAAGCATGTCCATATCCCGAAAATATATAGTTTTCTGTCATTGCTATTAATATTTCTTATGCTACAAAATTACTTTATTTTTCAAACAGTATGAATTTCAAAAGCAAGTTTGTAATTTTATAAGATTAAATTTCTCTAAATAATCACAAAATGAAAATCTTTAAAGCTGAACAAATTCGAGAAGCTGATAACTTTACAATTAACAACGAACCTATATCTTCTGTAGATTTAATGGAACGAGCAGCTAGTAAAGCCTCTGATTGGATAATACAAAACTACTCTAAGACGAATAATATTGCGGTCTTTGTTGGGTCAGGAAATAATGGGGGCGATGGTTTAGTAATCGCTAGACATTTACTCAAAGCCAACTATCAAATTCAAGTTTTCGATTTAAAAATTTCCTCCAACTATTCAAAAGATTTTTTAACTAATAAAAAACGATTAGAAAGTATTGATAAAACCATCTTCTCTAAATTTAATAAAAAAATAGACTTAAATCAATTTGATATTTTTATTGATGCCATCTTAGGATCTGGTCTAACCCGTCCTATAGAAGGTGTTTTGGCTGAAAGAATATGCCAAATTAATTTATCTAAAGCTATTACATTAGCTATTGATATTCCTTCTGGCTTATTTGGTGAAAATAATTCTCAGAATATTCACAAGCATATTATTCAAGCCGACTACACACTAACTTTTCAATTTCCTAAGCTTTCTTTTTTATTGCCCGAGAACTCTGATTTTGTAGGAACAATGTTGGTTTTCGATATTGGAGTTCATCCCCAATATATTGCAGAAACCCAAACTGATTTTTATCTAACGCATAAAGAAGATATCTCAACAGCATTTTCAAACAGAAAACAGTTTTCTCATAAGGGCACTTTTGGTCACGCATTAATATTTGCAGGAAGTAAAGGTAAAATGGGAGCAGCAATTTTAGCATCAAAGGCATGTTTGCGTTCTGGTGCAGGTTTGCTTAGTGCATTAATCCCCAAAGATGAGAATCTAATTATGCAAACTTCTTTGCCAGAAGCCATGAGTTTCTCATATTCAAGTATAAATGATATTCCAAAAATAACGGATTTCGATTGCCTTGGACTCGGCCCTGGAATTGGAATATCTGATGAAAGTTTACAATTATTTACCACTCTAATAAACCAATTAGAAAAACCATCCGTTTTCGATGCCGATGCCTTAAATTTATTAGCTCAACATCCTAAATTACTCGATAATATCCCCAAAAACAGTATTTTCACCCCTCACCCCAAAGAATTGGAAAGATTAATTGGCAAAACTAAAGATCATTATTCTCGTTTATTTGAAACTCAGAAATTTGCCAAGAAATATCAAATCTTTATTCTGATAAAAGGGGCCTATTCAAGTATTGTTTGCCCTAACGGAGATTTTCATTTTAACAGCACTGGAAATCCAGGCATGGCTACCGCAGGAAGTGGCGATGTGCTGACGGGAATTATTACAGGCTTATTAGCACAAGGTTTAGATTCGTTTAATGCACTTAGAACAGGAGTATTTATTCACGGATTAGCAGGAGACATAGCAAAAAAGGATAAAGGAGAATTAAGCTTAATTGCTTCTGATATAATTGAAAATTTAGGAAATGCTTTTAAGAGTCTAAAAATAGGTTGAACAACCTTACGAATCTAAATCCATTGCATTTTTTCGATTACTTTTTTTCAACTTCACTTTAATATTGGCCTTGGATTCTTCTCTAGACAATAATCGTTCAATATTCTTCTGATGCGTGAATAATAACAATATGGCAATCACCATAGAAAAAACGACCAAGGAAATAGTAGTTGTTTGTAAAACCACAATGATAAGAATAGGAAACGAAAAACCACCAATCATCGAGCTTAATGAAACATACCTTGTAATAAGTAATGTCGCAATAAAAATAATAACCGCATACAAGGCTGCAACAGGAGCAATTGCAATAATAAGCCCCAACAAAGTTGCTACACCTTTTCCTCCTTTAAACCCAACATATATAGGAAAAATATGGCCCAACAGAGCTGCAACACCAAGTGCCAACTCTAGATTAATAAATTGATCGTTAGAAAATAAAATCCAATGACTTGCTAAAATTGCAATCTGAACTGATAACCATCCCTTTAGAACATCGAAGATTAATACTGGAATACCCGCTTTTTTTCCTAATACACGAAAGGTGTTAGTTGCTCCCGCATTTCCACTGCCATGCTCTCTAATATCAATATCATAAAACATACGACCAACCCATACTGCTGTAGGAATAGATCCTATTAGATAGGCTAAAAGAATAGAGGATATTATGATTAAAATGTCTATCAAAGCATTGCGTGTTTAATGCAAAGTAAATAAAATTATTTGATTTATGTAAAGCATTTCTATTTAATATCAATATTATTAATGATTATCGTCACAAACCGAAATAAAAAATTACAAACTTTTGAATTACCAAAATATCTTTATATTATTCTCAAATATTAATGATAAATTTCACATAGGTACATATTTAAAAACATTATTCTATTAAGTCATCATATAAATGATTATCTTTATAGCTTACAAAAAAAAGCAAAATAAATTACGACATAATAATAATTACAAATGATTGAAAATTATCTAAAACATGAGGCTTACAGAGCAGAGAAGGGTATTCCTGCCTTGCCTTTAGACGCAAACCAAACAGGCGAATTATGTGAGTTATTACAGAACCCACCAGCAGGAAAAGAAGAATTTCTTTTAAACTTATTTACTGAGAGAATTGCTCCTGGAGTAGACCCTGCAGCAGAAGTTAAAGCTGATTTTTTAAACGAAATTCTTAAAGGAAACAAAACTTCGTCACTAATAAATAAAGAAGATGCTATTCGTATTTTAGGAACCATGATTGGAGGTTACAACGTAACTCCTCTTATCGATGCACTAAAAGACAATGAAATTGCTCAATTTGCTGTTGAAGCATTAAAAAATATAACTTTAGTTTACGATTCATTCGATACAATTGCTGAAATGAGCAAATCGAATGATTTTGCCATGCAAGTATTAAAATCGTGGGCTGATGCTGAATGGTTTACTACTAAAAACCCTCTTCCAGAAATAGCTACTGTAAAAGCATATAAAGTAGATGGCGAAATCAATACTGACGATTTTTCTCCAGCTTCTGACGCTTCTACACGTCCTGATATACCTTTACACGCCTTAGCAATGGGGAAAACATTATTTCCAGAAGGAAATGTAACTATTGCAAAATGGAGAGCAGAAGGCTCAAAAGTTGCTTTTGTTGGTGATGTTGTAGGAACAGGTTCTTCTCGTAAATCGGCTACCAACTCAGTTTTATGGCACATTGGAGAGGATATTCCTGCTGTACCTAACAAACGTCGCGAAGGTTTTGTTCTTGGTGGAGTAATTGCTCCTATCTTCTTTAATACTGTTGAAGATTCAGGTGGAATGCCAATTATTTGTGATGTTACAAAAATTAACTCTGGCGATATTATTACAATAAATACAAAAGAAGGAAAAGTAACAAACCAAGCTGGTGATGTTATCTCAACTTTCGAATTAAAACCTTCTACTATTGCTGATGAATACCAAGCAGGTGGTCGTATGAATTTAATTATTGGTAAAGCCCTAACCATGAAAGCTCGAAAAGCTTTAAATATGGGAGATATTGATGTATTTGCAATTGTTGAGCAACCAACACACAAAGCTGACCAAGGTTATACATTAGCACAAAAAATGGTAGGCAAAGCTATTGGCGAAAAAGGTGTTTTACCTGGCCAAGCAGTTGAGCCTCTTATGACAACTGTTGGTTCACAAGATACAACAGGTCCTATGACCGCTGATGAATTAACAGAATTAGCTTGCTTAAAATTCCAATCACCAATGTTTATGCAGTCTTTCTGCCATACAGCTGCTTATCCAAAACCTACAGATGTTAGAATGCATCGTTATTTACCTAAATTTATTTCTGATAGAGAAGGTGTTGCTTTAAATCCTGGCGATGGAGTTATCCACACATGGTTAAACCGTTTATTAGTGCCAGATACAGTTGGTACAGGTGGTGATTCTCACACACGTTTTCCAATGGGGATTTCATTTCCTGCAGGTTCAGGTTTAGTTGCTTTTGCTGGTGCTTTAGGTTTTATGCCTTTAGATATGCCAGAATCCGTTTTAGTTAAATTTAAAGGTAAATTAAACAAAGGTTTAACTTTGCGTGATGTTGTAAATTCAATTCCTTTAAAAGCTATTGAGAAAGGATTAATGACTGTTCCTAAAAAGAATAAAGTTAATGTTTTCAACGGTCGTATTCTCGAAATGGAAGGCTTACCTGATATTACTGTTGAGCAAGCATTCGAATTAACTGATGCTGCTGCTGAACGTTCTGCTGCTGCTGCAACAATCAAATTATCAGAGAAATCAGTTGTTAAATATCTAAAATCTAACATCGCAATGATGGAAAAAATGATTGAAGATGGTTACCAACATCCACAAACAATACAAAACAGAATTGATGCTGTAAAAGAATGGTTAAAGAATCCAAAATTAATGGAGCGTGACGAAAATGCAGAATATGCACAAGTTATCGAAATTGATTTAGCAGATATTAAGGAGCCTATTCTTTGTTGCCCTAACGACCCAGATGATGTTAAAGTATTATCGGAAGTTGCAGGAACAAAAATCTCTGATGTATTCTTAGGTTCTTGTATGACTAATATTGGTCATTTCCGTGCTGCTGGTAAAATCTGGGAAGGTCATGGAGTAAACAAAGAAACTCGAACATTTATTGCTCCTCCTACTCGTATGGATCAAGCAAAATTAAAAGAAGAAGGTTTATTCTCTGTATTTAACCAGATTGGTGCTCGTATTGAGGTTCCTGGATGCTCGCTTTGTATGGGTAACCAATTACGTGTAGCAGATGGCGATTTCGTATTCTCAACTTCTACTCGTAACTTCGACAACCGTATGGGTAATGGAGCTCAAGTATTTTTAGGTTCTGCTGAACTTGGAGCTGTTGTTGCTTTAACTAGTAAACTACCAACTCCTACCGAATATTTTGAGTATTACAACAAAAATATCGAAGGTAACCAAAACGATATTTATAAGTATCTTCAATTTGATGAAGAAACAGGAGAAGCTCTTTATAAAAGAAGAGATATCTAAACACTTAACGTTTATATTAAATAATTAAAGCTACTCCTT